>DASQLD010000001.1:0-3934 GCA_035630195.1 Bryobacteraceae bacterium
TGACCGGATCCATCGCGCAGACTGGCGTGGATGAGGAATTCTCCGTCACCGTCCCAGTCGAGATGCAACTACCCGGCAAGAAATCGACTACGAAATGGGTTCGCACTTCGAGTGAGCCGATAAGTTTCGGGTCCGATGTACCTCAACCTCCTCTGCGAATCGCGATTGATCCTTACGCCGTGTTGATGCGACGGTAGGTCTCCGCAGAAAGCGCGCGATATAATTCGGCTTGAGTTCCCCATCTATGAGAAAAAAAGTTACCGTCGTAGGCGCCGGAAATGTGGGCGCAAACTGTGCTGTTCGCATCGCCGATAAAGAACTGGCCGATGTTGTTCTTGTCGACGTCGTGGACGGCGTTCCGCAGGGAAAGGGCCTCGACATTTTAGAGGCGGGTCCCGTCGAGGGCTATGACGTTCTTGTCACCGGCTCGAATGGATATGAGGCGACTGCAAATTCCGACATCGTCGTCATTACCGCAGGCTTCCCCCGCAAGCCAGGCATGTCGCGCGATGATTTACTTCTGGCCAACTACGAAGTTGTCCGCACGGCAACCGAGCAGGCTGTTAAACACTCGCCAAACGCTATCTTGATTCTGGTGACAAACCCGCTGGATGCGATGTGCTGGACCTCCTTCCAGGTATCGAAGTTCCCGAAGAGCCGGGTTGTCGGAATGGCCGGCGTACTCGACACCGCTCGCTATCGAACGTTTATCTCGCAGGAACTTGGCGTCTCCGTGGAAAGCATCACAGCTTTGGTTCTCGGAGGCCACGGAGACACAATGGTCCCGATCGTGCGCTTGACAACAGTAGGCGGTATTCCGCTGACCGAGTTGACTGACCAGGCGACCATCGATCGCCTTGTGCAGCGTACTCGCGACGGCGGCGCCGAGATCGTTAAATATCTGAAAACGGGTAGCGCCTACTATGCCCCTTCGGCAGCGACCGTCGAGATGGTTGAATCGATTCTGAAGGACAAGAAGAAGGTCTTACCATGCGCCGCTTACCTCGAAGGCGAGTACGGTGTGAACGGTCTGTTCGCTGGTGTGCCGGTAAAGCTAGGCGCTAACGGCATTGAGCAGGTTTATCAGCTCAAGCTCACGGCCGATGAACAGGCGCAACTGGACAAGAGCGCGGCCGCAGTGAAAGAATTGATCGACGTAATCAAACAGAAAGCCGGTTCCTGATCTCCAGCTTGATGGCCAAAAATACCGCTCTTAGAAAACCTGTAACCAAAGACTCTGTAACCAAAAACGCGGACCCAAAACTGGATCCGCGTTTTTGTTCGTTCAAACTTCGCGTCTCTCCGTCCAAGATTCATCGATGGGGAGTGTTTGCGGAAGAGAAGATCCCAGCCCGCCGAAAGATCATGGAGTACACCGGCGAGAAGATCAGCCGTCGCGAAACGAAGCGGCGTGCCGAAGGACCTCTCAACTATCTCTTCACTCTGAACTCTTACTGGTGCATCGACGGGAACGTCGGCGGGAGTGGGGCGCAGTACGTAAACCATTGCTGCAATCCCAATTGCTACGCGTGGATTGTGAAAGATCACATCCTCTATATGAGCGCGCGCGACATTCACCCGGGAGAAGAGTTGACCCTCGACTATCACTTCGACAAGGATGTCGAGCATGTTCCGTGTCATTGCGGCGCTCCCAACTGTCGCGGCACCATTAATCTTACGGAATAATTAGGCGGTGATACGGCAGTGCGTCGTCCTTCTCGATCTCGAGAAGACGATTGTACTTGGCGAGCCGCTCGGATCGTGTGATCGAGCCGACCTTAATTTGACCTGCCCCTGAAGCAACCGCGAGGTCCGCCAGGAAGCTGTCTTCCGTTTCGCCTGATCGCGCGGAGACCACGGCGTTGAAACCGCCTTTCCGGGCCAAGTCGAGAACCTCGAGCGTTTGACTGACGGTCCCGATCTGGTTCATCTTCACGAGGACCGCGTTGGCAGCACAGATGTCGATCCCGCGCTGAACTCGCGTCTGATTCGTTGTAAACAGATCATCTCCGACGAGTTGCAGCTTCCCGCCGAGACGCGCCGTCAACTCGCGCCATCCGTCCCAGTCATCTTCTTCTAGTCCATCTTCAATGGAGGCAACCGGATATCGTGAAGCCCAGGTTTCCAGCAGCTCGACCATTTCGCTGCTCGTCAGAGATCGACGTTCCGTTCGAAGTACGTACCGGCCATCCTTATAGAATTGGGAGGCGGCGACATCCAGCGCGATCGAGAACTGCTCGGATGGACGGTATCCGGACTGTTCGATCGCCTCGGTGACGATCTGCAGCGCGGTCTCGTTCGAAGGGAGCAACGGTCCCCAGCCGCCTTCGTCGGCCACACCCGTTATCGAGAAGCCGCGCGATTCGAGCACGAGCCTCGCGTGCAGATGCACTCTGGTTATCGCTTGAAGCGCTTCGGAATACGAATCGAACCCATGTGCGATGACGAGAAAATCCTGGAATTCGATGTTGTGCGCCGCATGCAGGCCTCCCGAGAGTATGTTGACCATCGGAACGGGGATTGTTGGTGTCGTCCGAGCGAGCGTCTTCCACAGAGGCTCCTCCCGGACCAGAGATAGCGCTCGAACGACCGAACACGACACCGCGAGAACAGCATTGGCGCCGATATCTCCAAGTTCGAGCATCCGCCGGTCCAGAACGGTCGGATCTTCGATACTCGCGCCTCGGAGGGCAGGGAAAATCACTTCCTCGACATTCCGAACGGCTCGCTGAACTCCCTTGCCCGCGTAGCGGGCCGGATCGCCGTCGCGCAACTCAGTCACTTCGTGCCTGCCCGTGGATGCTCCCGATGGAGCGTGCCCCATCGCCGAAACACCGTTGGACAGGGTCACGCGGGCAGCGACAGTCGGATTGCCTCGTGAGTCGAGAATCTCGTATGCTCTCAGTGCTCTAATGCTTGGCGGCATATCTGCTCCAAACTTCGGCAATGGATGCCGGCGGGTTGACGATGAGCTCGCGCGCGAAGAGCCGGATTCGCTGCTTGAGCTTCGGATCGCGAATGTATTCGGCAGGCGATTTGCCGTCCATGCGCGCGAGCAACAATCCTCCGAGATGCGCGAGTGTCGCCTTTTCAAACCACGGAGCATCTGGCATCGTCCCACGCAAGGACGTCCAGAAGACCTCTGCCAGGAGCGGCGCCGCCTTGATTCCATAAAAGGTCTTCAGCAACAAGTGATTAAGCAGGAAGGCTGCGTCAAACGACGGGTCGCCGAAATGAATAACTTCAAAATCAATCGCGATGGCATGTGAGTCGTGGACGAGTATGTTCTTGGGACTCCAGTCGCCATGGACAAGGCAAACTCTGCGTGTCCGGCAATCTTCGATCAACGCCTCAAAGTGCGCCGCCAAATCCGGGTAGAGCGCGATCATACGACCGTAGTAAGGATCAAGTCGCAACTCTTCAAAGATGGTAAGGTCACCAAACTGCGCCGCTAGCTCCTGTGAATTCCAGCTTTCTCGCATCAGAGTTCCGAGAATCTCTCCGACGTGTTCGGCAATGCGGGAATTGGGTTCGTTTCGTAGAAGGCAGGCCTTCCACGATTCCGATCCATCGGGCGCGGCGCTCATCGCAAAGGCGTAATTCTCTGGGTCTTCGAACAAAACGCTGGGAATACTCCCGGGAGGAAGCTTTGGAGCGAGTAAGCGCAGCGCGGCGGATTCCTGGAAGATCCGTCGCATGTCGGAGAACCACTCCTGCTCGACACGCAACCGGGGAAGGGCCTGTTTGAGGACAAACCGGCCACCCGCATGTTCTACAAGCAGGACGATGTTCGAGACACCGCCGGTCAGTTCGGTGACGCGAAGGGACTCATATGCGAATCCGCGCTGGGCCAGGTATTGCGGAGTCGATCGGACGGTAAGTTCAACGGAAGGTTTTGCGATCAACGAAAGAATGATGATAGCAAGCCACCGCT
>DASQLD010000002.1:0-4006 GCA_035630195.1 Bryobacteraceae bacterium
CACATATAAGCAGTGGCTCACCGTGGAAGAATTTGACCACCGGGGAGCGAAGGCCGGTTTGTATCAGGAGCGCCGCGAGGTCATTTTTCTCCCGAATAACGATCGTGTCGAGCAGCTAACCGGGCAGCCCAACTCGACATTGAAACGTCTTCGCATGACCGAGGAAGACTTCCACGACATGCGTGAGATTCAGCCCTTACTGTTCACCAAAGACCGTCTCAGCTTGTACGAGACCAAAGTTAAAGGCGAAGAGACCATCGACGGAATCGACTGTTGGGTGCTACAGGTGCGCCCGAAGCAGATTCTGCAAGGCATGCGCATGTTTGACGGCATGTTCTGGGTCGACAAACGAGACGACTCCATCATCCGCAGCGAAGGGCGCGCCGTTCCTCAAATGCGCAGCTCGAACCCGGCGAAAGATAATCTGTTTCCGTACTTCACGACCGTTCGCGAGAAGTTCGGCGAGTTCTGGTTTCCAGTCCTGACGTTCGCCGATGACACGCTCGATTTCAGCTCCGGGCCGCTCCGGATCAAGTTCACAATTCGTTATCGCGACTACAAACGGTTCACAACGGAATCGACGATCGTACCGCAGTAGACGCGGTGTATCCTGAATTCTGAGGCACCTTTGTCACGCATCTCGTCTGCTTTCAGTAGCTTCTTCGCAATTTTGTTCCGAGGCGAACTTCCCGTAAGGGTCGCCGAAGAGTTCGGGTTTGTAAGAAAATCCGAAGTGAAGCCCCCTCCTGTAGTGAAGCCGCAACCGGAAATCCGAACGAGCGACGGTGCGCTTCAAATGCTTTCTATCCTTCAGCGAGATGCCCGGTTGATCGACTTTCTGATGGAAGATATCGCGGGCTATTCGGACGATCAAGTGGGGGCCGCAGTCCGCAGCTTGCATGAGCAGAGCCGATCGTCGCTAGGTCGCTATGTGACGTTGAGTCCTATCATCGATGGTGTTGAAGGCACACGCACACGTATCGAATCCGGCGACGTGCAGGCCATCAAGCTGATCGGCAACGTGCCGGCCAGCGGGAAGGCCTCACAGGGAATCCTCCGGCACAAAGGCTGGCGGGTTGACAAAGTGGACCTGCCGAAGCTTCAGCCCAAAGAAGTCACGGTACTTGCCCCAGCCGAAATCGAGATTGAGTAACCAGCCTTGCCGTACATCATTGGAATCGACCTTGGCACCACGAACTGCGGAGTAGCGTTCGTCGACCCGAACGCCGCGGCGGACGCCCACACCCCTCCGCCGGTAACCGCTCAGACGGTAGAACAGCTAACGAATCCGGGTGAAGTTCGCGCCGAGCCGCTGCTCCCCTCGTTCCTTTACCTGCCCGGCCCAACAGATTTTCCGGAAGGATCGATCGGCCTGCCGTGGAACGAAACACCAGCCTACGTTGTCGGCCAACTCGCGCAGAAACGCGGCGCCGAAAACGTTGGGCGTTTGGTATCGTCTGCAAAGTCGTGGCTATCGCACGGAGGAGTCGATCGGACATCATCGCTCCTACCGCTCGCTGCGCCGGATGGTGTCGGCAAGATCTCTCCGGTGGCAGCTTCACGCGCTTACCTGGAGCACATTCGTGACTCCTGGAACCAGGCTCATCCTGAAGAGCCTTTTGAGGACCAGTCGATCCTGGTTACTGTGCCGGCTTCCTTCGACGCGGTAGCTCGTGAGCTCACGCAACATGCCGCCGAAGAAGCTGGTTATAAGAACATCGTCCTCTTAGAGGAACCTCAGGCTGCTTTCTATTCCTGGATCGAGCGGCACCCCAACTGGCGCGAACAGGTCGGTGTCGGCGATCTGATTCTCGTGGTCGATATCGGGGGCGGCACGACGGACTTCACGCTCATCGCTGTAACTGAAGAGGGCGGCGAGCTTCGACTCGAGCGGGTCGCGGTCGGCGAGCACATTCTGCTCGGTGGCGACAACATGGATCTGGCGCTCGCGCGCACAGTCGAAGCTCAGCTTGCAGAAAAGAACACTAAGCTGGACTCGATGCAGCTCAACGCCTTATGGCAGCAGTGCCGCATCGCGAAGGAAAAGATGCTGCAGCCGGATTCGAACGAGAAGTCTACGCCCATCACGATTCTCGGTCGGGGCACAGGCTTGGTTGGCGGTCTTATCAAGACCGCTCTCAGCCGTGAGGATCTGTACCGCGTTCTACTCGAGGGATTCTTTCCGGTGACGTCCAGCACCGACATGCCGCAAGCGCGTCGGCGCGTCGGGTTGCAGGAAATCGGACTCCCGTATGCGGCCGATGCTGCGATCACACGACATCTTGCCAAGTTCTTGCGGCAACAGGGCGAGCAGTTTGCGGCGCCCACGCACGTTCTGTTCAACGGCGGAGTGCTACGCGCGGGTGTCGTCCGCGATCGGCTACTCGAGACATTGAATGGTTGGCTGATGGCCGAAGGCAAGCCGGCTGTAAAAGTCCTCGCAGGGGAAGACCTGATGCACGCCGTGTCGCGAGGAGCCGCATATTACGGTCTGGCACGGCAAGGAAAAGGTGTCCGCATTCGTGGCGGCACTGCGCGAACATACTACGTCGGTATCGAGTCCTCAATGCCGGCTGTGCCCGGACTGCCTGCGCCATTGAAGGCTTTGACTGTCGCGCCGTTCGGCATGGAAGAAGGGACCGATCACACGTTCCCCGATCGCGAGTTCGGTCTGATTGTAGGCGAGCCTGCAGAGTTCCGATTCTTCACTTCGGCAGTGCGTAAAGACGACCCCGCCGGCGCCATGCTCGATGAGGTCGGCGACGATTTGGAAGAGCTTTCTCCCGTGGAAGTGAATCTACCGGCTGAAGGTCATGCCGGGGAGATCGTGCGCGTCACGCTCGAAGCGGTCGTTACCGAAACGGGCATGCTGCAGCTTTGGTGTGTCGCCAAAGATGGTCGTCGATGGAAGCTCGAGTTCAACGTTCGTGAACGAGTCAGCGGATGAACGTCGGAATTGACTTAGGCACTACAAACTCAGCGCTAGCATTCATCGATCCGGTAGAAGCCGAAAACGCCGACTTCCCACCGATTCACGTCCTCGAAATCGCGCAGCATATCCGGCCCGGATTGACGGAGACCCAACGTACGCTTCCGTCATTCCTTTATCTGGGCGATGACCAACAGTACATCGGCGCGTATGCCCGTGAACAAGGCGCGTTGCTGCCAACCAAGACCGTTCACTCAGCGAAGTCATGGCTGTCGAACCCGGACGTTGATCGAACTGCAAAGGTCTTGCCATGGGACGCGCAGGAAGCAGGAAGAGTTTTATCCCCAGTCGAAGTCTCAACCGCATACGTGAAGCACATCCGAGACGCCTGGGAAGCTCGCAACGGCGGATCGCTTAACGATCATCGCGTGGTGCTGACGGTGCCCGCGTCTTTCGATGAGGAAGCGCGTGAGTTGACCGTTCAGGCGGCCAATGACGCCGGGCTCACTAACATCACGCTGATTGAAGAGCCCGCGGCCGCATTCTATTCCTGGATCGCCAATCATCTAACCCAATCGCAGAAGAGCCTGTTCGACGGCCAGGTGGTATTGGTTTGCGATGTTGGCGGCGGAACCAGCGACTTCACGTTGATCAAAGTCGGACGTACTGGAGATCACGTCGAATTCACGCGTACCGCGGTTGGTAAACACTTGCTGCTCGGAGGCGACAATCTCGATTTGACGCTGACATGGCTGGTCGAGAGTAAGCTCGGAACGCAGCTCTCGTTGCGCCAACGAAGTGGTCTTCGCAGGCAATGCGCCGCTGCCAAGGAACGCCTCCTATCCGACGCAAAACTGCAGAAGGTCGAGATTACTGTACTTGGCGCCGGCTCCGGGCTTATCGGTGGAACGCTAAGAACCGAGATTACGCGCGAAGAAGTTCTCGAGTTGGCTGTCGAGGGCTTTCTTCCGTTCTGCGATCTTAACGACAAGCCCAAAGAGGAAAAGCGCAGCGTATTCCGCGAGCTTGGACTGCCTTACGTTTCCGATCCAGCCGTTACCCGGCATCTAGCCGCAT
>DASQLD010000003.1:0-16817 GCA_035630195.1 Bryobacteraceae bacterium
CAGCAGATACCTGAGTTTGCGATAATCACCAAGTCGAGGTTTCCCTTAAGAATGATTCGAAACTCTTTCGCTCGTACCTTATTCGTCCAGGCTCTTTTGGGCGCCGCTATCCTGACGGCCCAGAGCGCCAAGCCCGTTCGTTCCCCTGACGTGCCCTATGTTCCTACAACGGAGAAAGCCGTTCAGGAGATGTTGAAACTAGCGGACGTCAAGAAGAGTGACGTGGTCTATGACTTGGGTTGCGGTGACGGAAGGATTGTCATTGCGGCGGCTAAAACCTATGGCGCGCATGGTGTCGGGATCGATATCAACCCCGAGCGCATCAAAGAAGCGCGTGAGAACGCAAAGAAGGCCGGCGTCGAGCATCTGGTTCGCTTCCAAGAAGCCGATCTGTTTGAAGCGGAGTTTCGTCCGGCGACTGTGGTTACTTTGTTCCTGTTGTCTTCTGTCAATTTGAAGCTTCGGCCGCGGCTAATGGAGCAACTAAAGCCGGGCACGCGCCTGGTCTCGAATACGTTCGACATGGGCGACTGGAAGCCGGAGAAAGAAGTGAACGTCGGGGATTCGGGCGAGGAAGAATACACGGGCCTGAGCCAGCGATTGTTTCTCTGGACAATTCCGGCGAAGAAGTGAAGACCGCTTCCTTTGGGCGCGGCTCGGAAGACGTACGGCAAATCCTGGCGGAGTTTGCGGGCGTTCGCCTAGGCTAGGTGTCGAGGCGTAGCTCTGACACGCCTTTGTTGAGAGCTATGCAAACGACAAGCGATTCGCCGTCCCTGCGCCACGTGCCGGGTTCGATTGCTTGCCAACCG
This sequence comes from Bryobacteraceae bacterium, assembly GCA_035630195.1. Classification (GTDB taxonomy): domain Bacteria; phylum Acidobacteriota; class Terriglobia; order Bryobacterales; family Bryobacteraceae; genus DASQDN01. The sequence continues at coordinate 813 of DASQLD010000003.1, forward strand.
CGGACTTCCCGTAGGCCTGCCGGGCGGCGGTTTGTCCGCCAGCGTAGCGTAAAGTCGCTGCAGGCATACGGGGCTTTTAGCTTCAATCCTGTGGCAATCGCTTCGATTGTCGTAAGCTCCTTGGCAGCCCAGTAGCGAGCCACGTCCACTAGCTTCATCCACTGCACTTGCTTATAGCGAGCATGGAGCCTCCGCACAATCTCCTGCATGGCTTTGAAGCCCGCTTCGGAGCCGTTGTGATGAATGCCCGTCCAATGGCAGAGCATTAATGCAGGATCGCCGCGATCGATGACCTCGACTATGCGGCCTTTAGAGAGGTCCGGTGAGATGAATCTGTCAACATCCGGCTTCTGTGAGGCGTCCCAGTTGCCGGTCCAATCGCCGGTGCAGGCGTAGATGGAGACGACGCACTGCGGCGATGGGCCATCCAGCCCTGAGGCGTACTCGATCCGCGGAGCGGTAGTCTCAGATCCTTTGTCGATGACGTTGCGGAAGTAGTGGGGAACTTCGGTTCCGTAGACCGATCGGACAGCTTGGAACGCGGCTTGCGAAAGCTGCGGAAGCCCACCCTCGCCGAAGCCGCCCGGTGTCGTGAAGCCATCGCATTGGAGGTCAACGTTTTTCAAAATCTGGAGCGAGTAGGCAATATAGGCGGCGATCTCATCGACGCTTCGGCCTTCACACCATTCCCAGTTCTCCATCCATTTCGGCCCGCGCTCAACCACGGGATGCCCGGTCTTCAGGTCAATGATGCGGGTGTGCGTGATCATCTCGGGATGAATGTCCCAATTGGGAACGATCTGATCACGAACTAGTTTGATGCTGTCGGTGATTTCTTTGGGTGTCCATCCAGGCACTTCGCGATCGAGGCGTCCCACGCAGGCGGGGAAGGGAACGATGCTGTACTTGCCCTTGACACCTTCTTTTTGTGACCACTCGGCGAAGCGGCGCACGAACGAATCCGGGATCTCGTAAGGCATGCTGCGCCAGTCCTGCTTGTAGCGTTCGGGAAATGTCGCTGCGAACTGGGGGATGGAAAACCGATTGAGGTTGACCAGACAAGTAGAGTCGTCGATGATCCAGGCAAGAGGCACGCGCTCGCGTGGGTTGATTACTTCAACGCCCTGGGGCCTGGCGGGCGGCCTGGCGCCGGGTTGCTGGGCCATGAGTAATGACGACTGCAGAAAGGTGCGGCGTGTAAGTCCGGTCATTTGTCTTATTGTGCATCAAGGACGGCTCGCCAATGCTGGTACGATTTGGACGGGAACTTCCATGGAACAAGCTGTCATCATAAATTGCCTTCGAACCCCGATTGGCAAAGCGAATAAGGGCGGTCTTCGGAACATGCGGCCGGATGACATGGCTGCAAGTGTGATTCAAGCTTTGCTCGAACGACATCCGGAAGTCGCGAAAGATGAAGTGGAAGATGTGATCTTGGGCTGCGCGATGCCGGAAGCCGAGTCGGGCATGAATATGGCTCGGATCGCGGCGTTACGCGCGGGGCTGCCCGACATTGTTCCGGGCGTGACGATCAACCGCTTTTGTTCCTCCGGGTTGCAGTCGATTGCGATGGCTGCCGATCGCATTCGATCCGGTGGCGCGCAAATTATCATCGCAGGTGGCAGCGAGTCGATGTCGATGCTTCCGATGGCCGGCAATAAGTTTGCGCCGAACCCGTGGTTTGTCGATAACCGCCCTGAGATGTATATGGGCATGGGTTTGACCGCTGAACGCCTGCAGCGCAAGTACGGTATCACTCGTGAGCAACAGGACGAGTTCTCGTTGCGCAGTCACACCAATGCTCTTAAGGCGCAAGGTTCAGGCGCCTTTGACGAGGAGATGATTCTTCTTGACGGATGCGTCAGAGATGAAGGGCCACGTGCAGATACGTCGATGGAAGCGCTGGCAAAGCTAAAGCCGGTATTTCACGCGCAAGGCACGGTGACGGCTGGCAATTCGTCGCAGATGTCGGACGGGGCCGCTGCCGCGCTCGTGATGTCGGAATCGAAAGCTCGGCAGCTCGGGTTGAAACCGATGGCGCGGTTCGTGAGTTTCGCGGCGGCAGGTGTGCCGCCGGAGATTATGGGGATCGGCCCGGCGGTGGCGATTCCGAAAGCTCTTGCGCTGGCGAATTTGTCACTCGATGGCATTGGGCTGATCGAGTTAAACGAGGCCTTCGCGGTACAGGCATTGGCGGTGATCAGGCAGGTGGGGCTTTCGCTCGATCGTGTCAACACGAATGGAGGGGCTATAGCGCTTGGTCATCCGCTGGGATGTACAGGCGCTAAGCTCACGGCGACCCTGCTTCGCGAGATGAAGCGGCGCGGAACCCGGTATGGAATGGTGACGATGTGTGTTGGAGGAGGGCAGGGTGCAGCCGGCATCTTCGAAGCAATCGAGTAGCATTTTTACACCGGAGAAGTTCACCGAGGAACATAAAGCGATCGCGCGCGCGACCGAGACGTTCTGGAATCACGAAGTTGTTCCGCAACTCGATGCGATTCAGCGCCAGGAGCCCGGGGTCGCAGCCGGAGTGTTGCGAAAATCGGCGGAGATTGGGCTGACGGCAGTTCTGGTTCCCGAGCAGTACGGCGGGATGGAAATGGATCTTGTGTCGGCGATGATCGTCGCCGAAGGCATCGCCAAGGACGGATCGTATGCGGCCTGGCACGGAGCTCACGCGGGCATTGGAACGCTGCCCTTATTGCTATTTGGGACCGAGAAGCAGAAGGAGCGGTATCTCCCGAAGCTGACGAGCGCGGAATGGATCGGGGCTTACTGCCTTTCGGAATCGCACGCGGGCTCCGATGCATTGGCGGCGAAGACGCGCGCCGACTTGGCTGCCGATGGGACGCACTATGTTCTGAACGGGCAGAAGATGTGGATTACCAACGGCGGCTCGGCCGATTTTTTTACAGTCTTCGCGAAGATTAGTGGCGAGCAGTTCACTGCCTTTCTAGTGGAGCGTTCCTGGCCAGGTGTCTCGGTAGGACACGAAGAGAAAAAGATGGGCATCAAGGGCAGCAGCACAACCGCCGTTTTCTTTGATAACGTTCGGGTTCCTGTCGCGAATGTGCTGGGGGAGAGCGGACGCGGCCACATCATTGCGTTCAACATTCTGAACCTTGGTCGTCTGAAGCTCGGGCCCTTTGCGGTTGGCGGCGCAAAGGAAGTATTGGCGCAGTCGCTGAAGTATGCAAAGGAGCGGAAGGCTTTCGGGAAAAGCATCGCTGAGTTTGGCCTGATTCGCCATAAGGTGGCCGAAATGGCCGTTCGGATCCACGCGGCGGAAACGATGAGTTATCGGGTGACGGGCGAAATTCAGGCGCGTATGGGGGAAGGTCAATCGCTATTGAAAGCGACGGAAGAGTTCGCGACGGAGTGCTCCTATGTGAAAGTGTTCGCATCCGAGATGCTCGACTACGTGGTCGATGAAGGTGTGCAGATTCACGGCGGTTATGGCTATCACCAGGATTATGCGGTGGAGCGCGCTTACCGGGACTCACGTATCAATCGAATCTTTGAAGGTACGAACGAGATCAATCGTCTTCTCGCTGTGGGCATGTTGATGAAGCGCGGGAAACTTGTGCAGGAGGTGAAGCAGCTTCAGGAGCAGTTGCTGTCATCGCCTCCATCGGAGAAGGTCGGATACTTCGTACTTGGAGTTGCTTTCCAGCGATTCAACACGAAGCTTGAAGAACAGCAGGAAATCATGGCGAAAGTCGCTGACATTCTGATGTATACGTATGCCATCGAATCCGTAACGCTTCGGAATCCAGACGGTGAACTCACGCGCGTGTTTGTCGAAGAGGCGTGGACTTGGATTGATGAGGCGGCAAAAACGGTGCTGACTGCCAGTTCCGAAGGCGATATGCTGCGCACGAACCTCGCGGTCCTGAAGCGATTTCTGAAGAGGGAGCCTGTCAATATCATCGAAGCTCGCCGGCGGATTGCGGCGAGGCTGCTGGAGGCCGAACGATTCGTCCTCGTCTAGTGGTTCTCGTTGGCCTCCCCGGGTCGGGTAAATCGACATGGGCAAAGCAGCACGGTGTCGCCGTACTGTCGAGCGATGAGCTGCGCTTCCTTCTGGCCGATGATGAGACCGACCAAAGTATTCACGCCGAGGTTTTCGCGACCCTACGCTATCTCGTTAGGCGCCGATTAGAACTGCGTCGTCCTTTGACGTTCATCGACGCGACCCATATCACTCTGCGGGAACGGCGGCCCTACATCCGAATGTCCCTGTTGTATGAGTGTAGTGTCGAGGCCGTATTTTTCGATATACCTGCCGATGTCTGCAAAGCTCGGAATGCCGCGCGGGCGCGCGTTGTTCCGGATTGGGTGATTGAAGCGATGTTGCGCAGACTCGTGCCGCCAACGGTGAGCGAGGGCTTCGCGTCGGTTACGGTGATGAGCGTTTAACGGCTTCGTTGCGCCACATCTTCTGGGCGGCGATCCAGAGCAAGCCGGGGATGAGTATCAGGATTCCGACTGCGAACGCCAAGGAACGAACCGGCAGACCCGCGTCTACCAATGTGCCTCCGGTGAACGTTACAACGGATAGGGCCGCCATGAGGAAGGCGAACTCGGCTGAGAAGACACGTCCACGAAATTTGTCGTCGGTGTATTTTTGCAGAAGAGTGGTTGAGAAGACCCAAGCTATTGAGCCGCCAGAATGCGCGACTGCGATCGCGAAGCAGACAACTACTAGCGATGTTGCTTGAGAGACGGTAAGGTAGCCGGCGGACGCGATAGCGAATGCGATTACGATGCCGTAACGCATTCGCGCTTCGTTGTGTCCGGACCAAACACCGGCAAGAAGCGGCCCGATCAGCGCTCCAATGCCGCGGGAGCACATCAGAAGGCTCATGCCCAGCATGCCCGCCGTTTCCGTGTTCGATCCCACTCGAAACATGCGCTCACCGTAAATCGGAAGAATGATCCAGTTGGCCCCCAGAATCGCGGTGCCCGTCTTGACGAACATGGTCACCAGGAGTCTCGGATCTTGTCGAACATAGCGGGCCCCTTCCGCAATTGGCGTGAAGCGGGTGAGCTCGCTCGCATGAAAGGGCGGGGCATTGTCGAGATGCGGTTCCTTGAAGCGCATCGAGCGTATTAAGAACGCCGACACGAGGAAGGAGAGAGCGTTGATCAGGAACACCGTGTTGCGCCCAAATGAGGCAGCCAGTAAGCCGCCGAGACCGGATCCAAATGCAAGGGAGACGCTCCAGGTCAACGTGGAAAGTGAGTTTGCTACTAGCGATTCCTCGGGCCCGGAAGTGATATTCGGAATGACGGAGGTTCGGCCCGGCTCGAAGAGAGACCAGAAGACGGTTTCGAGGAACAACAGCACGTAGAGTAGCCAGGTGGCTTGGTCGGACTGGGCGAACAACATGCAGAACGTCACGACCGCTCGTGCGACATCAGCAAAGAGCATCAGTTTTCTACGACTGAGGCGATCGTTCAGAACGCCCGCTGCAGGGGCGAAGAACGTCTGGGGCAAAACCTGAAGCAGGAACGCGAATGCGACGGCTTTGGCCGAGCCGGTAACTTCAAGGATGAGACTGTAGATCGCGACGGCGTACAGCCAGTCGCCAATTTCACTGATAAGTTGGGCGAACCATAGCAGCCGGACGTTCCGGTTCGAACGGAGCAGTCGGCTGTACGCCGCAATGGTCATCCGCTATGACCGCGTGTAAAGGCCCATGCGGGATTTGACTAACTCGACCGTAGAGTTCGCGATTGGCATGACTCGTTCGACGCCTTCTCGCAGGATGCCGTCGAGATACGCCGGGTCGGCCGTGATTTCCTGGTATCGCTGCTGAATCGGCTCCAGGCTGGATGCAACCATCTCGCCGACTTGCTTTTTCAAATCACCGTATCGCATACCGCTAAAATGGGCGCGCATCTGTTCGTCGGTCCAGTCGCTCAAAGCTTGGAAGATGTTGAGCAGATTGGCTACGCCCGGGCCCATCGTTGCCAAGTCGACTGCGGGATTTGAGTCGGTGGTCGCCTTCATAAACTTCTTGCGAATCACGTTCGGCGGATCGAGAAGACCGATTGCGTGGCCGGAACCAGTGGCCGACTTACTCATCTTTTTTTCCGGATCGTCCAGTCCCATTACGCGCGCGCCTACGGTCGGCAGCTTCGTCGCGGGCATGACGAACGTTTCGCCATAGAGCGAATTGAAGCGTTGCGCGATGTCGCGAGCCAATTCAAGATGCTGTGACTGATCGTCACCCACGGGAACGATGTTTGCCTGGTAAAGGAGGATGTCCGCGGCCATCAAGACGGGGTACTGCAGCAATCCGTCGCCAATGGTGTCCTGAGCTTCGGACTTTGCCTTGAACTGCGTCATCCGATAGAGCCAGCCGATTGGTGTTACGCAGGTGAGCATCCAACTGAGCTCGGCGTGCGGGGGTACGCTCGATTGCACGACGATTGACGAATGTTTCGGATCAATTCCGGCGGCGATGAAGATGCCCGCCAGTTCACGGATCTTGGCGCGCAACTCTTCCGGCTTCTGGTAGACCGTGATCGCGTGCAAATCGACGATGCAGAAAATGCTGTCGTAGTCGTACTGGATCTTTACCCAGTTTTTAAGGGCTCCGAGATAATTTCCAATGTGTAAATTGCCGGTAGGTTGGACTCCGGACAGAACTCGTGCTTTCATTCTAGGTGGGGCAGACAAACCCCATCGTACAATGTCCGAGTCAATCACAATCGAAAAGCTGGTCTATGGAGGCGACGGTTTGGCCCGCCTCGATGGCCGGGTCATCCTGACGCCATTCGTTCTGCCGCGGGAACGCGTCCACGTCGAGCAGGTGGATCCCCTGCATGCGCGGCTGCTCGGAGTCGAGGAGCCGTCGAAGGAACGGACCGAGCCCGGCTGTCCCTACTTCGGGACATGCGGCGGCTGCCACTATCAACATGCGAAGTACGATTTTCAGCTTCAGCAGAAGGTGACTATTCTTCGCGAGGTGATGCGGCGTGTCGGTAAGTTCGATGCTCCGGAGAATATTCGCGTCATCTACGGGCCGGAATGGCATTATCGGAACCGCAGCCAGTTTCATATTCGGAATGGAAAGCTCGGTTACTTGAAGGCTGGGTCGCACGAGCTTGTAGCGATTGAACAGTGTCCCATCTCGTCGCCGCGTTTGAACGAATGCATTGTCGTCTTGAACGAGATGTTGCGGGATCGGCGGTTTCCGCAGTTCGTCAAAGAGCTCGAGATATTTACGAATGAAACAGAGACACAGTTGAATGTTTTAGAGACCGAACGTCCGGTTGCGCGGTCTTTCTTCGATTGGGCGGCCGAGAGAATCCCGGGGTACACGTCGGGTCCGATTACGTATCACGGCTTCCGTGTGAGCTATAAATCGTTCTTCCAGGTGAATCGCTTTCTGGTCGATCAGCTTGTCGACGCTGCGGTGGGAGACGCGCAAGGGGATTCGGCGCTTGACCTGTACGCGGGCGTGGGGCTATTTACCTGGACAATGGCTCAGCAGTTTGAGCGTGTAACTGCTGTCGAATCCACGAATGCTGCGGTTGCAGACCTGGTTCAAAACGTGCCGAAGGCGCAAGCCTTGCGATCTTCCGTTGACGAGTATCTTGCAGGATTGCCGGAAGCGCCCGCCTTCGTGCTGGCGGATCCGCCGCGTTCTGGCCTTGGCAAATATGCTGTCCGGCATCTTGCACGGTTGAAGCCGAAACAAATTGTGATCGTTGCGTGCGATCCGGCGACCCTCGCTCGCGACATGGCCCCACTATTGTCCGCCGGCTATGGTGTCGATGAGATGATCATGATCGATCTGTTTCCACAGACGTACCATCTCGAGACGATTGCCCGTCTATCCTATAGATGATGACCAGGGTAATGCTCCCCCTCGCCGTCGCTGTTCCGCTATGTGCTGCACAGTTCGGCGGGTGGTTCGGTAAGGATACGTTTGCTCCATCCAATCGACTTTCCGGAATCGGTGTCGATCGGGAAAAGATCAGCGATTTGGTTCTTCAGCGCAGGACGCAACTGATGATCGAATCGCAGACGTTTGCGATTATGCGTGATCCGGAGGCGTTAGTAGGCGCCGAACGTATTACCAGTCCGAAACTCTGGAAAATATTCGAGTCGGCAGGACGGCAGAGCGGACTCCCCCCGTCGTTCGTCGCGGCGATCTCCTATCTGGAAAGTTGGGGCGATCCTAGAGCCCAAAGTCCAACCGGTCCCAAGGGCATTATGCAGATTGCTGGTGGGACTGCGCGCGCTATGGGACTGCGGATTGTTTATGCCACCCGTTACAAGATGGGAACCCAACGGAAGCTGGTGAAGCCGAAGAAAGGAAAGGCCCGATGGGTGACGGTCAGGAAGAGAATTCCCTACACGGTACTTGTCCGGGATGAGCGGATGATGCCGGAGCGCGCGATTCCGGCGGCTGCAGGATATCTTTCGCGACTCGAAGCCCAGTATGGTGGACGCGACTGGGCCGTGTTCGCCTATCACTGCGGGGAAGGATGCGCCGCCGATGTACGATCGATCGTTCAGAACTCTGACGGACTTGGATCGGGAGCAACGGTAGCGCAGGCTTTCTTCGGGTCCAGTCCGAGCCATAACCGGGAACTGTACCAGTCGCTCCGGTATCACATGGAGCGCGATTACTCGCCGACGTACTTCTTCCGCATTAGCCGAGCGGAGCAGTTGTTGAATCTGTATCGGGAGTCGCCTCAGGATTTCAAGAAGCTCTATTACGAATACCGCAATCAAGTAGATCCAACGCTTCGGGCGCCGCACCGTTTGTCCGTATGGCTGCGTCCTGACGACCTGGCGTTTCGCAACTGCGAGGATCTGAAGCGAGAGCAAGGCAAGAAGCTTGTCAGCGTCTTCGAGAATCCTAAATTTTTCGGCTTCGGTGTGCGGAAGAATGGACCGGGCGCGATTGCCGAAGAGGATCTTTCGAATCAATCTTTGTATCTCCAGGCTTCGCCTTCAACGATCGGTACCATCTTGTATGTCGCATACGAAACGCGTCGGCTTTTCGACGCAATGAAGCCGAAGCGGGAAAGCTGGGCTCCACTCGAGATTACTGCTTTGGTGCAGCCGCTCGACTACGAAGAGAGAGTCGCGCGGAAGGGCGCCGCGCGAGTGGGCGAGATGCCGGCGCATTGTACGGGGCAGGTGTTCGATATTTCCCTGGCGAATCTGCCGCCTGGTCAAAGAGAGGCGCTAGACTTCGTACTCGACGACCTCGGATGGTATGGGTATGTCGGATTCGTTAAAGAGAGCACGCATGCCGACGTCACGCATGTTGGGCCCGCGCCCACTGCTCGCGAGTTCTTCGGCAAAATCTATAACGAGGCTGTCAGCGCAAAGGCCGAATAAGCTGTAGAGCCGGCCGGGTGTTGTAGTTGCGTTGATATTCGCGATGGTCAGCGCCGTCGGGGAATCGCTCGCTTGGCCCGTATGGGAATTGACTCATCGCATGGAAGGGTAGGGGATGAGTGTTCTGGCCGTGCGCCGTGTTCGCGTCGCGATCCTTTGCCCAGCCATCGACGAGAAGCAGGAAATCTCGCGTCCAGCCTGCCGGCGGCGGAGACAGCGCCTTAAAGCGAAGTTGAATCTCATCGCCGGAGCCCATAACAATCATCTTGTCGTCGACGGTATGCGTCAGTTCCAGGACATCGCCATAGCGGGTGTAAAGCCCAGGCGTCGGGTTCCAGAGCGAAACTGGTTTCGCTTCGTTGTACAGGAACTTTTCCGGCTGTTTGCGCTCGGGATGAATGATCGCCGGCGAGAATCCCCGAAAACGAAGGTCTGCGGACGACAATGGCGCCGTTCGCAATTTGGCATCCGCGTGTTGCGTGTTCGGGCTGAAGAAGATCTCGTCCCAATAGACGCATAGATTCGTAACGATTCGGACCTCTCGCGATTGCGATAGCCATTTACCGCTGAGATCGACTGCTATTGTCTTCGGCTTCCCAGCGGGCATGCCCATGTCATCCACTACGGTTTCCCAAGCGCCGGCCTTGTTTTTGACTTGCAAGTAAGGGGGCATCAGACCGCCTTTGCCGTGCTGCGAGACGCCGAGGAAGGTTGACCCGTCGGCCCAGTCGACCCAGCCGCTGAGAATAAGAACACCGTTGTCGATCTTCGAGCCGAAATCGAGCTCGATGTGGTGAAGGTCGGCCACTCCGGACAGATTGCGTGAGAAATCGTCGGGATATGTTCCGTCTTTCACGGCGATTCGGCGGAGAACCTCGCGGCCGTCGGAAGTCTTCGCCGATAGGGGCGTGATCCGGTCTCTTACTTCATAGAGGCGGAACTCGGGGAAGGGAGGTGCTTTGAATTTATCGTTCGTGTAGATCGTTGAATCGGCCGGATGATCGATGGCGATGAGCTTTAAATGATCGATGTAGGCGACTTCGCTCAGTTCCTCGGTGATCCGGATGCGGTACTCGCCGTTCACTGGAGCGAGCGATTGACCGGGGATCTGGATGTACTCGTCGTGATCCACCGGGAAGTACTTGCCGTCCCCGGAGCTTGCTCCCAGGGGGGCAACGCCGAGCACGTCGGTGATGTATTCGAACTCGCGCCCGTTCCATGTCCAAATGATCGGGCATGAGCCGGAGAGACGCTGCGCCTCTTCATACTTGTATGTTTTGCCCCCCGCCTGTTTGACTTCGTTCTGTATCAGACCGTTGGGCCAAGTGATCCTGACGGTCTCGATTTGTTTCTCGGTCCCCAGGCCAAACGTGATGGGGCGGCCTTCATATAGCTGTTTTCGATACCGGGCTCCGGCTTTGATCTCCACCTCGGCGCCGAATGCGAGTTTGAGGTTTCGGACACCCTTGAGGTCGACTCCAATCCAAGTGTTGCCGGGCGCGGTCTGATTGAGGAAGTGCTTTGTTCCACAGGCTAGGTCGGTGCGACCGTCTTTGTTGAGGTCGGCTGCGAGCCATGCGGGACAACCGGCGGTCAACTCGGGGGCTTGGCGTGAGGTGAACTCGCCCTTGCGATTGTTCCTCAGCACGGCCGGCCCGAAGACGATATCGAGAGTACCCCGATTTTCGAGGTCGGCAAAGGCAAAGGCTGATCGCTCCGATGAGAGTCGCTGGCTCGGGGCGAACTTTCCGCTCTTGTTCCAGGAGACGAATGTACCGTCCGAGCCCGTATAGATGGCGTCGATCCACCCGTCGTGATTCAGATCTGCAGCGGAGACGTTTGTCGAACCGGGTGGAATGCCGATATCCTCAGTCTCGTAATGGCCTTGCAGCCTGTCTCGGTAAAGGACGGCAGGTCGATCGGCGTACGTTACCAATAGGTCGAAGCCCTTGGTGTCGGCGACGACGCGAAAGGTGACTCCGCTTAGGCCACTTCCTTTTACGAAGGGGAACTCGGCCGGTTGGAATCCCGCGGGCCCCTGGTTTCGCATGAGGACCGATTGCTCTCCGAGCAGCACTTGATCTAGGTCGTAGTCGTGATCGTAGTCGATCCAAACACACGCGTTGTGTTTGCCTTTGTCGCAGTAGTCGATCACGGCGTCGTTATTTGCGTCACCCGGTGTGCCGGCGGGCTGCTGGGCGCCGGTTCGTAAATCGAACTTCAAGAGCGCCGCGGTATCGGGCGCCGACGTGTCGGCCATGACGTCGTAGACTTCGGCGAACATGTTCCATTCGACGTCCTCGGGGATAGCCGCTCCCTCCTGTTGCTTCTTCAGGCGCTGGAAAGTTTCGAGTTCCGGTTTGGCTTCATCGACGCGACCGGAGGTTCGGAGGACGTTGAAGAGTTGAAAGTGCGGCGCGGCGAGGGTAGGATCAAGTTTAGCTGCCTGACGGAACTCGCGGATCGCGTCGTCATTACGGCCGGCCAGTCGATAGAGCGCTCCAAGGTTGTAGCGGGAGACGGCGTCGTCGGGGACGAGCTTGACCATCTGTTCGAATTGCTGGAGAGCCTTTTCCTGATCGCCGGCTTTTTTATATGCGATGCCGAGGTTGAACCACGTGTGCGGAATGGCGGGATCTTGTTTCTGGACAGAGATGAGTTCTGCCATCCCCTCGGCTGTCTTGCCCGCCCGGAGGAGCGCCAAGCCATAATTGAGGCGTTCCTGGGCAGATTTTGGGAAAAGGTCGAGCGCTTTGCGGAACTCGTCGACCGCTTCCTTTTGAGTCGTCGGATTCTCGTAGAAAGCTTTGCCGAGATTTCTATGTCGAGCCAGCCTCTCCTGGGTAGCATCGGGGCCGGCCGCCACCAGGAAGAGAAGTACGCACACCGCAAACGTGGCAAGTATGCCTACGATCCGCATACCGCCAGTTTACGTCTGTTTGCGCGATGTTCTAAGCTTTAGTCTCTTCAACCGGGACAGCTTCTTCCGGTTTCGCGTAGTAATAGCTGTGATAGTAGGTGTACTTGGAGTACAGTTCGCCCCGGCGTGCGCCGTTCACGATGATTCCGAGAACGTTGTTCTCGCAAAGCGACTGCATGGCGCGTGTGACGGAATCGATGGTTGTTGTCCCGATGCGCACAACCAAAACGGTACCGGAACTGAGCGTTGAAAGCAGGTTGGCGTCGGCAGCAAATAACAAGGGCGGACTGTCGAGAATCACCCAGTTGAAGGCCTTCGGAAGCTGTTCGAGGAGTACTCTCATTTCCCGAAGGTTCAGAAGTTCGAGTGGATTAATGACTGCTTCGCCTGCCGGAAGGATGTATAAGTTCGATCCAGCGATGTGCTTGATGCAATCTTCGAGCCTCGCTTTGCCGGAGAGGTAGTCTGTTACTCCGGGAGTTCGTTCTACCTGGAACAGGTTATGAACGATCGGGCGACGGAAGTCGCAATCGATCAGCAGCGTCGGGTTGCCCTCGAGCTGAGCTTCTGCGAGCGCCAGATTCACTGCTGCGAATGACTTACCCTCTGCCGGCGATGGACTGGTCACTACGACCGTGTGGATGGGCTGCAGGGTTTGGAGATGGTTAAGGCGAGTCCGAAGTGTTCGAAACTCCTCCGCCGGAGCCTCATGAGGTTTGGAGGTATCGATCAGATGCGAATCGGGTGAAGGCGAGAACGGTACTGTTGCGAGACGCGATAGGAAATCGGGTCCAACAATGGGAAGTCCGCCGGCCAGAGCCGTTACGTGAGCCGCCCGGGCAGTGATCGCGGCCGGGTGCCGCGCGGCGTTTACTGATCCTTCGGCCGCGGGTGCTGGCGTCGCAGCTACTGGCGCTGTCTCGACGACGGTTGCGCCGGCAGGTGGCGCGGCCGGAGGCGTCACCCCCGTCTGTTCGGCTCTTCGTAATGCATCGTGAACTCTACTCATGCAAACCCTTTAATCCACCCTTCAAGGAAACCTTGCCTTTCATCAGACTTTGGTCGCGTAGTAATAAAATGCCGATCCCGTCATGATGACGATTCCGACCAGGCAAGCAGTCGACCATGCGAGCCAGCTAAGTCGCTTGCGGCGCCGAACTACGAGGTCATTTTCAAGCAGCGGTACGCTTCCGAGAATCGTTAGCTGCGTATAGGCGCGGACGTCTTTTAAGTTCTTCAAGGAAGTGTCCTTGGCTTCCCGCGCGCCCGCCAAGAACAATCCGATGATCACTCCGATTGCTGTTCCAGCGCCGATGATCATACCTCGTTTGGGCTGCGTTGGCGATTGAGGGAGCGATGCCGGATCAAGCACTTCGAGCGTTTCCCCCTGCTGGCGACGCTCAAGATCTTCGGCTATTTGGGATTGGGCGCGTTTCTTGTTCAGATCGTCGTATTTCAACTTGGCTACTTCACGGTCTCGAATGATGTCGCCATACTGCTGTTCGCTAACCGGTGTCGACTCGATCCGGTTCTGCACGAGTCGAATTGCCTTTTCCGTATTCGTGATTTCGTTGGCGTAGGCCTTTGCTTCGTTGTCCTTGGTCTTCAACTGGGCTTCAATACGTTCGATTGCGGCATCGAGCTGGCGACCTTCGCGTTCGAACAACGGATCCTGGCGGCGAGCCGCAACCACAGGCTCAGTGTCTGCGCTCTCCTCGTCCGACATTATCTTTTCGCGCATTTTTTGCGCGGTGTTCAATTGCGCCTGGACTCGCCGGACATCCGGGTACGTATCTTTGTAGTGCTGCCGCAGGTTAGCCAGCACAGCTTCGATTTGCATGATCTCGCGATCAATCTGCACCAGTCTGTCGTTCTTCTGCTTACGGATCGAGTTTTCGGGCGTGGGCGTCATCGAGCTTCGCTGAATCTTCAACGAACGCAGATCGGCCTCGAGAAGCATCTTGTCCGTGCTGATACGTCCTAGCTGACCGTTCAGATTCCCAATCCGTTGCTCCAGCATGTTCATCTGCTGGGCGTTCTGTTGCACTTGATCGGGTAAGCGGCCATTTGCAGAGGTGCGAAAGCTGGTCAGCTTTTCTTCGATCGTGTCGAGTTCTTTCTTTGCGTTTTCGAGTTGATCTCGCAAAAACTGAGTGGTGAGAACGGACTGTTGCGTTCGCTCCCGCGTATTTTCCGTCATGAAGCGACTGACCAGATCAGCGGTCACTTTCTGGGCAACAATCCTATTCTCATAGGAGAAGGCGATCTGAAACGCCGAGATCTCTTTCTCGCCCTGCGAAAGCGGAACGACGCTGCCGACTTTGATATCCCGCCTCATCTGTTCTACGACGTCTTCCATCGGTCGACGCGCTCGGTCCCGGCGGTAAAGATCGTACAGATTGATAATGTTCGTCAGATTGCCGCGGCTCGAGATGGTCTGATACATCGAGTTGATGCGCTGCGACATCTGGCTGTTGATGTTCGACGGAACGAAGCTTTCCGGTACTTGCGGGGGAACGACACGGATGATAGCCGTCGATACGTACGTGTCGGGCCACAGACAAGCCACCACTGTCGAGACCACCAGAGCGGCGAATGCCGGCCCGAGAATCCAGGCTTTGTGTCGACGGACGATGTCGAAGTAGTCTTCGATGTCCATCGGGCGCCGGTTGACGCTCGAGTAGGAGTCAGACATTTGTGACGGTTGCATATATTCCTCGCGAGCTACGGGACGTTTATAAAATCGCCGTTTTCGAGCATGACGTTCTGCTCCAGTTTCTTGCCCTTGATCACTTCGTTATAGTTGAACTTCAGAATCTTGCCTTTGCGCAATATCGTAATTTTCTTCAGGTTGGCGAACTCCCCGAAGCCTCCGGCGTTTGTCAGAGCCTCCAGCACATTTGTCGGCACAACTAGGGGAAACGGCCCGGGCCGATTCACTTCGCCGGTGATGTAGTACTTCCGGCTCAATACTGAACGTATCGACACAATTACTTCGGGTTTTACGATATATTCCTGCAAGGCTTCGACAATCTTCGTCTTCAGACCTTCCGGCGTTTGACCGGCCGCTTCCATTTCGCCGATCAGCGGTAAGGTGATCTTGCCGTCGGGACGCACTTGGACTGCCGAGGAAAGCTCCTGTTCACGCCATACATGCACGAGCAGGATGTCTTCCGGTCCGATGACGTAAGTCTTCGGATCCACAGGGGCCGCAGTCGGCATCGGCGCGATTTCGGGGGCAGTCTTTGCGCCCTTTTCCACCTCTTCGGTAGTCTTAGCGGCTCCGGGACTCACCTCCTGCTTATCTTCTTTCTTCTCATTGGGATTCGTTCGCGGTACCGGTTGGGAAAATGCAGATCCAACCGTCAGTAGCAGAAGAACCATCGCGCTCCAGGCGCGATTCGGCACAACACGCATTCTTGCTCCTAAATCAACTTGTCGTGTGACTTCTCCGACAGACATGAAGCCACTCTATTGTACCGCACCTAACCAGCCCTGCCGCCCGCCTATGAAAGTCTGCTTTGAGCCCGATATCATAGACGCGGAAAGAGATATGAACTACTTCCTGGCAAAGACCGAGCCGTCCACTTACTCTATCGACAGATTGCGTCAAGAAGGTAAGACCACCTGGGACGGAGTTAGGAATCCTCAAGCGGTGAGGGCAATCTCGGAGATGCGGCCCGGCGACCGGGTGTTCATCTACCACAGCGGG
>DASQLD010000004.1:0-5855 GCA_035630195.1 Bryobacteraceae bacterium
AAGATGCCGGCGACTGCGATCGGTTCCTCCATCACACGCCTGCCACCGGGATTCTGTTTTGAAGCTCTCGCCGGTTCCGAGTACCCGACACCCTTTCGCATCACGACGCGCTCCTCATTTACTGCAAGCGGTCGGAAGTTAGGCTCAATCAAGGGATCGAAATAGGCTACCAGCGGCGTATTCGGAGCGGCGGTGCGCCTGGGAGTCTGATTCGCGGTGACCAGGAAGGCTACTAAGTTCGCAGCAGAATTGTTTCGCACTATGACTTCCTGCAAGCCGTCCGGCGAATCCTTAAGAGTTGCGATGACCTGCGCGTCCATTGAAACGCAAGCACATACGAGCGCGGCCGAAACAACGGCTTTCATTTCGATAACCCTCTGCCGCAGGGATTCACATTCCACGCAGCGTGCGCTGCAATTCCTTCTCAGTGATACTGCCTTCTTTGATTACCTTCCAATAAGGCTCTGTAACATCGACTGTTGTCGCGCCTTCCCCTGTGCAGATGCCGCCATCGAGAACTAAATCCACAGCTCCGTCCATGGCGGCAAATACTTCGATACCTGTGCGTGAGGTGGGTTGGCCGGAGATATTTGCGCTGGTAGAAATGATCGGTTGGCCAAGATGTTCCAGCAGAGCTTTCGTAACCGGCGCCTTTGACTGCCTGAGACCGAGCCGTCCGGTATTTCCCGTCACCTTGAGAGGTACCTTCGCCGAGGCAGGGACGATCAGCGTTAGCGGGCCGGGCCAATAATGGCGCGCCAGCAGGTAAAAGCGCTTCGTCAGTTCTTTGCCGAGTTCTTCCGCCATCAGGATGTCCGAGACAAGCAGCGGCAGCGACCGCTGTGCTTCTCGTCCTTTTGCCTTGAAGACCTTCAAAACAGCCGCCAGATTCATCGGATCGGCGATCAGAGTGTAAAGGGCGTCTGAAGGCACGGCAACTACTCCGCCCATGCGAATAATTGCGGCCGCGCGAGAAATGGCGTCGGGAGCGGGCTGGTCGGCTTCTATCTCGATTAAGTCAGTTGCCACAGAAATCCATTTGCAGTGGAATGAAGAAGCTCATTTTACTACTTCGCTTGCCAGATCGTCATGAAAGTTTGCGGTTCAGAGTATACGGCCGAAAAGGCGCGGCGTGCACAGTCTGTAGAGAACATCAAAATATTCGCACAGGGCAGCCGCAAGACCTACTTTTGTGCCACCTGGAGACGTGAAAGTTTTCGCCGCATCGCGAATCGCCAGTTTACGAACCTTGCAAATGCTGGCGTACACGCCTATCAGTTTATCTTCCGGTATTCGCTTAGCTGGGACCGCATCCGATAAGCTACTTAGCAGTGAAAATCTCGTGAGCGGCTCAGCACGATCGGGTGTAGCTTCTCATCGCCTCCGCAGACCGCTTCCGGCCGCAGGGCTTTTGCGTCATACTTTCGACTTCGGGAAGTTCGGGCATCACGACACTGTCAGTTCACAAGGCGCGCCCGTCGCGCATCCCAGCAGGCGGGCTGCAGATCCCTGATTGGCCGCAACTTCCAAATACCCCGAACTTCCTACAATTACGAATGGTTCTCCCGGATCCACGTCGGCATATGCCTGAGCGAGTCGCATCAAGCGCAGAGTGCCAATCGCCAGGTCAAAGGGTGCTGTAGCGACTTTGGGAAATTGATCGACGTGGAAGTTCGTAATCAAATTGCCGAACCGATCCACATGAAGAACCGTACCCTGCCAGGTTCGTTTTGAAGTTCTTTGGGGCTCCGTAAATACCGGCTTCAGATGATTGTCTATGATCGGTCCCAATAAGGATGGTCGCACTCCTTTGCTCAAGTGCGCCGCGACCGGCGCAAAAATATCCCGGCCATGGAAGGTGTGGCTCACAGGATGCACGAAGTACTTGTCGGAAGTAAGCTCACGCGCCCTGTGGGAAACAGTCGCGTACACCATTGCCAGTACACCATTATCGGGACCAACGAAGAACTGTTTCTCCGCTTCGATCATGATGGGCCGCCGAGCGGAACCTACTCCCGGATCGACGACAGCGACATGAACGGTTTTCGGCGGAAAGTAGCGACACGCCTGCGCCACAAGGAACGCGCCTTCGGTTATCTCGTATGGGCGAACTTCATGACTGATGTCAACTACGGTTGCATCCGGAGAGATACTGGCGATCACTCCCTTCATGACTCCGACGAAGTGATCTTTGACTCCAAAATCGGTCGTTAATGTGACGATGGGCCTTCGCATGCCTGATTGCTAAACTGGATGGAGTAGGTGCGCTCTTTCTACTTCGATTACAACGCGACAACGCCGGTTGCCAAAGAAGTGCTGGAAGTGTTCCGGCAGGCGTTGACGGATGGCTTCGGTAACGCTTCCAGTATCCATCATCTCGGTCAGGCGGCCAAACAGGGGCTCGAAACCGCCCGGAGGCAGGTGTGCGCCTTGATCGGCTGCAATGCGAAAGAGCTCGTCTTCGGAAGCGGTGGAACGGAAGCTGACAATCATGCGCTCTTCGGCGCCGTAGCGGGGAAGGACAAGGCCCATATCATCGTCTCTGCGATTGAACACCCTGCTGTCCTGGCGGCCGCGTCGGAATTGAAGCGGAGGGGCCATGAAATATCGATTGTTCCCGTGTCCTCCGAGGGTTTAGTCGACCCCGGGGACGTGCAGCAAGCGATTCGGTCGAATACCGCCTTGGTTTCCGTCATGCATGTAAATAACGAGATTGGTACCATCCAGCCGATAGAGGAGATTGCAGAAATCGCTCATCGCGCCGGTGCCCTTATGCACTCGGACGGCGTCCAGGCCGTGGGCCGAATGCCCGTAAACGTTGGCGATCTTGGCGTAGATTTGTACTCCATGAGCGCCCACAAAATGCGAGGCCCGAAAGGCGTCGGAGCGTTGTTCGTGCGAAAGACAGTTTCCCCCGAATCGCTCCTGTTTGGCGGCCGGCATGAGGCTGGTCGTCGTGCAGGCACTGAGAACACGCCTGGTATCACCGCGATGGGTCATGCTGCGCACCTTGCGCGAACGCAACTAACATCCGACATGGAACGCATCGCAAGTCTTCGCGATCGTTTGGAGCAGGGAATTCTGGATCGTGTTCCCGATGTCACAGTCAATGGATCCCGATCGGCCCGCGTGTCGAATACGACTAATCTGTGTTTTGAGGGAATTGAAGGCGAATCTCTGGTGATTGCTCTGGATCTGAAAGGCTTCTGTGTCTCGAGCGGGTCTGCATGTTCGAGCGGGGCAGTTGAGCCTTCCCATGTGCTTCTCGCTCTCGGTTTGCCGAAGCAGCGCGCTAAGAGCAGCGTTCGCTTCTCTCTCGGATACGGGAATTCGGCCGAGCAGGTCGACGAACTAATCGTGGCAGTGGAAGAAGCTGCCACCCACCTTCGGCGCTTATCGCCCACGTACATTGCGCATGTCTGAGAACCTGCTTGCAGTCGCGATGAGCGGTGGAGTCGACTCCTCGGTTGTGGCCGCAATGATGAGCCGTTCAGGCCGCAAAGTGGCAGGCTTCACGATGCAGTTGTGGAATCAGCGGCGTCTGCCGGAGTTGCAGACTGAGCAATCGACCGGACGCTGCTGTTCTCTGGACGACGTATACGACGCGCGCGCGATTGCGCAGCATCTGGGTATACCCTACTACGTCGTGAACTTCGAGCAGAGATTTGAGGAACAGGTTGTGCGCCCGTTCATCCAGGAATACCTTGCTGGCCGCACGCCCGTTCCTTGTACCCTCTGCAACAACCATGTGAAGTTCGATCAGTTTTTGGACATGGCCGCCGGTATTGGCGCCGACGAGATCGCGACAGGTCACTATGCCAGGATTGATCGCAATGAACTGACGGGGCGTTACGAGCTTAAGCGCGGCGCGGATCCCGGCAAGGATCAGACTTATTTTCTGTTCGGATTAACGCAGGAGCAGTTGTCCCGCACAAAGTTTCCCCTGGGTCATTTGCTGAAGCCACAGGTCCGCGAACTGGCGCATGAATACGGTCTGACGGTGGCTACGAAGAACGACAGCCAGGAAATCTGCTTCGTTCCCAACGGCGACTATGCAGCCTTCATCGACTCGTATTTTCGAGAGCAGGGCATTGAACCCGCAACAACAAGGGGCCCAATCACCGACAAGGAAGGCAAGGTTCTGGGTGAGCACATGGGTGTTCATCAGTTCACTGTGGGACAGCGGAAAGGTCTTGGGATTGCTCAGCCGGAGCCTCTCTACGTAATCGCAACCGAACCCGCGACACAGACAGTCATCGTCGGACAAGGCGACGACTTGCTGCGTTCGTCGTTCTACGCAAACAGCGTGAACTGGATCAGTATCGAGGGCCTGACAGAGCCGATACGGGCGCAAGTGAAAATTCGCAACAAGCACATTGCAGCAGATGCAACCCTTGTACCGGCAGGCGCCACGCACCGCGCCGAAGTGATTTTCGATGCGCCTCAACGAGCCATCACCCCTGGACAAGCCGCGGTGTTTTACCAGGGCCACGTCGTCGTCGGCGGTGGTTGGATCGAGTAACGATCTTGCGCCACAAGGTCGAGTATTGGATCTTCAAGTTCATTCTCGGCACTCTTCGCTGGGCGCCACGGCCCTTTGCGAATGCGCTCGCGCGTGGTTATGTGGGAATGTTTGACAGACTGATCCCGCGTTTCCGCAGGATCGCCTACCGGAACCTTCAAATCGCGATGCCGGGAGGCGAGGCTGCTCGGATAACCGACGGCCTTTTCGATTCCATAGCGCGCATGATGGTCGCGTTCTCACGATTCCCTGACATCGACAGAACAAATATCCATAACTGGATTCGGTATGAAGGATTTGAGCATTACACCGAAGCGAAGCGCCGCGGCCGAGGCGTCTTATTCGCGACGGCTCACATGGGCGCCTGGGAATTGAGCGCATTCGCGCATGCCTTGTTGACCGAGCCGATGAACATCGTGGTTCGTCCGTTAGATAACCTGCTAATCGATGCTGAAGTGACAAAGCGACGATCGAGTTCAGGGAACACTGTTATAGCAAAGAAGGACGCGGCCCGAGCCATACTCGGAGCTTTGCGAAAAAACCAGGCAGTCGGAGTGTTAGTCGATCAGAATGTAGCGCCTGAAGAAGGTGTCTTCGTCGATTTCTTTAACACTCCGGCGTGTTCCGGCAGTGCTTTCGTTCGGATCGCGCACAGTAGCAAAGCGGCTGTGATTCCCGGATTTGCATTGTGGTCGGAGGCAGAACAGCGCTACGTGCTGCGCTTCTATCCCTTGCTCGAATTCACCGGTGACGTCCAGATCGACACACAGTTATTGCATTCTTGTCTCGAGCAAGTAGTCCGGCAGTATCCCGACCAATGGTTCTGGATACATCGCCGCTGGAAGACGAGACCAGCAGGCGAAGGTTCACTCTATTGAGACAACAGTATTGAGACAACAGTCTACTTGAGCTTCAAATCTCCTGCCCACAGGCTGGCGCGGAGATGATACTTGCCGGTGGAATTCTCTCGTCTGAAAGAACGGAAGAGGCCGCCCTTGTGTACGCCAAAGGCGCTCGCTTTCAGGTCGCCTGCGGTTACAGACGCTTCGGCCAAGGAGTAATCGCTTGCGTTGCCGACATCGATTGTGAGATCACCGGCGCGCATCGAGACATCTTTATGACCGTCAACGCCTGTCACTTCGAGATTGCCAGCTGTTGAACGGACGATTAAGTGCGAGCGCCTGGGGACTTGGATATCGATTCGAACTTCATTGTTGGGGCCACCCGTAATGCGGAGCCGGCCGGACTGTTTACCCTCATCGAATGTAATGGACACGTCCTTCGCGCGATCGGATTCCTTCACGTAGCATCTGACCCGCACTATTGGCTCATC
>DASQLD010000005.1:0-4158 GCA_035630195.1 Bryobacteraceae bacterium
GTTTCTATTTCGCTCCGGATAGGACATTTCTACTTCGCGCCGACAATCGCTAGAGCGTAGATGGCCTGAGCGAGATAAGCAGCTGCTTCGGCTTGGGAAACGTCCAGATCGCCCGCGCTTTTCACGTCGAGACCAGCATGAACGGCCTCGTGGACGACCAAGGGTCGTTGTGTTTCCGATAAGCCAGACTTGAAGCGCAGGAACATGACATCGTCGCCGTAATCGTACTCGGCCGCGTTCTTCATCGTCGAATCGTAAGGAACATCAATGATGCGATCGATGATGCGATTCGCTACGCCAATCAGTAAGCGCCAATTTACCGTGTATCCGCGGTATGTGAAGTCGATGCGGGCCAGCTTCGGATCCGCGAGCACGTTCAGAACAGAACGCCGCGCCATTTCGTCTTCCGGAGTTAGCGGGCCTCCGGGTGGAGGTGGGGGTGGGGGTGGGGGTGGAGGTTTAATCGGACCCGCCGCGGGCTTCCATGTAGCGGGCGGAATGTAGACGAGTCCGGGAGTGTCAGACGAACTGAAGCTGTAGTTCGAGCCGTCCTTACTTTTTGTGCATCCGACGAGTTCCTGAAGAAACCAATTTACCTCTTTCGGGTCGTCTGTTCCAAAGTTGAATTGGATGATGTCCCAAGGATCTTTGCGATGGTACCGGTCAGCCAGACGCCACCAGTTTTCCTTGTCTTTGACGGGATGCGCCTTAACATGACCGGCCGGCGGCCACGAGACCAGCGGCTTTGCAGGGGGTTTTACCAGAACCACAGTGAGCCTCCTTTGCCCTTAGAAATACGGGCGCAAAGTCGACTCCTGGGGGATCATGCTACGAGAAGGTAAGTAAGATAACTAGACTTTCTTGGCGCGACCGCGAGGTTTCTTGGCGTCAGCGGACTGGACCTCGGGATGCTCGCTATCAGAAGCATGCGGCTCACCATTTTCAGCGTGTGCCTCACCATTTTCGCTGTCAGCCGCCGGAGGAGTCTCCTCGTCCGTCTCCGAAGATCCGGTACCTGGCGCGCCGCTTCCCGCAAGCACAGCGTTGAATAATTCTAATTTCTTCAGGTCTTTCTTCGATGGCGGGATTTGCTCTTTGAGGTACGTGTGATCGTGATAGCACGATCTGCATCTCACTTTCGCCGCTTCCCCGGCGACGATTGAGACGATTGCATGGTTGGTCATACGGCGACATTTGATGCAGTAATCGTCGATGATGTCACCCAGCCGAAGTTCGTCCATAGATTGGCCTTGCGTTTTTGAAGTATATCAAACGGTCGTGAATGCGAGAATGGATTGTCGCGAATGAAGGCACGCTTATGGATGGGAGCATTGGTTGCGATTGCCGTGATTGCGGTGGCAACCTATGTCGTACAAACACGGAAGCCGGCGCAGACGGCCGTAAAACCTACAGTCCCGGAACCAGTTGATGTCGAGCTAAGTCTGCAGGCGGTACTGCAGACAGCCACCAGCATTCCAGTGGGCGTTCCGGTCGAAGGCAAGATCGAGTCGTTTCAAGTGGAAGCCGGAGACGAAGTGTACGAAGGCCAGTTGCTCGCCCAAATCAAGAGTCAGGCGCTCGAAACCGCCAAACTCGAAGCCGAGACCGACCTCGAGCAGTCCGAGACACGCGTGCGGAATCTGGAGGCGGCGATGTCGGCAGCCAGACTCGAAGCCTCGCGGGCGGTTGCGGACGCCGCTCGCGTGAAGAATGAGTACGAACGCGCAGCAAAGAACTTTCAGCGGGAGAAAATGCTTCTCGCCGAAGGGGCAACGCCCCGGCGTAATTTCGAGAAAGCGCAGAAGGAATTTATCGCCCTGGAGGCAGAAACCAAGAACCACGACGCAGTGGCGGCCGGGGCCGAAGAGCGAATCACCTCGACGCAGAATGAGCTGGATGCGGCAAGGAAGTTGCTTGAGGGTAAATCAGAAGACCTTGAACAGGCAACGCAGCGTGTCGGCGCAGGCAACGTTCTTTCGCCTGTGAATGGGATCGTGGTCGGACGGCGCGGGCAGGCTGGCGATAATGTCCATCCGTCAATGACCGACCTGTTTCAAATCGCTACTGACCTGAGCGCGATGCAGGCCGTGGCGCAAGCCTCGCCTGCGCAGATCAAGCAGATCAAGCCCGGGCAACCGGCTACTGTCACGATCGTCGAGATGGCCGGTGAAATTCTGCAAGGTTCGGTACTGAAAATCGAGGGCGACAGAGTTGTGATTGAGTTCGCCAACCCCAATCCGCTCATCAAGCCTGGGCTGACGGCTCAGGTCAGAATCAAGCTAACATAGAAGCAATTCTCGCAATGCAATTTCTGGAAAATAGCCTTCTCGAGTTGATAACGCAGACTTCGACGAATCTGCCTCCTGACGTCCGTGCTGCCATGGCCGCGGCGATGAAGCAGGAGCAGCCTGCGACTCAGGCCGCCCAAGCCATGAGCATCATCGCGACCAACATCGATATGGCGCAGGAAGATGAAGGTCCAATCTGCCAGGATACGGGCATGCCGACGTTCTTCGTGCATACTCCGATTGGCGTCAATCAGCTGGCGATCGCGCGCGCGATTCGATCAGCAACGGCAGAGGCGACCCGGCGTGGAAAACTTAGGCCGAATTCAGTCGACTCCCTCACGGGCGCAAACAGCGGCGATAATCTTGGAACCGAGACGCCAGTGATTCACTTCGAGCAATGGGAACAGAACGACATCGAGGTGAAACTCATCCTGAAGGGTGGCGGTTGCGAGAACAAGAATATTCAGTATTCCCTGCCCTGCACGCTGGAGCATCTTGGCCGCGCGGACCGCACCATTGAAGGCGTTCGAAAATGCCTCTTGCACGCAGTCTGGCAGGCGCAGGGACAAGGTTGCGCTCCTGGCGCTCTTGGGGTCTGTATAGGAAGCGACCGCGCGCATGGGTACGTGCTCGCCAAGACCGAATTATTGCGGCATTTGGACGACGTAAATCCGGTTCCGGAGTTGGCGAAGCTCGAAGCCGAGGTCATGGAGCAGGCGAATACGTTAGGCGTTGGACCCATGGGGTTCGGCGGTCGTGTTTCGCTCATCGGATGCAAGATCATGGCTGCCAACCGGTTACCTGCTAGCTTCTTTGTTTCCGTCGCATACGACTGTTGGGCATTCCGCCGTCTCGGCGTGAAGCTCGATGCAGAATCGGGAGCTATTACCAATTGGCTTTATCGCGATCCTGAACGGTTGATCGAGAAAATGGCTCAGGATGAAAGCTTTCCGCTGACAGGCCGCGAAGTAGCGCTCACGCCGCCGCTAACTGAGGCCCAGATGCGGTCGCTCAAAGTCGGCGATGTCGTGATCATTAACGGCGACATGTACACCGGTCGTGACGCTGTTCATGCGTACCTGATGAAGAATCCTCCGCCGGTAGATTTGAATGGGGCTGCGCTCTATCATTGCGGTCCTGTGATGCTGAAGCAAGGCGACCGTTGGTCCGTCAAGGCGGCGGGTCCGACTACCAGCATTCGTGAAGAGCCGTATCAGGCCCACGTCATCAAAAAATACGGAGTCAAAGCGGTGATCGGGAAAGGCGGCATGGGTCCCAAGACGCTTGCGGCATTAAAGGAAACGGGAGCAGTCTATCTAAACGGGATCGGAGGAGCTGCGCAGTTCTATGCTCGTACCGTGCGGGAGGTTGTCGATGTGAACCTGCTCGAGTTCGGTATTCCCGAGGCGATGTGGCAGTTGAGAGTGGAAGGCTTTGCCGCGATCGTCACAATGGACGCCCACGGAAACAGCCTGCACGCGGGGATCGAACAGGAGAGCGGGGCTGCCCTGGCGGCCCTACAAAACGCCTGAGAATGTAGCGGTCAGCGGAAACCGGATGTTACACTGAATTTGTTGGCCAGGTAGCTCAGGGGTAGAGCGCGGCCCTGAAAAGGCCGGCGTCGGCGGTTCAAATCCGTCCCTGGCCACCAACTACAGGTTGTTTCCTCAATAGTCTTCTACCCCTCGCTTCCTCTAGAGATTTCACACCGCGGCGCTTTGCAAAAGGAACTTAGGCATGACGGGTTTAAGCTATACTTCCCCGGTCGCCTTCTCTTCCTAGTGCAAGATGACCGTAAGCGTACGACCAAGCCGTTTCAGGGGTGGGTGCTGAGCCAGCGTGCGGGCGTGAGTTGAATGTATTCCGACCT
>DASQLD010000006.1:0-8399 GCA_035630195.1 Bryobacteraceae bacterium
TCATCGCGAACTGGGCATTGAACCGCGACATGCACGTGTTCTGCGAAAAGCCCCTCGGCATCAGTGTGGACGAAGCGCGCACGGTCCGCGCAAATTACATCAAGAGAAAAACCAAGGTCGCGACGCAGCATGGAACACAACGTCATGCCTATCCAAATTTTGAGCGCCTGCGGGAACTGATTCTCGACGGGGCCATAGGGGAACTCAAGACCATTCATAGTTGGGACAGTCGCCAACTTCCGAGACCCGGATACCCGAAGGCCGAAGGCCAGCCCCCCTCTTTCCTTCACTACGAGCAATGGATCGGGCCCTCGCCTTATCATCCGTACAGCCCGCAATATTTCGGCGGCACTTCGGGTCTCAACTGCCTGTTTTGGAACATGTACCGCGACTTCGGTGTAGGCCAGATGGGGGATATGGGCGCACACACGATGGATCTTGTCTGGAACGCCATCGATGCAGGCGCTCCTAGCGCCATTGAAGTTGACCAGGAGGTCACGGACAAATACGACCCGAATATCTGCCCCGTCAAACTCAAAGTACGCTTCGAACATCCTGCGAATCAGTGGCGCGGACCTGTTGCTGTCGTTTGGTACCAGGGGGGTCTGAAACCAGATGCGCCGAAGAGTTACGTGAATTTGGAGAGAGTCGGCAATGGGGCCATCTTCGAGGGCACAAAGGGGGCGATATTCGCCGACTTCACCAGCCGGATCATCATCCCAAACAATGATGATGGGGATCTAACATACTACAAGCGGCGCACTGCGGAACAACGTCTTCCTCTGGTTGCCGGCGCAGGGCAACCAACACAGGCCGTGCAAAGCGGCCAGCCCGCCAGTGCTCCTCGCCCCGCCGCAGCGAAACCCGCACTGCCGGCGGGATTCACTGCCATGCCAAGCGCTCAACCCGGACCGACCGGCTTTCCGGATATCCAGTTTGTCGATGGAAAGACGCCGGCCGCTCTTGGGCTTCCCAACGGAACTGTTGAAGCTATCCTCGAAGCCGAGAAGAGCGGCGCTCCTGCTCGCGCCGGCGATCCATTTCAGATCGAATGGCTGGATGCCTGCAAGGGCAAGAACAATAATGCGATTCATGGAACCAGCAGCAAGACACATTGCGATTTCGATTACTCCGGCACAATGATCGAGCAGATGTTGCTGGGTCTTGTCGCACACCGCGCCGGCAAACGCCTCGAATACGATGGCGCTACTGGGCGCATCACGAACTCCTCGGAAGCGAACGATTATCTCAAGCGCGAATACAGGCCGAATTGGACTCTTAACGGGTAACTTACGGAGGTTGACCTCCTAGTCTTTCCGAGCGCCATCCGCCGGCTTCATCAGGCGATATTCGATTTTTTGGAGAGCGCCTTCCGTGCCGTACGATGCGAAGCCGAACGGCGCAGAAAGCTTAATTTCGCCGTGCCGTAAACCGATGGCCCGGCCCGCTATCGCGACATTGATGACTGGCTTTTCATCTATCCACACTCCGATTCGGGCGGCTGTTACTTGAAGACGAAATCGATACCAACGTTGGGTTTCGAATGTAAAGTAAGTTCGGGTTTCATTGTCCGAAGCATCCCATCCATCGATGCTGGACAGCCCGACGATATCGCCACCCCAGCCGCCCGTCACGAGCGAACAAAACGAATCCTGAACTGGAAAAGTGATCGTCGCAAAGAAGTCGTTGCCTGCAAGGCGGACGGCCTCGAAGCGAACCTCATAATCGGACTGAGGAAATGATCCGGTCCATGTAATTCCCGTCATGGGCTTGCCTCGTCCGAGAACGATCGTTCCCTTCTCGACACGAACGTCGCCGCTCCCTGTGAAGGCAGTAGTCTGCCATCCCCTCAGTAACTCTCCGTCAAAGAGTGATTGCCATTCGCCGGCTTTTGCGGCAGCGCTCTCTATCTTTCGGTCCTGACCCGCGCGCATGCTGCCGTGCAGAACACATAAGCCGCACACCGCCGCAATGAGCGGCCCGGCGCTGATCATCGGCGGTAGACAATCAAGGCGCACAGACCCCCTAAAAATCGAGACGTAAACCGAATTGCAAGCTTCGCGTGTTGTGCCGACCGCGAGCCAGGAGAAATGATGCGGCGCGTTGTAGATCTGTGCCCAATGTCATCAGAGTATATCAATGGACCGCGAGAAGGGACATGGATAAACCACTCGTGTGCCTGCCACGTGCGAGGTAGCCGACGAGGCGACCTATTCGAAACGCGCCCGGCCGGCTTGCGCGCATTCGGAGGCAACGGTGACATAGCGGACTACAGCGTCGTTGCCGATCACGTAGGGATTAGGGTCAGACGGACGGCGTTTCGCCATCGCGGGAAGCTTGTTCTTTGCGTCGTCAAGATGCGTGTGGTTGGCAATGAGCACGTCGGCTCCGGCCTTGGCGACAATGTCGCGGAAGCGGTTAGCCGACTTGATGTAGGTGTCGAACCAGAACTTATTCGGGCGGTCCGGCGTGATGTAAGCGGGGCTCCCGCTCAACCAGTTAAATCCGGTTCCTCCCCAGGATGCGGCCAGGTGAGGCTTTCCGTTGTCCTTCACGGGGACAAGCACCGACAGAGTACCTAGAGTATGGCCAGGGGTCACGTACATCGTGATCGTTGTGTCGCCTAGTGTCAATTTCTGGCCGTCTGAGGCGACCATGTCGCGCCTGGGCTTCAGCCAGCTTCCCTGCGTGCGCTCGAGCAATGCCCAATCCTCGGCTGCCATGATGACACGCGAGTTAAAGTGCTCCTGCAGGTATCCAGCTCCTCCGACGTGGTCTCGGTGCGCGTGGCTGACAATGACGTATTTGATTGTTGCCGGGTCCAGACCCAGTTTCTTCAGGCCATTGACGATTTCATCTTCGACCGAGTAGTCAAAGATCGCGTCGATGATTATTATTCCTTCGGAGGTCGTGACAGCCCAGGCGCCATAATCTTTTTCGCCCACGAAGTAGAGGTTGTCGAATACCTTTACCGGCTCCGCATGCCAGGTGGCGCGATCCGGAGGGCCTTCGCGCCTGGGCGCTTTGGCCGGAGCGGCCGGGCGGCTCGCGCTGGGCTGAGCGAACTGGGTGCAGATGCCTTCGAATATCCCGGTGTGCTCTTTGCCCGCGGCCTTACGAGCGGCTTCAATATGGATAGTCACCGCTGCTTCTTTATCAGCCAGCGATGACTGAGCAGCGAGACGCGTGCCTAGGAATCCTGCCGAGAGGATGATGGCGGACGAGATAGCGACCGTGCGGCGTTTCATGATTGTACTTGTGAAGCATAATATCCTGTACGCGCACGGTATGGATCAGCGCGATCGTATAACATGGCCACATGCCTTCGACTAGTCTCCGCGCCTTGTTGCTCTGGGCCTCCGTCTCGCTGGTGATCCATCCGGTCTGCTATGGTCAAATCGCCGATTCAGAAGCCGCTGTTGTTGCCGATATCCCCGTCAACTATACAGAGGCTAAAGCAGGTTCTTATACTCTGCCCGACCCATTGAGACTAAACGACGGGCAACCTGTCAAGAACTCGAAGACCTGGGTTGAAAAGCGCCGTCCGGAAATCAAGAAATTGATCGAGGAAAACTGGTATGGCCGAGCTCCACTTCATCCGAAGGAGATGTCTTTCGAAATTGTAGAGCAAGGCGCTCCGGCGTTCGAGGGGAAGGGCATACGTCGCCAGGTTACGATTCACTTCACGAAGGAGCGAAGCGGCCCAAAGATGGAACTTCTCCTCTATCTGCCGGCCAAGTCCGCTGGACCGGCTCCCGTGTTCCTCAACATGAGCTTCCTGGCAAACAATCTTACTGTTGCCGATCCGAAAGTCAAGGTCGGGCTGCGTTGGGATCGAGAAACACGTACTCAGACGCCGGCAGATGCGCGGCCAGTCAGCGGAGCCGGCGCTACTCCAGCTAACCGCGGACCTCGTGGCCTTCGTGTCGAGCAGTTTCTCGATGCAGGGATCGGCATTGCGACCTTTACGAAAGATGACTTAGCCCCGGACTTCGTCCGTAGTGAAGCGTTAGGGGTCAAAGCAATCTACCTGAAACCGGGACAGTCGAAACCAGCGGACGACGAGTGGGGCGCCATCGCTGCTTGGGCCTGGGGCGCGAGCCGCGCTCTCGATTATCTGGAGACAGACAAGGGCGTGGACGCCAAGCGTGTCGCGATCCATGGCGTGTCACGGCTTGGCAAAACCGCGCTTTGGGCAGGTGCGGTGGACGAGCGATTCGCGATGGTAATAGCCAGTTGTTCCGGTGAAGGCGGGGCCGCGATCGCCCGCCGCAATTATGGCGAGACGCTGGCCCATATGGCTGCGCCAACTCGCTTTCCGTATCAATTCGCCGGCAACTACGCGAAGTACAGCAACAAGGTCAACGAGTGGCCGGTGGATGCGAACATGCTGATCGCCATAATCGCGCCCCGGCCGCTGTTACTTCAAACCGGGAATACTGACAAATGGTCGGACCCGCACGGCGAGTTCCTTGCCGCCGTCGCCGCCGGACCGGTTTACGAGCTACTGGGAAAGAAAGGATTGGGAACAACGAAGTTCCCTGCGCCCGGTGAGCCGATTCTCCACGACGTCGGTTATTACATGCACGACGGCGGACACGGTACCGTTCCCGGCGATTTCGAGGTGTACATCGATTTCATGAAGATGCACTTGATGAAGTAGATCGCAAGAGAGCTCAGCCCGAGGGAATATCTGGCGATTGTGGATGAGGCCGAGAAGTTGGAGATGCCGTTTGTATGCGGCCCCAAGCCCGCCTTCAAGCGCACTCGACTAGAAAAAGAAGGACGATCGGTCTTTACTGGGTTTTCGCTGCCTAGTCTTCGAGAAGAGTTTGCGCCTGAAGGCTAGGTCCGCATTCTTGCGAGGAAGTAGAGCCCGAACAAGGAGAACACTGCGTCCGGAGCCCAGGCGGCTATGACGGCAGGCAACTGGTTCACGTTCCCGACTTGCTCAAAGAGCCGGCTTACCGCAAAGTAAGCGATCGCGATCCCGAAGCTGACTCCAATGCCTGCCGTCGCGCCACGATTCGCGGCGATGAATGCGAATGGCACGGAGATAAGAGCCATGATGACGGCGAAGAGCGGGATCGCGAACTTCTTGTGAAATTGAACCTGCAAGCGAATGGTATCGAAACCGCTTTGCTTCAGCTCCTGAATATAAGAAGCAAGCTCGCGGAAGTTCATCTGCTTGTCCTGCTTTACCTCCTTTAAGAAGTAGTTCGGCGGCTCCTGGAGTTCTGGAAAGGTCGACGTCTGACCCTTAAACGGATGGAAGGCCAATTCGTTACCGTTCTTGAAATCGCGCCACCATCCGTCCTGAAAAATCCAGGTATCCAAATTACTTTCCCAGCGCGCTCGTTCGGCGAAGATATGACGCTTCAGGCGAAACGTATCCGGCTCTAATTCGTAAACGTGAACGTTCAACATCACTGCATCGGCAGCATCGAAATACTTGTAGTAGTAGATGCGTGGCGAGCCCGATCCGAAGATCCACTTCCGATCCGGCCGCAGATACGTTTGCGAGGCGCGTCCCTTGATCTGATTCCGGATGGCGTCCTGGGTCTTGTTCGCATCGGGAATGACATAGTGATCGAAAGCGAACAAACCCATACTCATCGCCGCGGCCGCCACAAAAACAGGAACTGCCAGACGGTAAAGGCTTACGCCGCATGCCTTCATAGCCGTTACTTCATTGTTCTTCGTGAGAATGCCGAACGTAATCAACACCGCGACAAGGACACTAACCGGTGTCAAATCGTAGAGAAGCATCGGTGTCAGATAGAAGAGATATTCCACGACCTTTGACATCGGTACGCCATTTTTCAAAATGTCGCTCAGCAGTTCGAAGAACTGATATACGTGCGTCATCATCACGAAGCTAACGAGGAGAACGCCGAAGTAGAACAGGAAGCTCATTAGTACGTAGTGATCGATGATCTGTGCGCCGATCGGAAGACGCCGCGTCCAGGCCGCCGGCGCAGCCGATGGAAGATTCCCCCGCAAGGAGGCATACCAGGCTTGTACCGATCCCTTGATGGCGCCGATGACGTCGCGGTCGCCGGGCCTCTCCATCCGCATCACCAAGAGGAACCCCGCTATGAGAAGGATGGCGTTGGGCAGCCACATCGCGGCTTCCACAGGAAGCGTTTTCTGGCGCGCAAGACCGATCAGCATGACGAGGCTCATGTAGTAAACAAAAGCCACGATTACGGTCATGACGAACGCAGAAGATTTCCCTCCCTTGCGGGTCGAGATCCCTAGTGGAACGCCGATCAACGCCAATAGGAGACAGGCCGGCGGCAAAACCAGCCGGTTATGAAGCTCTATTTTGGCGTCCACCGAAGTCTTCGCCTCGCGCATGAGAGGACCCATGTCCATTTCCACGAAGGGAACTCGAGGGCGAACCGCGCTGCGTTCGGCCGCCTGCAGAGTTTGCTCCAGACGCGGAAATGTCGTGCTGTAGTACTGCAGCAGGTTGTCCTGACCCACTTCATGTGTGCTGCCGTTCGTCAGGGATAGTTGGATATTGTTTCGCTCGACGTTCGGGACCGCAATTGCCTCTGCCGCGGTCGTGATACGAGGGGCGTCGCCGAGCTCACCCGAGTTGGTCTTCTTTCGCTTGTCGGGTGGAGTGATGTCGGCAAGGAAAACATTCTGCCAGCGAACTACCGGTCCTTGAATCACCTCGCCGACATACAGGATCGTGTTGGGATTCAACTGTTCGGCGAAAACGCGGGGTTGAATTTCAGCTGTGAGCTGGGCGGCTACAAGCTTGTTGAGAAGCTTATATGTTTCACGGACTGAGAGAGGGTTCAACCACGTCGATATTGCCGCGGTCAGCAGCATCGCGACAAACGCAAACGCGAGAACGGGACGGAGCAGACTTCGGCTGGAGATACCGCAAGCCCGCATGGCCGTTATCTCGGCGTCCGCGGACATCCGGCTCATTGCGATCAGCGTTCCCACCAGCACACCGACGGGAATGGTGAACGTTAGTGCCGGCGCAAGGAGGAGCAGGAAAAGATAACCTACGGTCTCCGGCGCCGCGGACCCGCGTACCAGTTGCTCGAACAACCGGCTGACGCTTCGCATAAACAACACGAACGTGAACAGCAGACCGCCGAGCACTGCTCGCGAGGCGATCTCCCAAAAAACCGTTCGCCCGAGAAGACCCATGCTTTAGCGATTGGCAGTCAGCGGTGGCGGAGGCACCACCGGCAATCTAGGCATTTCCTCCTGTGTCCGCTCGAGTTCCAAATCTTCAAAGAGAAGAGATGGTCCGACGACGGACGTCGGAGCGACGTATCCTGTGCCGCCCATCGACATAGGGGCCAGCGTGTTCAAGTAGTGGAAAGCAACGCTATCATTCGATACCGCAATGATGTCGCGGAATGTGCGTACCGAAAGCCCCCGGAGACTCAATCCTCGGATGAGCTCTTCCTTGCCATCAGGGTACACGCGATAAACGTGGAGGGGAGCGCTGACGGGACGGGCTCCGCCGCCACTCTGCGCCGATGCCATGAACATACGCCGTAGTTCGCTCTGAGCCGCAGTAGTCGGAAAGTCCATTCTGCGAACGATGATGCCGTACGGCTTGTTGCGATCCTGAATCATTTTCAGGAAACGGGCTCGCAGATCGTCCTTTGAAACCGATTCGGAAGAACGCACAAACAGATTAGTGATCGCAGCGGCATTTGCGCCAAAGGCGCCAGGTACGCGAGCGCGGCCGTTCGATGCCTGATAGCCTTTCACGGGTTGCCGAGTCAACAGGAAATTCTTGAGTCTGCCTTTCTCGACGAGCGTCAGCGGAGCCGGCACGACGCCTTCGTAGTCGAACTCGTAGAACCCGAGAAGTTGCGTCCCATTCCACACCTTTTGCGTAGGATCATCTACAAGATCCATGAATTCGGGTAGCACGCGGGCATCGATGCGGCCTTCGAACTCACTCGGCAGAAACGGCGCCGGTCGGCCCGGTTCGGCGACCGGGCGACGGGTCAGCGCCAGGTGTGGGGCCAGAACTTCAGCGAGAATTTGTGGACCGGCAATGCCTTCGAAAAGCACCGGACCGGAATAGCTTTCGCCAGCGGGGGCGGCCGACAAGGCTTTGATCCTCTGACCTACTTGCTCGGCGATCTTGCGCAATTCAGCTTCCGAGGGCAGCGATTTTTCATCCAGAGCAGGCATGATAGCTGCGTCGCGCACTGACATTCCGTCCGGCGCCTGACCGGACGCGCGGATCTGGATGGTACAGAGAGAATCAGGCGATCGAAGGGCGGACCCTTCCGAGTTCGTTAAATAGAAGCTCGCATCGGACGAATCGAAGTTCACACCAGACGAAAGAACCTCGGGATAAGAGCTGAACACGGCGGACAAACTGCGCACCCGCGCGGTCCAGGCAT
>DASQLD010000007.1:0-4765 GCA_035630195.1 Bryobacteraceae bacterium
GAAGGCCAAACGCCAGCGGCCGTTCTGTGTACGGGGCCATCGGTTGCCATCGAACCCCGGATTTCACTTGCGAAGATACCGACTCCACTTTGTGTTCAGGCAGGCCATGGAGGACAAGTGTGTTACCTTGCAACTTGTCCAACACCGAGCCGAGCACCATATTCCGGATGGCAATTGCATCGGGCAATACTACTGCGTATCGAGGCATCTAGATCTTCCGTCCGGCGGTGCGCACTTCTGCAATGCCCGCGTACTCATTTACCTCGCGAGTGGTCCAGTTGAAATCCATAAGCGCGAGATGCTGACCCTCCACTCCTGCGCGGCCCGTTCCGAAGAAATTACCATCGAAGACATCAATCGAGACGGCATCTGAAATGCGGTCCTGGAGAACGGTAGACGAGGACTGCAGCCGTAGTTCGACGCGATATCTTCCAGGAGCCAGATGCACGCGGGGAATATGGCAGACAAGTTCGGTCTCCGGCGCCACTTCGGGAAGATCCTCCCGAACAAAGTAGCTGTTCAGATACATGACGCGCTGACTATAGCTGTCCAGGAAAGAAATACCGACGCGAACGCGGGGAAATGCCCGCTGCATATTCAAACGAAGCACTATACTCCCACTCTGTCCGCTGATCAGCCCCGTCGCCGGCAATCCATCAGCGTCCTCAAAGTACATCCCGGCGAACCGGATGTCTCCCGCTCCTTCCCGGTACTGCACGTTGCTGAAGTCTGCAACGTCCGTGGAAAGAGTGCTATTCAAGTATTTCTTGATGATCGTGTCTATGTCGCCGTTCTCGGCAATCTCACCTGCGCTAAGCAGTATGGCCGTCGAGCACAACTGACGCATCGCTGCCATGTTATGGCTTACGAAAAGAATCGTGCGACCCTGCTTCGCGACATCACCCATCTTTCCGGTGCATTTACGCTGGAACGCCGCGTCGCCAACAGCGAGTACTTCGTCGACCAGCAGAATTTCCGGCTCCAAGTGCGCGGCCACCGCAAACGCGAGACGCAAATACATCCCGCTTGAATAATGTTTAACGGGCGTATCGATAAATCGCTCAATCTCAGAGAACGCGACGATCTCATCAAACTTGCGATCGATCTCGGCTCGGCCCATGCCGAGGATCGCGCCATTCAGATAGGTGTTCTCACGTCCGGTCAACTCCGGATGGAAGCCCGTACCTACCTCGAGCAGCGACCCGACACGACCCCACACATCCACATAGCCACTCGTAGGCTCAGTGATGCGGGATAGCACCTTGAGCAGTGTGCTTTTCCCGGCACCGTTTCGGCCAATGACCCCGACCACCTCCCCAGTCTTCACTTCGAACGATACATCGTTCAAAGCCCAGAGATGGTCGGGCTCGCCCGTCTCGATGCGCGGACTTTTCTTAAATGCGGAACGCACAACGTTCAGGGGCTTCTTAAGAATGTCCGTAACCGAATCGCGTATAGTGCGATAGCCGCGTTGCTTTGCTCCTAGCCGGTATCGTTTCGAAAGGTGATGGGCGCTAATTGCAACGTGGCTCATGCCGCTGCCGCCCCTTTGCCTTGTCTTTTCATCAAACCGATGCTAATCCACTGCCACATAAAAAAGCTGTTATCGAACTGTCCGGCAAAGTAGCGCTGCATAGAGTTTCGGACCGCAGCCGAATCGAGCCAGGAGCCGGACGCCCACCGCAGGCCGTCTTCAATCAACTCGACAGCCCAAGGACGCAACGGGCCGCGCAACCACTCGCGTTGCGGCGTTTGCACTGGACGCTTCGGCGCCCCCGCAACTGCGTCAGGCAACAGTTGTGCGGCGATCTGACGAGGCAACCACTTCCGCACGCCGTCACGCATCTTCAAGTGGGGGCGTTGGCGGAGCGCAAGTTCTACAAGCCGATGATCGAGAAATGGCTCTCGCAACTCCGTCGAAGCATGCATGGAAACACGGTCATTGAACCGAAGAGCGCGAGGAATCTTGCCGTAGCGAATATCTCTATATTGTCGATTGCGCAGAGCATCGGGGAATGGTTCGACGTAGGAAGGCTGTTCCACTAGCTTTGCGAAGTCCTGAGTCAGACATGCAGGTCTGACTGGGCTATCGCCCGTACCCTGAACAGGGCTCGTCGATCCGGATGCATAGTAGTCATACCCTGCCCATTGCTCGTCTAAACCCTGCCCATCCAGCAACACCTTCGTTCCGCAATTCCGCGCTTCCCGAAACAATTGGGCATATGCAAGGGTAGGCACTCCGCCGAACGGTTCGTCCTGATAGCGATGAATCGTTTCGGTTAACGCTGGCACATCTTCCGCGCCAATTCGACAAACAACAGATTCATGTCGGGTACGGGCCAACATCCGCTGGACCCAAGGCAGTTCATCGTAGTTTTCATCTCCTGTGACAAACGTATACGCGTCCACATCACTATTCGCGCCTTGAATGCGATGCACAAGTCCAAGTAGGAGAGAAGAATCCAACCCGCCGCTCAGGTTCACGCCGACCGGCACATCAGAGCGGAAGCGCAACCGAACACTATCTTCGAGAAGACTCGAGTACTCTTCCATAACGACATCAGCCGGCCGCGTGTCGAGTTCGACTCCGCTGCGTGCAGCCAAGTCATACCATCGCGAAGTGGAGAGCTTGCCATCATCCCAACTGAGGCTGTGACCAGGCGCCAGGGACTGAATTCCCGACCAGAATGTTCGTTCCGAATAATCGGATGCGGCAGAACTCAGATAGGTTGCCCAAGCCACCGGGTCTGGTTGGATCTCCGGCACAACCGATCGAATTGCCCGAGTTTCGCTCGCGACAAACAGGCTTCCGTCGGAGCGAACGTGATAATACAACGGCTTCACTCCGAATCGATCACGCGCCGCAAAGAGCCTTCGTTTGCTCATGTCCCATATCAGAAATGCGAACATGCCATGCAGACGAGATAAACACTTGTCGCCCCACCGTTCGTAGGCCGCAAGGATCACTTCCGTATCGGTTCGACTGCTGTAGGGATAGTCGCGCAACTCCTTACGGAGTTCGAGATAGTTGTAGATCTCTCCATTGAAGGCGATCCAGAGGTTACGGCGGGAGTTCGACATAGGTTGACGTCCTGCAGTCGACAGATCCAAAATGCTGAGCCTCGAATGTGCAAGCGCCGCCCTTCCCGCGAGATCGAAAAACGTGCCCCCATCATCCGGTCCGCGATGCCTCTGCGCCGTCTGTATTCCGAGGAGGTCAGTCACCTGCCACGTGTTACCAAAACATCCAGCAATGCCGCACATTAGGATCTCGCGTACCGCTGCGCAGGAACACCGCCGTTACCGGCATTTGGAGACGTAAACTCACAAGTGAACAGCAATCGATCCCGCTGAGTTGCTTGACCGCCTTTATGAAGTCCACGCGTATCTGCGAAAATAATCGTTCCTATATCCCCGATGCCGCGAACCCAGCGATCGCGTGGCACGACGGCGGCCATCTGATCGTCGTCACTGCGCGGAGTCTTGCCGTCTTTGTACAGAAATTCCGGATTTCTTACTACGCCGCCCTTGGGATGGGTGCCTGGCGCGTATGTGAAGGGGCCAGCGCCATCATCCACATTCGAGAGCGTAGTGAATACCTTGAGGATGTATCGATCTTCGGGATCCCGATGCCACAACTGTGACTGCGTCGGTCCGTTGCTCGAATGAAAGTTCAGCCAGACGTTGTAATAGCGCATAGCCACGTGCATATTGAAATAAGCCTGCGCTATCGTGATAATTTCCC
This sequence comes from Bryobacteraceae bacterium, assembly GCA_035630195.1. Classification (GTDB taxonomy): domain Bacteria; phylum Acidobacteriota; class Terriglobia; order Bryobacterales; family Bryobacteraceae; genus DASQDN01. Next base: position 3,746 of record DASQLD010000007.1, read on the forward strand.
GAGATAGCGCATAGCGCCCGTAAGCGCTTTCGGGCTCGAGTTTCGGATGGCCTCCGAGCAGCGTTAGCAAGAACGGCTTCTGTTCCTCGCGACTATCGGTATTCGCCGCAATGCGCGACTCTTCGATCTCTCGGGAACGATCCGCCAACATCTTCGAAGTTGCGTCTCTCAGACTATCGAAGAGCTCAATGTTCCGAAGCAGCTTTCCCGCGCTCGTAATGCCGATTCCGTCGCGGTTGAGCGATTCGACGATGCGCCGACACTCGCCTGTCAGCGGTTCCGGCGACATGGCATAGCCTACAGTGGGACCGAAGTTGAGAAGATAACGCCACGTGAAATCGTACTTGCGCCCAAAGAGCCGGGTGGCTACTCTACTTTTCTGAACAAGTTCAAGCATCAGGCTTTCTAGACTCCCGCCACAAGAGTGGCAGCTCGTTTCCAATCACTTAGTTCATCAATGTTCACGGACCGCTCAGCCTTCATTCGATAGCCGTAGACACGTGGACCATACAGCGTGTTCTGTTCCATCAGAACGTTTCGTTTCACAACGTAGACAGATCCCTCGCGATGGAATGCAAGGGGGAGTTGCTGACGGCGCGGGATAGGAGTGGATTCCCCCGTGCTTAGCCGTAGGTTTCCCTGGCTGTCCGGCTCGTAAACCCAGTGCGGATTGTAATGTTGCGGCACCGGAAGAACCGTGAAGACAGTATCTGCATCATTACGTTCCATCAGCTCAATGCAACCATCTATATCGGAAGCCGTTCGCATGGGATTAGTGGGCTGCAGCAAACACACCGCATCGAACTTCTCGCCGTGATCTTCCAGCCAACCGACTCCATGAATGAGTACCGGCAGCATAGGCGTCTCATCGAGAGCCAACTCAGCCGGTCGCACAAATGGGGCCTCTGCCCCGAAACGCTCAGCCGTCGCCGCAATTTCAGGATCCTCGGTCGACACAATCGTTCTCGTTAACCGCGCCGATTGTTGTGCGGCTTCGATCGTGTAGGCGATGAGAGGCTT
>DASQLD010000008.1:0-20408 GCA_035630195.1 Bryobacteraceae bacterium
AGATCCGCCTTCGACGCATCACCGAACCCACCGCCGAGCAGAAATCACTCCTCCAGCAACTCGGTATCAGCCTTCCTGAACGGTTTCAACTCAATCGCAAATGTAGTGCAGACTCGGCGACTGCCTGAGCTGATTCTGAACCACTTAGCCGTTGTTAACTCTCAGTCGTGACGAACTTCGGCTAGCGTTTACATTTTGAACCGCAACCACGAGCCATTTTCCCTGCCGTTTCTCAGAAACCATCGTCATGAGACCGAAACGAGGTTCGCGTGCCGAGCCGTCGGGATTTTTGTCGCCTTGAGCAGACCAACTGTGCCGAACAATAGCAATATCAGGACGCAAGAAGCGTACGTGAGTATCCAGCACCGTGTGGACAATTTCACTGAAGCGGCCTTTCAGCAATCGATCGTGAAATTTTTCGAAGACTTCACGTCCTTGCAACCAGTTGAGACCTACCGTTACAAAATCAACATCGTCAGACATGATCTGCGCCAACTCGTGGGCATCGTGCTTCGCGAACGCAGCTGAGAACAGTCGCGGCAAGTTTCGCAGAGCTTCCTCGTCCTGTTTATTTTGCGCTGGTGCGAGCGCGGACAGTGCAAAGAAGGCGCACAAATAGGCAAGAACTCTATACATCTTTCATTTACCTTTGAATTATGTCTTGATGCCGCACCGTGTGCGACACTCAACGCCAATAGGATGCCAAGGCATTGTACAAGACTCCTCGGGCGAGCGGAAACGGCCATTGAACAGAAGGGCCACTTCAACAGCCTCCCGCAATAGAAACGGTGTACCGAAAACGACCGTTTTCGAGACCGGGCGTACGGCCCATGCGAAACCCTGTCTGCAAGGGAAATGTTGTTTTGAAACCCGTCTTGAAATCAAGGTGTCGGAAGTACCTTGATATCGTTGAGTTCTGAGACGACCGCTACACGCCTCCTGACGGGCCTTCCCGTCGTTAGCGTACAGTTTTCTCCTTTTGGTGCCGCTTGGCCAAGTACCACTTCGACGTGAGCCGGACGCGTAATTTGAGAACGCAGCCGGTACTACCCTAACTGGAAACCGCAGTCATCGGAGGGGAAGCAACGTTCTCTCCCTTGTGGTAGTGCTCCAACCACGCCTGAAACATCAGCACCGTCCATAGACGAGCGCTGTAATCGATGTGTCCCTCTTGGTGCGCGCGCCACGTCGCCTGTACTTGCCGCGGGTTGAAGAACCCTTCCTCTCGCAATCGCTCCGGCGCCAGCAGTTCCTCGCCCCAGGCGCGTAAAGGACCACGCAGCCAGTCGACAATCGGGATAGCGAAGCCCGCTTTCGGCCGGTCCAGCAGTTCGCGGGACACAAGTTTGTAGGCCAGTTGCTTCAAGATCCACTTCCCCGAACCGTCGCGCCGTTTGAGGCTCATCGGGATGCGCCAGGCAAGTTCGAACAAACGGTAATCGAGAAGCGGACATCGCGATTCCAGACTCACCGCCATGCTCGCGCGATCCACCTTCACAAGAATGTCGTCGGGAAGATAAACGGAGGTGTCCAACAACATCATGGTGGCGATTTCGTCTCCGCCGACATTCCTGTAGCGAGAATCTGCAAACGGGGTTGTCGCTTCAACTCCTCCGCAAGCGACTGCTTGTGGGAATTCCCACAGCGAAACCATCGCCCTGTACGCCAAGCCGGGAGCGTCCTCGCCAAAAATGGATGCTACCCGATGCAGCCTTGGTCCCGCATGCCGTATGCCCGCCGGACGCAACGCCGCGTCCCAAATGTCAGAGGACACTGCCGTCGCGCAATGCGCCGCCATGCGTCTCACAGGCCCTGGCCAGCGCCCGTTCCGCTGGAAGTACCGCGCGCAACTGTCGTAAGTGCTGTAGCCTCCAAACAACTCGTCGCCACCGTCGCCGGACAAAGCCACCGTCACCGAACGCCTGGTCAACTGCGATACCAGGAACGTCGGAATCATGGAGGAATCCGCAAACGGCTCATCGAACATCTCGGGCAGGATGGGGATTACGTTCCGGACCTCGGCAGGCGTGACGTACAGTTCCGTGTGGTCACACCCGAGATGTTGCGCAACAGCCTTGGCGTGCTGCGCTTCATCGAACTTCGCTTCATTGAAGCCAATCGAAAACGTCCGTACGGGAAGTGAGCTGCTGGATTGCATTAGCGCAACCACGAGGGACGAATCGATTCCGCCCGACAGGAATGCGCCAACGGGAACATCGGCCACCATGCGAATACGCACAGCATCCTGCAGCAATTGCTCCAACTGTTCCAACGACTCGCGTTCATCCGCGAGGGGCGATGTCATTGACTTGCGCGCAGCTTCCAGCACGGACCAATAAGGCTCCGGCTCCCCATTCGTTCCCACATCCGAAGTCCGGATAGTCAGCAAACTTCCCGCGGGGAGCTTATAAATACCCTGATAAATCGAATATGGCGCTGGGATGTATCCGTGCCGCAGGTAAACCGGCACGATGTTTCGGTCGATTTGTCCTGAGAAATTCGGGTGTTGGTGAAATGCTTTTAATTCCGATCCGAACAGCAGAGTCTTCCCTGCCCAGCCGTAATACATCGGCTTCTTCCCGAGCCGGTCGCGGCAAAGGTGAAGTAACCGCTCGCGCTTGTCCCAGACCGCGAAACTGAACATGCCGTTAAATGTTTCTACGGCGCGCCGCACGCCCCACTGTTCAAATGCCGCCAGCATGATCTCAGTGTCGGAATGTCCGCGGAAGCGATGACCGTGCGACTCGAGTTCTGCGCGTATGTCCCGGAAATTGTAGATTTCGCCATTGAACACAATCACGAACGCGCCATTCGCACTGTGCATCGGCTGATGACCTTCAGGCGAAAGATCGAGAATCGAGAGCCGCCGGTGTCCAAGCGCTATCCCCGCCGTGGGGTCCGCCCAAATACCTTCGTCATCAGGGCCGCGGTGGGCAATGGCATCGGTCATGCGTCGATTGACTGCCTGTAAGGCTTCGGCATTCATCCCGGAAGCACGATCGAGAAATCCAGCGATACCACACATCGAAGTTTCATCGTAGCAGCGGCTCTGCCTAATACCCGCGGTATAAGGAAAGATCACCGCCCCGTCAAAGACATGCGAAGTCCTCGAGAGATCGCGTTCCGGCTGCGTCAGGAAACAGCTAACCTCTGGCTGTACGCCTTTCCGCCCCGTTTAAACATTGACGCGCCGGCGCCCATCGCAAAGCTTCCCGATCCTGACGGCGTTTTCGCCGCCTTAGCCGGCAGCCCGCTGGCGCGACAGATAGAGACACTTGCCGAAGGCTTCCTTGCTCACCGGTTCCCCGTGCTGGGCATCAACATCGAAACGGGCCCGGAGATCGACTGGAGCCGCGATTACGTTCATGGCATCAGCAATGAGGTTCCATATTTCAGGCGTGTAAAGTACCTCGACTTTGCGGCCGTAGGCGACCACAAAATTATTTGGGAGTTAAATCGGCATCAACACTTGGTCATTCTGGCGCAAGCTTGGCTGCTGACCCGTCGTGACGATTTTTTGAAAGAAATCGTCCGGCAGTTGGAGCACTGGCTGGCGGTGAATCCCTTTCAGTGCGGTATCAATTGGGCTAGCGCGCTGGAAGTGGGTTTCCGCGCGCTGTCCTGGATCTACGTCTATCACTTTGCGGGTAGCGCGTTTTCACCGGAGTTCCGACAGCGATTCTTGCTGGCCATTTATCGTCACGGTCTGCATCTCAATGCAAACCTTTCGGTATACTTCTCGCCCAATACACATCTGCTGGGCGAGGCGGTGGCGCTGCATGCAATCGCGGTCGCATTCCCTGATCTGCCGGCTAGCGGGGGGTGGCGACGAAAGGCCGCCAGAATTGTCTCCGAAGAGATGGACCGGCAGGTGCGCGACGACGGTAGTCACTTCGAGCAGTCGTCGTACTATCACGTCTACGCGGTCGATTTCTTTGCCTTGCACGCGATCCTAGAAGACACGGATGAGCGTTACCGGTCGAAACTCGCCCGCATGACAGAGTATCTGATCGCGCTGCTTGGTCCGGAACGGCGGTTGGTCTTTCTTGGCGATGACGATGGCGGGCGCCTGTTTCATCCTTATGGCCCGCGCGACACGTTTGGTCGGGGTACCGTAGCGCTCTGCTCGGTCTTGCTAAACCGGCCCGAGTGGTTGACGCATCCGGAAGATCTCTATGAGATCGCGCTGTGGTGGCTAGGACCGAAGGTGCTCGCGATGCCTGCTGCTCCCGCGCGTCAGCCCGCCTCGAGGTTTTTCCCCGATGCCGGCGTCGCTGTGCTGCATCGAGGAAGGACGCAGGTGATCGTGGATGCGGGTCCATTTGGCGTCTGGGGTGCCGGTCACAGCCACTCGGATACGCTCAGCATGACCGTACGTCATGGCGCCCGTGACATGTTGATCGATCCCGGAACTTACACCTACATCTCCAGTCCGATTTGGAGGAGTCGTTTTCGCGGAACGGCTGCACACAATACCATTCGAGTGCAAAACCGCGACCAGGCAACTCCGGTGAATGCGTTCCGGTGGGCAGATAAGCCGGAAACGGAGGTGCTCGATTGGTCTCCCTCGGGCCGGATAGACGCCATATGCAGGTACTCGGATATCCGACATAGGCGAGTAGTTGAGTTTCTGGATACGCATACGCTGTGTGTTCTGGACGTTGTGGAAACGCTCGACCCGAAACTGCTGGCCGAGCAGTTCTGGCATCCAGGGCAAATTCTGTCCCAGTTATCAGCGCAAAGCTTTGATTTGGGAGATGGAGTGTTTCTCTGTCTCGGGGGTCCCGAATCGCCTGAGGTATCCGCAGGTGGAGATTACGGTTGGCGGTCCCCCGCCCTGGGAGCGAAGGAATGTTCGCCGCTGATCGTTGTTACTCGACATGGCTCCGGGACTTTGGTTTTTGGAGCGGCCCTCCGGTTCGATGCTCGGCCAGTGTCGGTACATGTAGAAGCGAAGGACGAGGGCTGGCGCGTAAAGCTGCTCGATGGCTCTGAAGTGGTTGCGGAGATGTTCGTACCGAGCGCGTATTGCGCTCGATGACAATGTCCCGCTTCCTCGCTTGTTATGGTTGAATACAATGACCCCCTCAGCGGTGTCCGTCGGGACCCGCCCGGTCCTTCAAGACCTGGCCTTCTGCGTCTCCTTCGCGCATCTGTTTTTTTTGAAGTACTGGGATGAGGTGCTGGATCACTCCGTCTCCTACCATGTAAAAACGCCGTCCAGCTACTTCCTGCCCGCTGTGACAATCCTGACCACTCTGGCGATGGCTGCGGTTTTCTTTGCCATCCTGCGGGCACTGAGACGCATCGGCAATAAGCGCATCCATCGCGCCGCAGGCATCGTCTTCGTGGTGTGCCTTGTGCTATTCCCGGTGAACACGGTCCGCAAGCACTTCCTGCATCTGGGGTTCGTCGGACTGACGTCCGAATGGAACATCGCCGCGCGAGTCGCGGTCGTCAGCGCAATTGTGCTGGCAGCCGGATGGATTGTGCTGCGGTATGAACGGGCCATCGTACGAGGAGCGCGGGCCGCGGTGTTGATTCTCGTGTTGCTGCTGCCTTTCACCGTATCCACCACAGCATGGCAGACGCTGCGTCAGGATCCAGCGGTGTTTGAAGATCAGCCCGTCTCTCCGCGTTTGGAAAACGCCGCCGGGCGGATGGTGATCATTGTCTTCGATGAGCTGGATCGGGGCTTGGCGGCGCCTGGGGCTCGACCGCCCGGCATTGAATTGCCTGCACTCGACCGGCTGGAGACGCAAGCGCTACACGCAACGCGAGCTTCGTCTCCGGCATTGGACACGCTTGACTCCATACCCGGTCTCGTGACCGGACGCCAAGTCACCAAGAGCAGCCCCCGTTCGCCCGGCGTCCTCTTGATCCGTCACAAAAATGCGGACACGGATGTGGACTGGAAGCAAGAACCGTCGCTCTTTTCGAGAGCAAGAAATGCGCGGCTGAACGTCGGAATCGCAGGCTGGTATCACCCGTATTGCCGGCTGTTCGGCCGCTACACGGCGGATTGTTTCTGGGCGCCCGCCGCCGGTGTCCTGCACCGGGAGGAATCGATTGGGAATCTCAACGTTGTAGAGGCGGCTTCCGTGCAGTTCCGCAGAGCCATCCTGCAGGCGCCGGTGCTTTCGCGGCTCACTTTTCTAGCGCCTCGGACCGGATTGCTCCACCCTGACGTGCGGCGTCAGGAGCGGCTGCGCACACGGGAGGAGTACCTAGGTGTTCACGGGAACGCCCTGCGGATGGTCGCTGATGCCGGTTTGCATCTGGTTTATCTCCACTATCCCGTGCCGCATTCGCTGACCATCTACGACCGGAAGACGAAAGACTTCACAGCCCGCGATGGCGTTAATTATTCCGATAACCTCCTGCTCGTTGATCGCACGGTGAGTGAGCTTCGATCGGCGCTCGAAACGGCCGGGTTGTGGGAGAAAACGGCAATTTTGCTGACGTCCGATCACCCCATGCGGGTTCCTATGTACCAAACCAACCCGGAATGGGACGCCGAACAGGCAAGCGCGCTGACAAGGGCGCCGGAACGCTATGTTCCCTTCGTCCTGAAGCTGGCCGGGCAAACCGAAGGCCTCAAGTACACAAATCCCTTGGGAACGGTTGCCACCAGCGACCTGACTTCCGCGATTCTGTCGCGTCAGGTCACCACCGCAAACGATGCCGCCAGTTGGCTCGCGCAGTTTCAGCCCTCGCCTTAAGCTAGCGGCCACCGAACGAATGATGATCTCCCCGGGCGTCCCCGGCAGCCCCGCCGGCAGACTGCGAGTTCACCACATTCAAACGAGTGGACGGCCCGCAGGGTTGGTTCGTCCTTAGGCACACACCTTTGGCGCCGTGTTGCCAAACCAGGTGTCATTTTGAGGAACCGTGACTTCTCGGTAACGTGCCTGAGAATGTTCACTTATCAGACGCCAGCTTTAGAACTTATTGCGCGGTCGCGCATGATCACTTTATCTGCTATCGTAGCTACTAATGCCGGATAAACCCCTTTGGCTGGTACGTTTACCCGAAGCTATCGAACGATTGGAGTCTTCTTCCGATCCCTGGGTGGATCGCAACCAGATCGAACAACTGCTCGGCGTAGGTCGCCGGAGGGCGCAGCAAATCCTTTCGACTGTTGCATCGCGGGAGGTCGGTTCCAGCCGGGTCGCTCGGGCGGCAGATGTAATCGGGTACCTCCAGAGAATCGCCGCGGGCGAAGTCGCTTGCTACGACGCCCACCGCCGGAAACAACTCTGGGATCAACTTGGGCGGCAACGGGAGAAATGGCTGGAGCAACCACCAGTTTTGGTCGATGTTTCAGGAACTACGATTCAGCGGGTGCAACGGCGGGATATCGATGGTCTGCCCGAAGGCGTGAGTCTTAGCCCCGGAAACATCTTTGTTTCATTCACTACGCCGGAGGAAGCACTGGAAAAGCTCGTGGCTCTGGCGCTGGCAATCAGCAGGAACAGAGAAGCATTCGAGGAGCGGGTTCGGGTTGCCACCCAGCTATTTACTTAGCTACCTAACTACTCGGCTACTTGGACTGTCGCCTACTCACCCACTCCGCTAAAAGCTCATCCATGAGATCGCTGAAGTCACGTTCGTCCATTAAAAGCTCGCGCTTGACTAAGCGATACAGGTCGGAGCGCACGTACGTTGAGATCTGCCGGTATGCCGGATCACTCCGCTTCCCAACTCTAGGCGGAGGTGGCGGAGCGCCTTCCCCGGGCGGTTCAACGGAGCCTAAGCCGACTTCTCCTAACAGGTCCGCAAATTTATTCTTAGCCATTCTACTTGAGTATACGACTATCCGGCTAGCTGACCTCTTGCGTACCCGGAACTCCGGGTAACCAAGTCCGTCGTCTCTTCACCTACCCGCCGATATTCTTCCCACGCCTGCTGCCCGCGAGGATCTTTTAAGCCCGCCACCGTTGTCCCCTCCAGAACCGCCCGTTGGAATGCCACCAATCGGGGGATAGCCGCTGTAAAGAGTGGAAGGCCCATCTGCTCGATCATGTCCCGAGCGTCGTCCCCGTCCCGACTTGGACGAGGCGGAACGACCGTCAAAAGTACCCGATATCGATCTGCGCCGATGTTTTTTAGCGCGGTTACGGTCAAGCCCAACGCTCGCAAACTCAACGGGTCTGGAGTGCACGGAATTACTAATAGATGGCAACCCAGAGCGAGCGCCCGCAGATCCTCCTCGTCCGGTCGCGCTTTGGTATCGATAACGATATGTTCGAATGATTTGGCGTGTAGAGCGGCTTGTCTTTCGTCGACGACCTTGAACGGCAACTTCCCTGCCCTCGCCCATTCGCTCACCGAGCGATTTGGATCTCCATCGACGAGTAACGTTGGGGCCGTCGCTTGCAAATAGGCGGCAAGGTGAATTGCCGTTGTTGATTTGCCCACGCCTCCCTTAAAGCTCGCCACGGTAATAACCATGAGTATCAGTATACGTGGGTAGCTGGCAGTTCTGCTACTCACACATTCAACTACTCAAATACTTGAATATTCGCCTTAGACTTACATGTGTAAACGGTCGCGCGGGGCCTAAGTGGTAGACTTGCCAATTGGATCAAGCCCTTTCACCATGATTCGCCTGTTCCGTGTCTTCGTCCCAACAAGCACCCTCATCCTGTTGTTGACCGAGATCGGGCTGGTCTTTGGATCCTATCTTGCGGCTCTTTACATCCTTTTGCCGTTTGAGCCGGAGATCTTTCTCTTCTACGAAGACGGCTTCTTACGGTTGGCGCTGGTCGTCTTGGCTGTCATGCTGGCGCTTTACTTTCAGGACTTCTACACCAGCGGAGCTGGCCGGTCAAACATCCTTATCATTGAAAAGACTATCCGTACGATCGCGATCGTCTTCTTCACTCAGGCCATCATGGCCTACGCGGCGCCAACGTTGCTCATGCCGCGGTGGACGGTCCTCGGGGGCTCGGCCATTCTTCTGTTCGCCTTACCGGCATGGCGCTTCTGCTTCAACACCATCTTCTTCCGCGCCCTCTCCCCCCAGCGGATTCTGTTTATCGGCACAAACAATGACGTGCAGGAAATTGCACAACACTTGGCGGATCATCCCGAAATTGGTATGTGTGGAATCGGCTATCTGGATGACTCCTACGAAGTCGGCCACACCGTAGCTGCAGGATTGCCTATCTTGGGCGGCTATTCCGACCTTAAATCGATTGTGGAGTCGCAGAAGCCGGACCGAATTGTTGTCGGACCTGCGGAACGCCGGCAATCGATGCCGATGTATGAGTTGCTCGACCTTCGCTTTAAAGGCCTTTACATAGAAGAGGCAGCCAGAACATATGAAACTGCATTCGGTCGCGTGCCAACAAAAGCTCTGCGGCCGTCGTACCTCATCTTCTCCTCAGACCTGGGGCCGCGACCGATTAGCCTGCGCATACAATCTTTCTATTCGTTTCTCATCGCGTGCGCCGGCCTGCTAATCTCGGCTCCGATCATGCTCCTGGTTGCGATTGCGGTGCGGCTCACTTCGCGCGGGCCGATTTTGTATCGCCAAGTGCGTGTCGGGCTAAATGGCGACACTTTCACGATCTACAAATTCCGTTCCATGCGTGTCGATGCCGAGGCGAAGACCGGGGCAGTGTGGGCCGTTAAAAACGATCCTCGTGTTACACCCATAGGCAAGTACCTTCGCATCCTTCGTCTCGATGAACTCCCTCAAATCATCAATGTTCTGCGTGGGGAGATGTCGATCGTGGGGCCTCGTCCGGAACGGCCCGAATTTGTTCAAACCCTCTCTGAGATCATCCCTTTCTATCGGCAGCGCCACAGCGTTAAGCCCGGCATTACAGGCTGGGCGCAGATCAATTACAAATACGGCGAGACCATAGACGATGCAATTGTAAAGCTCGAATACGATCTTTACTACATCAAGAATCTGTCGCTGTCACTCGATATGTACATCATTTTCAATACATTGAAGGCCATGCTGGTAGAGCAGGGCGGCCAGTAAGATATTTAGCTACTTATCTACCTTGGTACTCAACTACTCGGGTACCCTGGTATCAAACCAGCTACGAATCGCCTCGACAATCCGCCGGCTGGCGTGTCCGTCTCCATAAGGATTGAGGGGCCGGGTCATCTTCGCATACTCAGTTGGATCGTCCAGCAGTTTTGACGTTTCCGCTACGATTGTCGCTTTGTCCGTACCTACCAGACGCGTTAACCCTGCCGCAACTCCCTCTGGCCTTTCCGTGGTCTCCCGCATTACCAGTACCGGTTTTCCTAAGGACGGACCTTCCTCCTGAATGCCTCCGGAATCGGTAAGCAACAGATAACTTCGACGCATCAGATCTACGAAGCAAACATAGGAGAGCGGATCCACTAGAACGATGTTTAGCTCATCTTTCAGATATTTCTCAGCCGCTGCGCGAACATTCGGATTTGGGTGTATCGGATAAACGATTTGCACGTCGGGACGTTGGGACAAGATTGCCAAGGCGCTACAGATCCGCTCAAATGGCAGACCGAAGCTCTCTCGCCGGTGCGCGGTTACAACAATCAGTTTCTTGCCTGGATCCAGCCACGGCCAGGGCGGGGCACTGAGCAGACCCGCGGCAAGATTACCGCTGGTTCTTTGGATTGCATCGATAATCGGATTACCAGTTACCCAGATAGCTTTGTCCGGGATACCTTCCCGCCTCAGATTCTCGGCGCCGGCTTCAGTCGCTGCAAAATGCAGGGACGTGAGCCTGGTGGTCAGCACACGATTCATTTCTTCCGGGAAGGGATGCTGGTAATCGCCGGTCCTGAGACCTGCCTCAACATGGGCTACAGGCAGCCGGGAATAGAAAGCGCCCAGGGAACCGCACAATGTCGTCGTCGTATCTCCCTGAACGACCACCAGATCAAACTTATCGCCTAACACTGGGCCCAAACCGGAGAGCATGCGCGCTGTGGAATCGAACAGCGATTGACCCGGGGCCATCACGTTCAAATCGTAGTCCGGCTGAATGTCAAAGACATTCAACACCTGATCGAGCATTTGTCTATGCTGGCCGGTGACACAAACACGCGCCTCGAAATCGGGGGCGTTCCCTCGCATGTGGGCGATGACAGGACAGAGTTTTATCGCCTCGGGTCGGGTGCCGAAGACGAATAGAATTCGCCTCATGGATCACGAACAGAATAGCGCGGCTTACGATCAAACCCATGAAACAGGCCTTCTCACTCGTGTGCTTGATCGTAAATTTTAGACCTTCGCATGTGCTTGACCGTAAAAAATGGCCCAGGCTTGTGTGCTTGAGCGTAAAAAAGCACCCAAGCACGTGTGCCTGATCGTAAAAGACGCCCCGGTGAAAGGGTTGCTGAAGCGGTAAACTACTGATTTCCTTAACAAAAGGTCGCTTACGATCAAACCCATGCCGCTCGCGGTCGTGTTTTCAATAGTTTACGATCAAGCACACGGCTTTTACGATCAAGCACACGCGATCATCTCTCGGCATATTCCCGTAACCTACACATTTGTAACCACTTATCCTACTGGTCGGAGTCCAGCTAGACTCCCTTTGGTATGGTTATGGTTTGGAATATATATATGGAAAAACCATGTGGACGTACTTGGTATGTGCTTGATCGTAAAGTCCTAGGACTTCCTCGCAGAACAGTGTAAAAACAAGAAAGCCACCTCTTTAACCGAGCATGTCGAAACTTGTTCCCAAGCCGTCGCTTCTTCATCTGTCAGTCGAAGAAGAGAATCTGGCGGCAATACCATTTGCAGTACTCGAACGCCGTGTGGGCAAACGAGTGGGTAAACTTCAGATCGAAGGGACCAAGCTTTTACCAGATGGAACAGAAGTGCTGGTTTCCTGGCAAGTACAAGGCAACACCGAACTAGGCTTACCTACAGAGCAGGATCTCGACATTTTTGTTGCTCTCGGAGCACTCACATTTCAGAACAACTTCGCCAAAACCATCACCTTCACGGGCCGTGAAATCGCCAAGATTCTCGGTATTCAAAGCGTACATGGCAAGTTCTATCAAAGGCTCAAGATTGCAATGGATCGCTTCATTCCGCTCCGGTTCCGAGGGATTGCGGCGACTGACAGGCACGAGGAGGTGAAGTGGCTAAATGTGTTTCAGGAAGCCAGTTTCACGCTCGATCGCGAGTCGGGACGATGCGTCGGGTCAGTGACATGGACCGACAAGGTGATTCAGTCAATGAACAGCGGCTTCTTTCGTGTGCTCGATGCCGGCCGCTACATGGAACTTGACGGGATTACAGGCAAGCATTTGTACCGCTTTCTGGCCGTCGCCTTCGAGAAGACCGACATGATGGTAATCGATGCGCGCAAGCTTGCCATCGAGCATTTGGGCATTATCAATCCGCCTAAGTATCTTTCGCGTCTGATGCAGACGCTCGAGCCGGCCTTCGATCAGCTCATTGGTATTGAAGTACTCGGTTCGTATCACATCGTCGAAGCCGAACGCTGGGAGATTGCCCTACGCCGCCATCGCAACTATGTGCCTGAGCGTAAAATGCTGCTCTCTCCCGATCCGGCCGATACGCGCGAGTTGAATCAAGTGTATTGCATAAAACGCTTGGAGAAGGCATCGTTCCCCGAGAAGCTTGCGCAGCGTTACGCCGAAGGGGCTCAGACAAAAGCTGAGTTCTATCAGCTTGAGCGAGCGGCAAGATTGCTGGAAGCGTTACTCGAAAGCGGTGTTGTGATTCATGTCGCGTTGAGTTTGATACGCAATGCTCTGGATGCCGGTGTTGCAACCTCGGAAGGTTTGCGGGCGCTCGATATTTGCGCCATAGCGCTTGATACATGCCGTCAGAAGAAGGCGGCTGGACAGAACATGAAGAACCCCGCGGGTCTGCTTATAAAGCTGATCAAAGACCCCGAGGCTCTTCTTGGGGAAGAATCTATCGATAGCGCGCGGAAGGCATTCCGGCAGCAAGAGCAGACAATCTTCGCCCAACAGGAACTGGCGGAGCAACGCGCGCTCGTCATGGAGTACGAGCAATACCGTGATGAGACCGCAAGGTTATTGTTCGATGAACTTACGGAAAATACGCGCGCAAATCTCCGTAAGGAAAAAACCGAGCTATTCCGGCAGCAGACGCGCTATGAGAAACTCGACGCGAAAGCGCGGGCGCAGGAGATCGACGATCTTATTTGTCACGACCTCGCTCGCCGGGAAGTGCCACCTTTTGAGAAGTGGTACATACGACGGCGCGCGCAGCAGGCTGTGTTGCCGTTTGGGGTACCGCGAAACATCGCCAATTAGCTTGGGGCGCCAAAGAATACGTCGATGTGATGTGCCACGTACTCGATATCGGCGGGCTCTAATTCTGGGTAAATAGGTAAGGCGAGAGACGTTTTCGCAAGCTTCTCGCTGACCGGAAAATCCCCCGTCTTATAACCCAGATAAGCGAAGCACGGCTGCAGGTGAAGCGGCAGCGGATAATAGATTTCCGTGCCGACACCGTTCTGCTGCAGGTAATCACGAAGCCCCGTTCGATGTTGGCATTGAATCACAAACTGGTTATAAATATGTCGTGTCTGATACGATGCAGCGCGTGGAAGCATCACGGAAGAACTTAAAAGCTCCCGATAGATATCCGCATTCCTCTGGCGGGCAGCGCTCCATTTATCAAGATGCCGAAGCTTGACCCGCAACACGGCAGCTTGCAAAACATCGAGCCGCGAGTTAATACCAACGACCTCGTGATAGTACTTCACACGGCTTCCATGCACGCGGAGGGACCGCAGCCGGTCCGCAATGGAAGCATCGTTTGTGGTGCACAACCCCGCGTCGCCGAAAGCCCCCAGGTTCTTCGAGGGGAAGAAGCTAAAGCATCCGATTTCCCCAATCGAGCCTGCGCGCCGCCCCTTATACTCCGATCCAATAGACTGTGCCGCATCTTCGATAACGGGTATCCCGCGCTCTCGAGCGGCAGTCAAGATCGGGTCGAGATCGACGCAAGCACCAAAGAGATGAACTGGAATTACCGCTTTGATGCGCGCCGTTTCGATGATAGTGACGGCCTGATCAGGATCCATGTTGAAGTGATCCGGCTCGATATCCACAAACACGGGTATCGCGCCGAGCCTCGTGATTGCCGCCGTCGTCGCAAAAAATGTGTATGGCGTCGTCAGGACACGATCGCCGGGCCCGATGTCATAAGCCATCAACGCAAGGAGAAGAGCATCGGAACCGGAAGCGCAACCGATTGCATACTTGCATCGGCAGTAATCCGCTACTTGCTTCTCGAAGGCAGTTACTTCCTCCCCGAGAATGAACTTCTGCGATGTCACTACATCCTGGATGACGGGCCAAATCTCGGCCTCGATCGATGCAAACTGAGCGCGCAGATCCAGCAGAGGAACAGTACGGGAGGGTTTCGAATCGTCGTGCAAAAACTATTCTCCCATTCGATGTGAGAATACAAGCCGCTTACGCACACTACGTTTCTTGCAGCGTTTTCTCTGCGCCGCGCTGTACCTGTCTTGCGCCTTGCTCCGCGCAGCCACCGGATTCCCGGAACTTGAGGGGTTCTTTACGGAAACGACGGCCGGCGTTTACCAAAGTCGGGGCGCACGGCTTGCTGTCATGGCAGGCCCAGGCGTGGTGCGCTTTGGTGGACTTACGCTGAAGCACAAGGGTGGAACATTCCGTGAGCCCGTTGGAGTCGATGCAACGGGAGGCATCGTTAACACTTATACGGCAACACGAACGGAAACGAATCGGCCCGCGTATCGCGCCATTGAATACCCCGAGATCTACCCGGGAATCACGCTGCGGCTGTCCTTTGAAGGACGAGCCGTTAAAGCCGACTACCTTGTTGCTCCTGGGGCCGATCCTCGCCTGATACGGTTCCGCTACGAAGGCGCAGAAGCAATGCTTCAGGATGGCGAGTTGATCGCCGGCGAGATCCGGCAGCCGGCGCCGGTTGTCCTGCAGGGCTCTGCCGAACTGCCGTCGCGATACCAGATCGACCAGGATGATTGGGTTCGTTTCGTAATTACGGGCCATGATCGTTCGAAGGCGATGGTGATCGGCCCGTATGTGGTCACGCGGTCGGCTTATCTCGGAGGAGCGTTAACCGACCGCATCTCGGCCGTCGCTGTAGATGCAAGCGGCTACCTCTATGTAGCCGGAACAACGGAGTCAACTGACTTCCCGGTGGGTTCGCTTCGTAATCGCGATGGTGGTGTAGAAGTCTACGTCTTGAAGTTGAACCCCTCGAACCTCGCGGTCGTCTATGCGACCTATATCGTCTATGCGACCTATATAGGAGGTAGCGCAAGGACCGCCCCTCATCGATCGCTGTGGATGGAAGCGGCAGTGTGTACGTTGCCGGCTTTACGGCTTCGGCCGACTTTCCCGCAGCTTCCCGGCCGAACGGCGGCTCGACAGACGGTTTTGTTGCAAGACTGTCGGCATCGGGAACGTTGCAGTTCGCAACCTTCATAGGGGGAAGCGGGTCCGATCTCGCCAACGGCTTGGCCCTTAAGAACGATGGCTCCGTTTGGGTCGTGGGAGAAACCGACTCGGCCGATCTGACTTTGCGAGGCGTTCCATATCAGGCTGTGAACCGGGGCGGATTGGACGCATTCTTGCCCGCGTCAATGCCGATGGATCGGTTGCTTACGCCGGGTACTTTGGAGGAACGGGCGCCGATCGAGCCGTCGCAGTTGCGGTGGATGCTGCCGGCGAAGTGTACTTCACCGGCGCTACAGCTTCGGCAACGCAGTTCCCGGTAGCCAATGCGTTTCGCGGGTATTCCGGCATGCAGGACGCGTTTGTGGCGAAGCTTAGCGCTGATGGTGGAACGCTGCGATACAGCACGCACCTTGGCGGCTCGGGGGGAACTGTTGGACAGCCGGAAGTAGGGAACTGGATTGGTGTCGACGCAACCGGCGCCGCAATGGTCGTAGGCATCACAGGATCGGACAACTTCCCGACGACCGGTTCGGCCTTCCAACCGTCGTTCGGTGGTGGAGCAACGGATGGGTTCGTTTCGAAAATCTCCGCTTCCGGGACATCGCTGTTGTACTCGACGTACTTCGGAGGTACGAGTACCGATGAAGGCTGGACCGGAGCGATATCGGCTGATGGAACGTTCTACTTCGGTGGGAATACGTCGTCTCCGGGGATGCCGTCGATCGACGGGATTCAGGCCCAAGGCGGCGGAATCGATGGATTCTTCGCCAAGCTGAGTAGCAGTCTTAACACGCTCTTGACGTTCAGCTATCTCGGCTACTCCGGCACGGACTCGCTGAGCGCGATCGCGCTGGCCCCGCCATCGATTGTTCTTGCAGGAAGCAGCGACTCACCTTCGTGGCTCTCTTCCGGCACGCCGAAAGGCTGGTATGACGGCTGGGTAATGACATTGTCGGAAGCCGGGCTTGCCGTACAGATGAACAGCACGCCGTCGGGGATGGCCTTTACCGTTTCGGGATCTGGCTGCTCGCCTGGTCCGGCGACTACACCGGCGTCGCTTGGCTGGTCAAACGGCGCCTCGTGCACAGTGAGTGTTGCATCGACACAAGGCTCAGGCGACACGCGCAGCAACTTCCAAAGTTGGACCGATGGAAGCACTGCTAATCCACGAACCATCGTTGCCAGTGGTGGCGCCTCCTACACGATGCAGTTTGCAACCGAGCACAGGCTTACCCGATCCGTCACGCCCGCAGGAGCGGGAACCGTTAGTGGAGTAGATGGCTTCTATAGTGCGGGGTCGAATGTCAATCTCAGCGCGTCGGCAAATGCAGGTTACCAGTTTGCGGCATGGACAGGATCGGCGACAAGCGTAACGAATCCGATCGCACTGGTGATGGATGCTCCCAAGGCGGTCACGGCGAACTTCAACTTGATCGCTACGTTTCATAATCCTGCGCCCGCATCCTTGACTGTCAGCGGTACCGGCTGCGCAGCGGGAACGTATTCGACAGCAGTGACATCGCTTGTTTGGACGCCCGGCGCAAGCTGCGCCGTCAGTGTTCCGGCAACGCAAGTTTCAGGCGATACACGTTGGGTCTTTGCGCGATGGAGTGACGGAGCGACCGCAAATCCGAGATCGTTCTCAACGGCAGTTCCCATCACATACAGCATCGAATGGAACGTCGAGTATCGACTTACCCGGTCAGTCACTCCTTCGGCGGGGGGAAGTGTCAGCGGCGCAGACGGCTTTTACGCGGCGTCATCGACAGTCTCCCTGACGGCGACGCCGGCGAGTGGTTATCTATTCAGCGGTTGGTCCGGAGACGCGAGTGGAACATCGAATCCGCTGCTGACCGTGATGAACGCGCCCAAGACGATCATCGCGAACTTCGCTCCTCGTACAGCGCAGATCACGATCGAAAGCAACGTAGCGAGCTTGCAGTTCACCGTCACGGGCAGCGGCTGCAATCCCGGTACTTATAACGCGCCACAAGTATTTGTGTGGCCGGAGGGCGGTGTTTGCACGATCTCCACACCCGCTGTGCAAGGCGGCGATGTCCGTTGGGTTTTTCAAAACTGGGCGGATGGACCGACCAGTAATCCACGCTCGATCACAGTAGGGGCTTCCGCTGCTGCTTACTCGATGCAGTTTGGGACACAATACAGGCTCACTCGAACGATAACGGGACAGGGTACCGTATCAGGCTCAGATGGGTTCTACGCAGCGGGGACGAATATAGAGCTCACGGCGACGGACACAGACGGCTATCAGTTCACGGGCTGGAGCGGCAACATCGTCAGCACAGCGAATCCATTGACTTTCGCCATGAATTCGCCTTCGACGATTACGGCGAACTTCTCGGCGGCGCCGACTACGATTGCCTTTGGCAGTAACGTAACGGGGCAGATTACGGTCAGTGGCGCCGGCTGTCCTGCCGGAACTTACACAGTGCCGGCGAGTATCGTATGGACGAACGAAACCACTTGCAGTGTTGCCGTGACGTCGCCCTATGGGGGCCCGGATACGCGATGGGTGTTTGCGAACTGGACAGACGGTAGCACTTCCAATCCACGGCCGATCACTGCTACGCCGGAAGCTACGTACACGCTGGCATTTACACCCCAGCATAAGCTCGTTCGAACTATTGTGGGTCAGGGAACCGTGAGTGGCGCCGATGGCTTTTATGCCGCAGGTTCTAATATTCAACTCAGCGCAGCGCCGGCATCGGGCTACAGTTTCTCCGGTTGGAGCGGATCGGCCACCGGAGCGACGAATCCGCTCATGCTTACGATAGATGGTCCGAAGACAGTCACAGCAACCTTCGCAGGCGCTCAGGCGGGAATACGATTTGAAGCCAACGTTGGAGTGCCGTTCAGCGTAGCCGGATCCGGGTGCCCGGGAGGAACCTATACCGCGCCCGCGACCGTTACATGGGCAAACGGAGTCAACTGCACCGTGACGGTATTGCCTCCCGATCTGGGAGCTGATACACGATGGACATTCTCACAGTGGGCCGATGGGCCGACCGGCGCTGCTCGCGTGATCACTGCTTCTCCAGGCGCCGTGTACACGATCGTAATTGGGGTTGAGTACCGGTTGACGCGATCGATATCGGGCTCTGGCAGCATCAGCGGATCGGACGGATGGTATGCGGCTGGATCGACATTGCCGCTGACGGCATCTCCAACGCCCGGTCATCAGTTCACAGGTTGGAGCGGCGCCGGGAGCGGCACAGCGAACCCCTTGAGCGTCGTGATGAATGGGCCGAAGACAGTGATTGCGAACTTCACGCCTGTGGCTTCAGGTGTTCGCATCGAAACCAATCTCGCTGTCGTGTTCTACGTGGGTGGATCGGGATGTCCGGCAGGCGCTTACAACGCGCCGATCACGCTGACGTGGACCACTGGAGTAGCGTGCGAAATCAGTGTTCAACAACCGGCCGCGGGTCAAGACACTCGCTGGCTGTTTCTTCGCTGGGCTGACGGCCCCACATCGAATCCACGAATACTGACAGCGAGCCCTGGATCGGTTTACACAATCGTTATGTCGCCGGAGTACCGATTGACACGGCTCGTATCGGGTGGCGGATCTGTGAGCGGCGCCGATGGCTTCTATGCTTCCGGCACAACCGTATCTCTGACTGCGACACCGAATTCGGGACAACAATTGGCAGCATGGAGCGGGTCCGCGTCAGGTATAGCGAATCCATTAAGCGTCGTGATGGATGGTCCAAAGACAATCACCGCTGTCTTTGCCGGAGCGCCGACAGCAGTACGGATCGAATCGAACATATCGGCGCAGATCAATGTGTCCGGGTCGGGTTGCCCGGCGGGGACTTATACGGCTCCAGTGACCTTGACTTGGGGTGGCGGGATCAACTGCGACATCAGTACTCCATCACCGCAAGGCGGCGGCGATACACGGTGGGTATTCAGTCGCTGGTCGGACGGGTCAATCGCGAATGGACGCGGCATCCTAGCTTCAGCGGGAACTGTTTACACATTGGTTTTTGGTACGGAGCATCGTCTGACTCGCAGCGTGTCAGGGCCAGGCAGCGTTAGCGGCGCAGATGGCTTCTATACGGCGGGGTCAACCGTGCAACTGACAGCGCACCCTTCAGCCGGATATCAATTTGCGGGATGGACGGGCTCGGCGAGTGGCGCCGCGAATCCTTTGGGATTGGTGATGAACGGACCCAAGTCGGTTACCGCCAGCTTTACGAGCGCTGCGACCGGCGTACGAATCGAAGCCAATGGGGCGCTGGTGTTCTCTGTCTCAGGAGGCAACTGTCCCGCAGGAAATTATATGGCTCCAGCGACTGTTACGTGGAGTAATGGTGCAGTCTGCAACATCGGTGTTCCTTCTCCGCAAGGCGGCCCCGACACACAAGTCGTCTTTACAGGCTGGACTGACGGAGTAACCGCCAACCCGCGCGGTATCGCTGCTTCTCCGGGGGCCGCGTACGCCTTTCTTGCACGTGCGGAGCACCGGTTAACGCGAACTGTCTCAGGGCAGGGAAGCGTGTCAGGAGCGGATGGTTTCTACGCCGCAGGCTCGACGCTTTCCCTTACTGCAACGCCCGCTTCCGGCTATCAGTTCGCAGGTTGGAGCGGAGTGGGTAGCGGTATGGTGAATCCTTTGTCGGTCCGTATGGACAACCCGTCGCTGGTGACAGCGAACTTTACGCTGGTTCCGGTGGTTGCTCCTGCTGCTGTGGAAACGTTGAACCCTTTAGCTGGGTCAGGGCCATCCGGGGTGTTTACAGCGACGTTCTCGCATGGCAAAGGCGCCGATGAGTTGTATCTCGGCTACATGCTCTTTCTTCCCACACCAAACGTTGTGAACTATGTGGCGAAGGGATCGTGTCTGGTCGAGTACAACCGCATTAGTCACGGCATGCGGTTGATTGACGATGCAGGCACCGGTTGGCTTGGTCCGGTCTCGGGAGTGGTGATCAGTCCATCGGCCG
>DASQLD010000009.1:0-8972 GCA_035630195.1 Bryobacteraceae bacterium
TGGCAAACGGCCAGACTTTGTCCTGGAGTTCCAATGCCAGCCGCCACAGCATCGATGGTTTGCTTTGCGCGCCGCTTCAACGCCTTGGGGAAGCGGCGTCATTGTCGCCCACGCCGACATCACTGCCCAGAAGCGTGTGGACGAGCGGCTATCGGACGGTCAGCGTCGATTCGAGGCGCTGGTCAATTCGATCGATGGAATCGTTTGGGAGCTTGAACTCCCGGCATGGAGGTTCACCTTCGTCAGCCAGCAAGCGGAACGAATCCTTGGTTACCCGGCCGGTCAATGGACGGATCCGAATTTTTGGCAGGATCACCTTTATCCCGACGACCGGACTTGGGCCGTCGATTTTTGTACGACCGCTACGGACAAGGGAGAGAATCACCAATTGGAATACCGCATGGTCGCTGCGGATGGCCGCTTGGTTTGGCTTCGCGACATTGTGACGGTGGAAACTACTGATGGCCGTCCGGCTCGCCGGCGCGGAGTGATGGTGGATATCACGGAACGCCGGCGGGCTGACGAGGAACGGGAACTTCTCCACCGGCAGCTTGATCAGGGACGGGCGCGTTTGGAAATGGTGCTTCGCCAGATGCCCGGCGGCGTGATGATAGCCGAGGCCCGCACAGGCAAGCTGTTGATTGCGAATGAAGGCTTGGCCAGAATATGGCGTCGGGACTTACGAGACCTGAATGAGATCGAGGACCGCTGCCGGTGCTATAAAGGCGTTTCTGCCGGTGGAGCCCAATACGAGCTCATGGAGCGTCCCCTTGTTCGCTCGATTCTGAAGGGCGAGGTCGTAAAGGATGAGGAGTGCCGTATCGAACGCGGCGATGGCACTCGAGGTTTGGTAAGCGTCAGCTCCGCGCCAATCCGCGATTCGAAAGGGAACATCGTTGCGGGCGTCGCAATCTTCTCCGACATTACCCAACGTAAGGACGAACAGGCATTTCACCAGGGACAAAAGCGGGTACTCGAGATGATCGCAGCCGCTGCGCCGCTAGCCGACATCTTGACGAATATTCTGCAGCTCATCGAGCTTCAATCGAATGGGATGCTTTGCTCGATCTTATTGCTGGGAGAAGATGGTCTGCACGTGCGCCACGGCGCTGCCCCGAGTCTGCCCGAGGCGTATGTGAAGGCCATCAACGGAGCTCCCATCGGACCCAAAGCCGGGTCGTGCGGAACAGCAATGTATCGAGGCCAGCCAGTAATCGTCACGGATATCCTGGAAGATCCTTTATGGGAGGATTACCGCCAACTGGCACAATCATTCGGGCTCCGCGCCTGCTGGTCAACACCAATTCTCTCCCCTGCTGGTAAAGTGCTCGGCAGTTTTGCGATGTACTATCACGAGCCTCGACGTCCGAGTGCGGGCGAAACACGGTTGACGAGCGTCGCCACACACCTGGCGGGCATCGCAATCGAGCGCGAACGCGCCGAACAAGCCCTCAAGCGAAGTGAGGAAAAGTACCGCCGCATAGTAGACACGGCTCATGAGGGAATTTGGTTGGTCGATGATCGCCGCACCCTCATCTTTGTCAACCAACGGATCGCTGAGATGATCGGCTATTCGGTGGACGAGTTGATCGGACGCTCGGCAAACGACTTCATCGCAAGTGAGACAAGCGAGCAGGCCACACAACGACTGGAGCGGCGACGCGGCGGTGTAGCCGAGCAGTTCGATCTTCGTTTTCGCCGGAAAGACGGATCTGATCTTTGGGGTATCGTTTCCACGACTCCAGTTCTGGACGAAGATGGACAGTTTGTAGGCGCTCTCGGAATGGTGACGGACATCACTGAGCGCAAGCGCGCCGAGGAAGAACTGCGGCGCAATACCGAACAGATTCGGGAAATGGCTGGAAAGTTAATCACCGCGCAAGAGGAGGAGCGGCGTCGTATCGCGAGGGAATTGCATGACGACATCGTCCAAAAGGTGGCCGTCCTCGGGATGAGTTTGAGTCGTCTAAAGCGACACCTGCCTGTCCAGGAAGAGCCCATCGCCGGAGAACTTGCAGGAATTCAGCAGAGCATCTTTGGGCTGGCGGAGGACGTCCGTCAGCTTTCGCATAGGTTGCATCCGGCGCTCCTGGAGCATGCCGGCTTAATGGCGGCCCTGCGCTCGTTCACAACCGAGTTCAGTCGGTTGGAAAGCATAGAGGTCGAGCTCACGGTACCCGAGACAAGTGAAGGAATCCCACCGGGAGTCGCTGTCTGTGTGTACCGGGTCGTGCAGGAATCGCTCCGAAACATCGCTAAGCATGCGGAAGCCAAGCGTGCGGAAGTGAGTCTTGCCGTCACGCATGACGCTCTCCTCTTGATAGTCAAGGACGAGGGAAAGGGGTTCGACATCGACGATGCCAGCCGTCAGGGGCTGGGGTTGGTGAACGTGAAAGAGCGCGTCCATGTGTGCCAGGGAAGTCTCAAGGTTACGTCGCAACGTAACGTTGGCACCACTTTGCAAGCGCGTATCCCGTTAAGCGCCGGATGATTCTAGGCTCCCGTCCGCAAAAGGAGCTGTATCGAACCAGTTATGGCATTCGCTCCAGACCCACCAGTTTCCACCCACCTGTGCTACGCCGGAAGTAAACATGCGCGGGCGGCAACGTCGGGCTCCCGGCTGCGCTTGCAATGTTGACCTCCACTTTCAGGAATGCGCCAGGTCGAGAGGGCAAGTTAGCAGGGAGGGGTATACGTTCTTGCTTGCTTCGGGTTTCGCCCAGCGGCGTAGTTTGCCCTGTTTCGTTGTTGAAATCGAACCAGGCGGCTCGGTACTCTGCTGGCGCAGCGCTGATCCCGGCCTGGGTTGCCGCGTTTCCAAACGTCAGCGCGCCCGCCGTATCGATCGCGGGATCGATGATCGGATTGACGCGCGTCAGATACGTTCGACCGATCTTATTCCGCCGCTCAATGAGAACGTCGGCCAGGTGTCGTTCGGCTTCGGGATCGCTATAGGCGCCGGCTTTGACGACAGCGCGAATCATCTCATCGCTGAAAGCCATCACTCGCCGCGCAGCCCAGAACGCGTCGTCATCACGCATTTCCATGTACGCGGCTGTAGGAACTCTTGGTTTCCATTCCTCGGGGTTGAAACTTTTACCTTCGAACCTGCCGATTGAGGGATGCTCTTTGTAGTCAGCGGTCTGCCAGGGACTAAGCCAGAAGCCGAATGAAAGAAGGCGACGTCTCGTTGCGCCTCCTTCGTACAGATACTCCCATCCCTCATCCCAGTCATGCGGGCCATTCGCGCCTATGCCGAATGTTGAGCCGACATCCTGAAGATAGTGCTTGACGATTCCTCGCCCATCTTCGGTGACCAGCGTATCCAGCGTGTTGCCGGCCTTCATATCGGTGAGATTCGTCCACGCGCCAAACACGCGCAGCGCTCGTAATTCACGCCGGTGCTGGTGGGGCACGATGTCATTTGGGTCATCGGGTCGCGTGTCCAAATACCGGAAGCCTCCGAGTACACGGCCAGGAATAAGTCGGCCCGCGGCCGCACGGTAGGTTCCATCAGGGTTTCGCGCCGCGCGATCGAAGACCTCATCAAGATCCTTGGATGTCAGAGGAGTCCGCTTTCCGGATGGACGGCGCGTAGTCGCCGACGGATCGATATCCATGTTCTCGCGATTGACACTGGTGAGGAAAGTTTCCACTTGGTTATAACCGAGAGCCCAAAAGATCTTGGTTGCAATAACAAGAGCCCCGGTAGCCCCTTCGGGATTTGACGGCGGATCGAAAGACAGGAACCATGTCACACCTTTGGCGTCGCGCGCCGTGAAGCCGGGGGCGAAGCCGGTCGTCTTTTCATGGACTACGGTCCACTGCTCAGAGGCGGGAGCTTGACCGCTACCGAATGGGCGCGTGATGTTCTCGGCTGTAACTTGGCTCATTCGGTTGGTGAACCAACTCGAATCGGGCGCCTCATCAATTGTGTTTACGTTCTGTGCTTTGATATTTGACTGAGGTCGTGATGGCGTGACGAACACGTTGTACGACAAGTCATAGATGAGGTCGATGTCCCACGACTGTACAATAGACGCGTCCTGCGTCTCGGGTTCACGAGTGAGAGGATCATCCGTATAGAACTTTCGGCCGGTTGTGGCGCCGCTTGCGGTAAGGGCGACAAGAATCACTAGGGTGACGACCGAGGCCTTCAGCCGCTGCAAGAACAAATTTTGAACGAAACGGTATAGCGACATCAAGCCTCCTCAAAACGCGGCATTAGCTGAAAACACGATCTGAAAACCTTCGTTGCTCTTTGCGAAATCAATACGCAGCGGGGTTGAGAAAGGACCATGAAATCGAAAGCCTAAGCCGGCATCGCTTTTCAGACGAGCAAAGTTTATTTCCGAGCGCCGAGAAGTTACCTTTCCAGCGTCGTAAAAGACAGCCATATCGAGGAAGCGGTTTGCCAGGACTCGCCACTCGGCCGACATTACGAGACTATTTCGATCGCGGAAGCGCCAACTGGTGAACCCTCGCAGATCCGAACCGCCCCCGAGCGACGGCAGCATGAAAAACGGAATGATCTGGTTGCCGCGCGTGAAAGTCGTTTCAACGCGTCCACGGAGCGAAAGGACCCACGTGTCGCGCAGGATTGGAACATGTTGGATTGCTTCGTAATCCACTTGCTGAAAACCATGAATATTGTCGGGGTCCGTGTAGCTGTGCCCCGTGACCCCGTAGTACCCGCCGCTCTTCGCGTATCCGGGTGATTGACGAGAATCAAGCGCGACAGTGCCCGAATAGTGAAGATACGTTGGACTGGCGCCGAGACCCGGAAGAGTCGCGGGTGTGTAGACTTCCTCCACCGAGGGTGCGTCACCTTTGCCCGGTCGCTGTTCCCATCTCGTGAGTTCGAATCCGCCGCCGAGCATCAGCAGGCGCTGGAAAGGCCGCACTTGCAGCGTCGTGGTGAGGTACGGCTGACGAAAGCTGTAATTCACTTCATCGTCCTTCGACGTGTTGCCCGTTCCGAAACCAAAAAACCCAACTTGCGTAGCTTCGCGCCAGCCTCCGATAACGGACAGGAAGCCCCGTCGATTGAACAGGCGGGGCACAAGATATTCAGCTTCCAAGCGTTTGTAGCCCAGAAACGTCCAACTGCCGCGCATGTCCAGTGACTGGTAGTCGCCAACAGGGTGGCGATAGCCGGCTCCGAGTGTGAAGCCGCCCCCACGGTAGGCGCTTTGGAAGAACGGATGCCATTTAAAGTTGCCGGTGAGCAACAAATCCTCGACCTGATCGACAAATTCTTCGGCGCGGTTTAGTTTGTAGGGCTGCATTTTCGCAGCCTTTTCCGCCTGCGCCTTTGCGATCTGTCCGGCGCGCGATTCTTCGCTCGGATCCTGAGCCAAGGCGACCGGCATAAGAACAACGGCCGCGAACGCGGCGAGACAACATCTGATCCAGATTGTCCGTTTGCTCTCGAGCCCTCGACAGAACAACTGCGCAGTTTTAGACTTCCCCAGACTGCTCGCCCTGAATAAAGATCTAAGTCTAAAACAAATCAAACCAACCTCCACTGCGTTGAAACTAAAGCGCTTCTCTTTTGACAGCCGAACGTGAGCGGAACTGAACACACGAGGTTTACTGTTTGTGCAGTCGTCCAACGTGAAGTTTGACGACTTACCAGCCCGCCGGGGGTACCTATTAATGGCCGATCAATGGAAGCAAATCATTGAGTATACCGGGTCACAGTCGACCGCCTCGCTTAAGGGCTCGGAACCGAGTTGTATGAACATCCTTTCGGTGGCCCCGGATTTCCGGCAATTCAATGGGAAGAATCGTTCCATGGGCGGGCTCCTAAAAAGCGCCCTTAGGTCTCAGGGTGAGACCGGTTCCCGCACGCTGGTGATGCTAGGGTTGGCGTTATCGCTGCAAGGACTAGGGCTAATGCTTCAGTCGCCGCTCTCGTCCATATCAACATCGAAGACTACTCTCCAAGAGCTGTCTGGGTTGAAAGACCTTATTGCCGGAGCCAGTTGTCCTGTCGAGGCTCCGAGATCCTTTTCATAAATGACGCCCGAGTAGTTAACGATGAATGTTCGGACGCCAGTCACACCGTATTTCTCTGGCCACGCGAGCAGCGCAAATCCACCAATCATCCATTTGTTTTTAACGACGTAGTTCGCTGCTCCGCCTTCAGCAGCAGGGCCCTGGGATTTCAGGATTCGGAAGTAGTATCCACGATACGCCTGCAGCGTGCCTGCCTGGAAGCCATCGGCAATGGACTTCGTGATCACACCCGCTACCGGACTATCGGAGCCATCCCAATAAAGCCCATCTTTCTGGCCGGGCGTACTCAGGATTCGCTGCGCATATTCCAGCACTCCGTCACCGTTGCGATCGATGGAAGCGTACTCCTGCTGCGCCTCGACGTAACCCGCCACAACGGTGATCGCAGCCAGTTCGTTCGCGCCTAGCCTTCTCGCGAGAACTTCATTTCTTCCTTCTTCGATGTCGAATTTCCAACGGCCATCCTTCGTCGGCATCAGCGGCACGGGAAAGGGCCAGCCTTTTTCGCCCACCTCGATAATGGCGCGCCCCAGATGAGTTGGATCTGCGTCTATCTGCACTTTCTTCGCGGCAGCCTGCACAAAAGCTCCGCGGAGCGCCTGTCCTTCCTCGTCCGTGGGAAACAGGTCTTTCGAATCCGCGCCGAAGATTTCCAGCAAGGGTGGAAGACCGGGCTGATTAGCGGCCTGAACCAACGCCTTTGCTGCCTCTTCAGGGCTCGAGAAAGTCTTCGGCTGCTGCGCCCAAACACTCGTGCTAACAAGCAGCGCGATCGACGTGGAAGAAATCATTCTCATTTGTCTGATTCCCGATTTCATTGTCCTAGCGCCTCCTTCCACCGCCGCCTCGCATACCGCCGCCACCGCCACGCGAACCACCACCGCTAAATCCACCGTGACGAGCAGAACTCATCCCTGAGGAGCCTCGGTTTCCTTCCATCCGTGAGCGACTTCCACTGCCGCCGGCTCCCGAAAATGCGCCGCCGCTGCCTCTATTCCCGCTACTGCCTAAATCGCGGCTGCCTATCCGGTCAGCGCCGCCCGTTCCACGGTCACCTAAAGTCCCTGCTCGGTCTCCGCCCGCTCGGTTGCTAGCACCTAATCCACCGTCAGCGCCGCTTCCGCGACCAAAGTTTCCGCCCTCGCGCTGGATTTGCTGTCGCGCGTTTTGCGAAGCGCGGTCACGGCCTAGATCGGTTCCGCGGTCCTGACGTGAGACGCCGCCAAACTTGTTGGCCGTATTTCGGTCCGAGTAGGGCACCCCGCCCCGATGGCGGCCGTCATGTTGCCAATTGGATCGATTGCCATTTCCGATATTGTTGCGGTTAATATTATTGATATTGTTGCGGTTGATGTTGTTGAAGTTATTGCGGCTCATGTAGTTGTTGTTAATGACGACGGTATTGCCGCCCCAACCGCAGCCCCATCCCCAGCCGCCGGAGAACATCGCGCCAACTGCAACGCCCATTCCAAACGAGATCGCGCTGGTCGCAATCATCGCGCCCGTGCCGTACGCATAGGGCGGATAATAGATCGGCGGATACGGATAGATGGGTGGACCATACACGTACGTCGGATTGTAGCTGGGAACGTAAACTACCTGCGGGTTCGCCGGCTGCACTTCGATGATGGTCTTATTTTCGACAGTGGTCGTGGTAATTTTCTGTTGCTCATTGGACACCAGCTTGCCGCCGTCTTTTGCCTTCTTCCGCATGCGCTGTGCGGCTTCCATAACCTCCGACTGCTGGACCAGAAATGCGTTCCCAAGGTCCGTTGTCCATCGGATATCGTTGGCCAATCTCTTCACTAGATCCGGGAACGCCACCATAGCCTGAATACTCGGGTCCCAATCTTCTTTTTTTGCTGCTTCAACTAGTTCTTCGGCCTTCTTGCCTTTATTCCGCTCCATCCATTGGCTCGCTTGAACAATCTCAAGTGGATATGTTGAGGCTACAAGAACCTGGCTCAAAAGGGGGTCGGGATAGAGAGCGATTGGAGCAACTAAGCTATCCAGTTGATCGGCTGTTAACTTGACTGCCGTATCGCCCGTGGCCGCTCCCGCCTGTGCTGTGGCCGCTGGAGCCGCCTGCTGCTGCGGGAACGCGCCGCCGGATGCCAATAAAAATGAGCAAGCAACTGCAATGGACCGTTTCGCTTGGCTGGGAAAGACATCTGAGCTCCTGAAAAGATGACCCATAACGTGAACGTCCTCCTGGATAAAACGACCGAAGATCGGGACGCACCGCTTAGATGACGAACCCATCGGCGGGATTTATCTTTAGCGGTCTCAACTTAAGAGCATTCCCCCCTCAGCGAGTCACGCTGGATTAGCGCCGTCTGTCGGTGTAGACTTCTAAATCAGGTCTGCCAGTTCGCATCAACCGCCTTATCCTGAGGCTGTTACGAGATGAGGATGTGTCATGAAACGTACGCTGATCCGCTCCGCTGCGGCCATCGCGCTGCTTTGCTTAGGCTCCAGCTTGGCTTTTCCACAAAATGTCACCGGCTCCATCACGGGAGTGGTTAGAGACCCTTCGGGCAGTGTGGTGCCCTCGATCAACGTTGTCGCCATCAATGAAGGCACCGGCGCCCGCTTTGAAGGCATGGCTGACACCGATGGACAATACACGCTTCGGGCATTGCCCATCGGCGTCTACAGCCTGACTGCGGAAACGCAAGGCTTTAAAAGATTCGAGACGCGGGGCATTCGTCTGCAGGTGAACGAGTTCGCGCGCGTTGACATCAATCTTGCGATCGGCGCTACAACCGAAACCGTGACGGTCTCAAGTCAGGTCGTGACCGTCGATACCACTACAGCCGTGCTGAAATCTGTCGTCGATCAGAAACGCATTGAAGACCTGCCCCTGAACGGCCGCAACCCTACTCAGTTAATGCGCTTGATTGTCGGAACTGCAACCGACTGGCGTGCCGACACAACTTCCGGAACCACTT
>DASQLD010000010.1:0-4952 GCA_035630195.1 Bryobacteraceae bacterium
CGCGGCTCTTGCAGATATCTATGTGAATGACGCTTTCGGCTCCGCTCATCGGGCGCATGCGTCCACGGTCGGAATTATCCAATTCATGCCCAAGGCGGCCGCGGGTTTGTTGATGGACAAGGAGCTTGAATGGCTCGGCAAGGCTACCAGGAATCCCGACCGTCCCTCAATTGCCATCCTGGGCGGCGCAAAAGTATCGGACAAGATTGAAGTCATTCAGAACCTCATGAAGGTTGTGGATAAGCTGCTGATCGGTGGCGCCATGGCATACACGTTCTTCAAGGCCAAGGGCGAGCCGACAGGTAAGTCGCTTGTAGAAGAGGACAAGCTAGATCTCGCAAAGGATTTGATGGCTGAAGCCGGCGAGAAGCTCGTGTTACCTATCGACCATGCCGTAGCTCCGGAATTCAAGGGTGGCGGCGAAGCACGCTATGTTGACACGATTCCTGCTGACATGATGGCGCTCGACATTGGGCCGAAGACTGTCGACCTCTTCTCCCAAACGATTGGCTCCTCGAAAACTATCATTTGGAACGGACCCATGGGCGTCTTCGAGTTGCCTCCATATGATATGGGGACGGTAGCTATCGCAAAAGCCGTGGCCGAATCCGGCGCGATCTCAGTGGTAGGGGGCGGCGACTCCGAGAAGGCCATTAAAACAGCGGGTGTATCCGACAAGATCACTCACGTTTCTACTGGGGGAGGCGCATCGCTTGAATTCCTCGCCGGTGTCGAGTTACCTGGTGTTGCAGCGTTGACCGATAAGATCGGTGGCTAGATATCTCTACTGGCTCATTCCTTCGTTCTTCTGCCTTGCTCTCTATTGGCATGGTCTGAAGGCATGGTTCCAGCAGGACGATTTCGCGTGGCTAAGCTTGCACACGCTGGTTCTTGACTTCGATTCGTTCCTTGGCGCCGTCTTCACGCCGATGGCGCAAGGAACGGTCCGCCCTCTGAGTGAACGTTTGTTTTTCCTTAGCTTTTGGCATCTGTTTGGGATGGATGCCCTGCCCTATCGCGCGCTTGTCTTTTTCACACAATTTTGCAATCTGATATTGATGAGTCTGGTGACCCGGCGCCTGACCGGGTCGGCTATCGCAGGTTTTCTTGCGCCGCTACTCTGGCTTGCTAGCCCTGTTCTCTATGAGCCGATGGTCTGGACAGCGGCCTACAACCAAATTCTTTGTGCATTTTTTCTGCTTCTCGACATGTACCTGCTGCTGCGTTGTGTCGACAGTGGTGATCGACGCTATTATTTCGGACTTTGGATTACTTTCCTGCTCGGTTTCGGAGCGCTTGAGCTCAACATCGTTTTTCCGGCGATTGCGACGACGTATGTATTCCTATGCGCTCGACGGTACCTGATTCACATCGTTCCGATGTTCCTGGTATCTGGCCTGTACACGTTGTGGCATAGAAGCGCTGGCCGCTCTCTGCAGAATGCGGTATATGCCATGGACTGGTCGCCAATCAGTCTTCTGCACGTGCTCGGCGAGTACATTCTCATGTCTGTTTCGGCGTCTCATCTCCCAGGCCTACGTAACGTCACAATATTGCAAGTCAACAATGCCGCATTCGTCGTGTTGGCTGCGATCACTACCTTCGCAGTCATCATGCTGCTCAAGCGACAATGGCTCGTTTTATTTCCTCTCGCCTGGTACATCATTGCTCTGGCGCCTTACTTGCCTTTGGCGAATCACGTCTCCGACTATTACTTGACTGTTCCTGCAATCGGCCTTGCGATGCTCGGCGGATGGGCAATTGTTTTCGCGTGGCGAGGGAATACAAGTACGAGAATAACGGCCATAATCGCAGTTGCGCTTTTTGCAATACCGTGCGTTTGGCAAACCGCGATCCTCACACGTAAGTGGTCGTACGAATCCCGACGAGTGCGCCAGTTGGTGCGGGGACTGGCTTCGGCCCATAAGCGCCATCCCGAGAAGACAATCATCCTCAAAGGGGTGGATAGCGATCTGTTCTGGAATGGACTTTATGATCGACCGCAACGCGTTCTAGGTTGGCAGCGCCTGTACCTTACAGAAGACACACAAAAAGCCCTTGTTCGCTTTCCGGAAATGGGGAGCATCGGCGACCGATTCTTGCCGGACGCCGCCGCTCTGGAAGCATTGCGTACCAGTGAGGCGGTGGTATACGACGCCTCGCAGTTTCCTTTGCGCAACGTTACTTCGACCTATCTGCGGATGCTGACTTTCGAATCGCAGCTAGCATATCCACACATAATCGACGCCGGCATTCCGTCGTTCGCTACGTTTCGGACGGAGGGTTGGTTTTCTCCAACGCAGGGAGGTTGTTGGAGCGGGAAGCGCGCATCTGTGGAGATGCGAGGCCCTGCTGGTCCGGACGGAAAGCTGACGTTTCAAGCATATCTGACACCCCAACACACGGCAGCGGGTCCGTTCACTGTGGACGTCCGGGTTGATGGACGTCATATCGGAACCGCAGAGATCAAGGTGGGCGATACCTCGCTGAATCCGACCTACGATTTACCTCGCGAATTCGCCGGTAAACGGTCAATTCATATCACCGTGGAAGTCAGCCGGGCATTAGTAGCGCCACCCGATGAACGCGCACTGGGGCTGCTGTTTGGAACATTCGAAGTAATGCCGTGAGAAGCGTTACTTGGCGGGTTGTTCTTTCAGTTCTTCCTCGGGCAGCGGATCAGGCGCAAACGTAATCGTGGCTTCGGCGCCGAATCGATTGTAATTTCGGAACTCCACGTCGTTCTTGAATAGATGCTTACCCATTCGTGCAACGGTGGAGGCTTTTAGCGGTAGTACAAACTCCTGGTCTGCAACTTTTGTGAAGTCGTAATCGAGAATAGCAAGGATGCCTTGAATGGCGAAACCAGCCGGCATTTCGTTGACATCTTGCGTGATACGCATAACCGCCATCGTCTCACGATCGATGTAAACCAAGCCTCCATAGCCAGGAACAGTAGTGCTGTCTCCGTACCTGACCGTATACTCCGAACGCTCCTGCCTGATCCGGTAGTGAAAAACATGCATGCGTTTGCCTCGGAGCGTTGCCCACCGTTCCCACTCGAAAATCGCTTCCGACTTGGGGTCAAAAACTTCCTTCAATCGGGTGCCGAACTCGCCTCGCGTCACTGTCCCGCCGATCCGTTCCCGCGTACCCGTGAACGCTTTGTTATTGACGAATAGAAGTTTATAGTCTTCCTTCTGCTCGAAGAAACTTAGCTTCTCGACAACTGTATCTTGCCCCTGCCAGAATTCAAGCCCGCTCGGGTCTTCGAACCTTCGCGTTACTTGAGTACAGATAAAGTTCGGCAGTTTCTTTGAATAGTCGAGGGCGTATTCGCGTGCAGTTGTCAAAACACGGGCCTGCTCGGCAGCATCGGGCGGAGGGATCGGTTGAACAACGGGCTTAGGAGCCGGGGGCTTGGGAGCCGGCAAGGTCTTGCTTGCTTCGACCAAGCGTCGTAACGCATCAAGAGTTCGGGGCGAACCGCCAATGTCCTCAACGGTCGACTCGTCCAGACGCTCAGTCATTCGGATCGTCTTCACGTAATCGGCAATCTGTTTATCGGAATGGCCGAGCTTTTTCGAGGACTGAATGAACGCGCGCAGTTGATCGACGTTCATGCGTACTTCGGCGCAGAGTACCCCACAAAAGACAAGCGCCACCAATACTCGCATCATACTTGGACGTTCACTCCTGCTTTTCGAGTTTCAGCTCGATAGTACCAATCAGGAACTGCATCCGAACACGGATCTGCACCGGCAGCCTGCGATCGTCGTCGGTGAGCCAGATATACAAACGCGCCTTCTTGTTTATGATGACATCATTGAACATGAAGACTTCATAGCGGATCGCCTTGAATTTTCCCAGCGGAGTGGTCACCTCCTCCCGCTCCTGCGCTTCCACTCTTACAGGAGCAGCCTTCTTACCATTGCTCAGGGGAATTTGAACCGATTGTCCCAGGTCCGGACGCTGCATACGGAGGCGTTGAAGTCCGCCTATGTAGTCGTGGACACATTCGGGTGTGGGAGTCTCCTTTGCGAGCACAACGGCGTTGTTCTTCAACAAATCACGTTCAGAATACGAAGCCTTGCCCCCTGAAAACGTTATAGCAGTGTCGCGCCGACGCTTGCCTTCCTCGGCATGGATGTTCACCGTGACTGCGCATAATTGCCCGTTCATCTGTGCGTTGTATTGGTCGTACACACGATAGAGTTTTGAAACCAGTCCAGCGGATTCAATGTCAAGATTGCCCTGGAAACCGGTATTCTGAGGGGACCAAGTCATCTTGGCAGAGCCCGCGCGAACCAGCCTCCACTCTACTGCATATTCCCAAGCGAGCTTGTTTCCAATGGCTTGCGGAACCTCGGCCACGCCAACGGGTCCGCAGAGAATCAGCGCGAGGGACCGGAGCAACCATACCTGCATCTTTCTTCGAGTGTGGCAGATCGTCAAAAAGTGGCGCAACCTTCCCGGAGATAAATACTGAACTTCGTCACAACCCGATAGCCCAACCGCAGGTAGAGGCTCATGCCTTGCGTGGTCGCTTGTAACACCGAGCATTCAATACCGCTCAGCCTCCGAGCGTCCTCAAGGGCATGACGGAGAAGCGTTTCTCCGAATCCGCAACCTTGGTGCTGCGGAAGCGTACCGAGAGAATAGACGCCGGCCGCGCCGCCCGAGATTACAACAGTTACGAGCGCAACCGGTTTTCCTTCGAAGTATCCGATCCAACCATATGACGGTGGAGCCCACATTTCGGTCGCTGCGTAAATTCGCTTTGACACCCCAAGATGCAAAGAAAACACAAACGATGCGAGATGAGCAAACTCCATCCGTGTCTGGGCGGATTCCACACGAGCGAAGGTCATCCTTGCTGGAGGTTTTGACGGTGAAGCGATGGAATCGGCATACATACCGGGCGGCTCTGCGATCCGTCGCATACCCTTTGA
>DASQLD010000011.1:0-28941 GCA_035630195.1 Bryobacteraceae bacterium
CGCGTCGCACCAGGGCGTGATCGTCGGCGAGCAGCACGGTAATCATCTTCAGATGTCTCTAGCCTAGCGCAACGCTATAACATACCGGGAACGCCCGATCGGGCGCTCGATCATGAGTATCATGGGAATCGATCCATGCAAAACCAGGCGCTCCCCACCGCAGTCCTCCTTCATGTTGCTCAACAGTTAAGTGTCAACCTGAAAAGCCTAATGGCGACGATCGAACTGCTCGACGAAGGCTCCACCGTTCCCTTCATCGCTCGATACCGGAAGGAAGTGACAGGCAACCTCGACGAAGTTCAGATCCGCGATATCGAAGAGAAACTGGCTTACTTTCGGGAACTGGAAGATCGGCGCGCTACAGTCCTCGGAACCATTGAGAGTCAGGGTAAGCTCACGCCGGAGTTGCGCGCGCGCATCGTGGCGGTGCTTGAGAAGAATGAGCTTGAAGATCTCTACTTGCCCTTCAAGCCAAAACGCCGGACGAAAGCTTCGATTGCGCGCGAGAAAGGACTGGAGCCGCTTGCCCAATATCTGTGGGATCAGATTGCTGGAGTCGATTCTCTCGAAACATTTGCTTCGACCTTCGTCAGCGCCGACAAAAATGTGGATTCCGTTGACGAAGCGTTAGCGGGAGCCAGGCATATTGTCGCGGAATGGATTAGTGAAAATGCGGACTTCCGTAAGAATATCCGTCAGATGATGATGGACAACGGCTGGGTGGTGAGCCGCACGATTGACGAAACCAAAGACGTGGAAGGCAAGTACAAAATGTATGCCGACTACCGCGAGTTGGCGTCGAAGATCCCATCGCACCGCATGCTCGCAATACGCCGCGGGTCGAAAGAAGAGGCGTTATCGTTCGAAATTGAACTCGATCGCTCCAGCCCGCTCGCCTACCTTCGCAACAGAATCGTAAAGTCGGAAGGCGAATGGGTACCCCATCTGGAAGAAGCTGCAGAAGATTCCTATGATCGTCTGCTCAATCCGTCCATCCAGACAGAGGTTCGGCTCGAACTCAAAGATCGTTCCGACGATGAAGCCATCAAGGTATTCCGTGAGAATCTGGAAAATCTGTTGCTCGCGCCGCCCGCTGGCGCGCTGAATGTGATCGCTCTCGACCCAGGGCTCCGCACGGGATGCAAGATAGCCGTGATCGACGACACGGGCAAGTTTCTCGAGCATTCCGTAATCTACCCGCTGGAACCCAAGAACGATATCGTGGGTTCGGCCACGACGCTTCGCCGGCTGATCGATAAGTACAACGTCAAAGCAGTCGCAATAGGCAACGGCACGGGATCACGCGAATCGGCGGCTTTCGTCCGCGACTTCCTGACGCAAGCAGGCTTCAGCAACACATTCAGCGTGGTTGTGAATGAGTCAGGCGCATCGGTTTATTCGGCTTCCGACATAGCGCGACAGGAGTTCCCGGAGCTCGATTTGACTGTTCGCGGAGCGATTTCCATCGGTCGGCGCTTGCAGGATCCTCTGGCCGAGTTGGTCAAGATCGATCCCAAATCCATAGGCGTCGGACAGTACCAGCACGATGTCGAGCAGAAGAAACTCATGCAAAGCCTGGAAACGACTGTCGAATCGTGTGTCAATCGCGTGGGAGTCGACTTGAATACGGCGTCATGGGCGTTGCTCCGTTATGTGGCTGGTATCAACGAGCGCACAGCTCAGAAAATTGTTGAGTATAGAAACGAGCATGGGCGCTTCCGCACCAGGTTTCAACTGACTGCCGTGCCGGGCTTCGGTCCAAAGACCTTCGAGCAGGCCGCAGGATTTCTGCGAATCCGCGGCGGCGACAATCCACTCGACATGACGGCCGTTCATCCGGAATCCTATCCAGTAGTTGAGAAAATCGCCCAGTCCCTTGGATTGCCGTTGAACGAACTCATCGGGAAGCCCGACCTCGTCGAGAAAGTCAAGATCGAAGGCTTCAAGACAGAGACCGTCGGTATCTACACGTTAACCGATATTCGCGAGGAGCTTCGTAAACCGGGCCGCGATCCGCGTGAAAAGTTCGTAGCGCCGAATTTCCGCGAAGATGTGAAAGAGATCAAGGATCTCGCGCCGGGAATGATCCTCGAAGGCGTGGTCACGAATGTCACAAAGTTCGGAGCGTTCGTCGATGTCGGTGTGCATCAGGATGGTCTGGTGCACATAAGTGAACTGTCCTCGCGATACATCAAAGAGCCTTCCGATGCGGTGAAAGCTGGTCAGATCGTCAAGGTGAAAGTGCTATCGGCGGACCTGAAAGCAAAGAGAATCGCGCTGTCGATCAAGGCGCTCGATGCGCCTCGCGAGCGGCCGGCGCCACAGCCAAAACAACAGAAGCCGGAGCTAGGTGATAAGTTAGCTGCTTTAAACAATCGGTTTCGAACTAGATGAAACTCTCATTTGTGAATTGTGTTGTCGTTCTCTCGCTTTCCGTAGCGTCAGCTCAGCCCGTCGGCGATGTCCTCGAGAAAGCCCGTGTGAAGATCGATGCGCTCTCTGCCAAGCTATCCAAAGCCAACGGAACGGAAGATATCCGAGTTGACGCCGAGATCTATCTGAAAGCCGGTCAATGGCTGCTTCGACATCCCGAGGAATTCTACAAACCCGAATACAGCGCGCAACTGCTTTCCGTTCTTGACCGAGGTCTTGCGAGAGCAGCCGAACTGGAGGCAGGCTCGCCGACGTGGCCGAAACAAAAGGGCCGATTCTCTCGGGCGTATCGCTCGCGCGTAGATGGAAGCGTTCAGCCCTATGGAATGATCATTCCGGAGAACTACGACCCCGCGATTCCGACCCGTCTGGACGTCGTCCTCCATGGCCGCGCGGCGCAGATGAACGAAGTGAGCTTCCTTTTCGGTCACGATTCTCCGAAGCCCCCGCGAGTCGACCAAAACCACCTCGTCCTGGAGGTTTTCGGTCGTACCAACAACGCCTATCGATGGGCGGGCGAGACAGATGTCTTCGAGGCGCTTGAGTCCGTTCGGAAACGGTACAACATCGACCCGAACCGCATCGTCTTGCGAGGCTTCTCGATGGGAGGAGCGGGAACATGGCATATCGGCCTCCATTATCCGGACCAGTGGGCGGCCATTGAAGCAGGAGCGGGCTTTGCAGAGACGAAGATTTACGCTAAGCTTCCCGCCGACACGCCGGAGTATCAACTACGTACGCTCCACATCTACGACGCCGCCGATTACGCTGAAAATGCTGCCAATGTCCCGACGGTAGGGTACGGAGGTGAGATCGATCCGCAACTGAAAGCGAGCCAACTCATCCAGCAAGGCATCGCTGGCCTGCAAAACATAAAAGCGCTCTTCCTGGTTGGCCCGCAGACTGGGCATAAGTGGCATCCGGAGAGTCTAAAACAGTCGGATGAGTTCCTTAACGCGGCTGTAAAGGCCGGCCGACAAACGCCAGACCGCATTCATTTCATCACCTATACGGCGCGTTATAACCGCTGCTTCTGGCTGACTGTCGATGCTCTGGATCGGCACTACGAGCGTGCCGAGGTCGACGGTACTCGCGACGAGCTGAAGACACGCAATGTAGCCGCATTGACGCTCGATCGCGAGGAGAGTCCAACGATCGACGGGCAGAAGCCCGGGCGTGGAAAAAGCTTCATCAAAGACAATGGCAAGTGGCGTACAGGAACGTGGAAAGGCTTACGCAAGCGTCATGGATTGCAAGGTCCCATCGACGATGCATTCCTTGATTCGTTCGTCGCCGTAGATGCGCCGGAAAAGGTTCGCGCGGAATGGGCAAAGTGGATGCGCGCCGACCTGCCGACCGCAAGCAGCCCGCAGAAAGGTAAGGCCGTCGTGCTGTTCGGTGACCCGCAAACGAACCCGGCAATCAAGAAGATTAACGAGAAGTTGCCCGTTCGATGGTCCGGTGAGGACATCATTGTGGCGGAGCAGCGATTCCCCGCCCGCGATCATACGCTGGCTATGATCTATCCGAACCCCCAGGACCCGGAGCATTATGTCGTGCTAAATTCTGGGCTCACGTTCGGCGAGAGAGAATTTAAGGGCACGAACGCGCTTCTATATCCGCGCCTCGGCGATTACGCTGTGATTCGGAAGTCGGACGGCAAGGTAATGGTCGCCGGGATTTTCGACGAGCAGTGGCGGTTAGCCCCAGAAAAACGGTAGCCTGATGTTATGGCAGATCAACCCGATGACCCCACGACATCCATAAATCTGGGAGCACTCGGGCAAAATCTGAGGAAGCAGACCGAGGGGACCCCGGAACGCGAAGCCCACATCGAGCGGCTGCGTAAACTCGTTCAGTCGGGCGAATATGAGGTAGACGCTGAGGCCCTAGCGCGCAAACTAATAGACGATCACTGCGCAGACGACGCGAAGTAGCCCTTGCGCGCCTGAACTTTCAAATCTTTCTTACTCGGCGTTTTGATTTCGATCTTTCGGAATGGCGGGCCGTCGTCGTTCGTCGGAGTGTAGCTGACCGAGTACTGAGTGCGCATTTCTTCCTGAATCTCGCGGAAGATGTCATCAAGAGTGTGTTTGCGGTCCACACGGAACATGCGCCCCCCCGTATCCTCGGACATCCGCTTCAAGTCTCCATCTCCGCCCATACCAAAGCCGCCATAGGCGCCCTGATCCAGGTAATGAATGCTATAGATGATGGTGTCCGCGCGGTGGGCAGCGTCAATCGCCTCTCGTAGGGTTTGACGACTACCCATGTCGACGCCGTCGGTGATCAAGACGATGGCCTTCCGGCCAACTTCGCGCTTCAACTTCTCGTCGGCAGCCAGGTACACCGCATCGTACAAAATCGTGCCTCGTGTTTTCCCGATCGTCGGCACCGGCCCAGGTTGGAAGCCACCCACGGCCGAGTTCTCTCGTAGGTTCTCAAGGCCAGCTTTGAGAAGCCGAACTGAATTCGTAGAATCCTGAAGCAATTCAGCTTCAGAACCGAAGCTTATGAGGAACGCCATGTCCTTCGCCCGTAGTACCTTGCCAAAAAACTCAGAAGCAGCCTGCTTTTCCACGCCGATGAGGTTCCGCTGACTGCCGCTGACGTCGATAAGCAGACCTATGGTTAAAGGCAGATCACTCTCGCGGGTAAAGTGCTTGACGGTCTGCTGCTTCCCTTCCTCAAAGACCGCAAAATCGTCTTTTTCAAGATTGCCGATAAGAGCGCCCTTCTTGTCTCGAACGGAGAACAGGACGTTAACTATGTTGACATCGACCTTAAGAACAGTCTCGGCTTCCTGAGCGATCAAGGCGCCGAGGCACACGATAGACAAGGGTATGGCGACGAGCGACTTCCTCATAAAATGAGTGATGCATCGGAGGTCGAAGTTGTTCCAATTTCTAGAGGCCATACGCTCCACATGAAGAAAGCGATCAC
Organism: Bryobacteraceae bacterium; assembly: GCA_035630195.1. Classification (GTDB taxonomy): domain Bacteria; phylum Acidobacteriota; class Terriglobia; order Bryobacterales; family Bryobacteraceae; genus DASQDN01. The sequence continues at coordinate 5,377 of DASQLD010000011.1, forward strand.
ACATTTGAAGAGGTGCGACCCAGTGATGGCAGCGATCATCGAGCGCATCGGACCATGTCGGATCCCGTACACGGAGCCAGTTTTCGAGAGCCTCGCGCGAGCCATCGTCTATCAACAGTTGAGTGGAAAAGCCGCCGCCACAATCTTCGGACGCTTTGTGGCGGCGGCCGGAGGTGAACCGCTCACACCGAAAAAAGTACTCCGCCTGACTTTCGACGAGACGCGCGCCCTTGGACTTTCGTCCCAAAAGGCCACTTATGTTCGGGATTTGGCCGAGAAGACGGCTTCAAAGGATATCGTTTTCGACCGATTCGAGACTATGACGAACGACGAGATCACGGCAAGCCTCATCCAGGTGAAAGGAATCGGTGTCTGGACCGTCCAGATGTTCTTAATGTTCTCCCTGCGCCGTCCCGACGTCCTGCCGTGCGGCGACTTGGGCATCCGAAATGCCGTACAGAAGGCTTACGGGCTAAAAGAGCCCGTGTCCCCGGCGCAAATCGAGAAAATCGGGGCGAATTGGCGGCCATACTGTTCCATCGCAAGCTGGTATCTGTGGCGGAGTCTTGAGCCTTAAAGCGAAAGGCATGAGACAATTCGGAGACGGATGGACACCGCCTATGACCGAGTGCCGTATCCGACCGCTACCTACACGCAGACACATGTAAGACGTTTGGCAGCGATCGGCCGCCTGTTTGGAGTCAATGCGCCAGACATTCGTACCTGCCGTGTTCTTGAAATAGGGTGTGGCGAGGGCGCCAACCTCGTGAATATGGCCGTAGACCTGCCGGAAAGCCAGTTCGTCGGCATCGATATCTCCCAAACAGCGATCGCTCGCGCAACCGACTTGGCAAAGCGGGCGGGCGTAGAAAACATCACATTTCGACATACGGATGTCGCCGAACTGGTCGGTAGGCCCGGCGAATGCGATTACGTGATCGCTCACGGCGTGTTCTCATGGATTCCTCGAGAAGTCCAGGAAAAAATGCTTGAACTTTGCGAGCGCGTCCTGGCCCCCACTGGCATTGCCTACATCAGCTACAACACGTACCCAGGCTGGCATGTCCGCGAAATGATGGCGGAGATGATGCGCTTTCACACGATCGGTACGGACGATCCGGAAACCGCTGTGAACGAGGGTTTGGGCCTTGTCCAAGCGGTTGGACGAGCGCTAGGCGAGGAGAGCCCCTACTCAAAGGCGATCCTCTCGGAAATGGAGCGTATCGTGCGCCGGAATAAGGTGGTCACGTTTCACGACGACCTTAGCCCCGACATGAAGCCGCTGCTGTTTAACGATTTTATCCAGCGAGCTCGCAGTCATGGTCTTCAATTCCTTGCCGAGGCGGACTACACGACGATGATCTATGAGGATCTACCGCTGGAAGCGCGATCGGCCCTCGAGGAGATCCACGACGACGCTGTGCGTCGTGAGCAGTACCTCGACTTTTTCAAATTGCGTCGACTGCGTGAGACTCTTCTTTGCCGTTCGGATCTGACGGTACTCCCAGAAGCGTCGACCGGCGCTTTCGACGTCCTTTATTTCGGTGTTCCCCTGCTTCCGAAGACACCGCCCGACTATACGGACGAGAGCCCTGTCGATTTCGTCGGACAGCGGAACATGTCCGTAACTGTCGCCCAACCCTTCGTGAAGGCCGCGATCGCGGTCCTATGCGACGCTTGGCCGGTAAGGCTGAAGTATGCCGAAGTCCTGGAACGTGCTCAGCAGAAGCTACTCCAACCCGATGCCGGGGCAATTGATATGCTTTCGGAACTACTGATGAAAATGTACGGGGCGGGTCTACTAGAAATTGATACTCACCCATGGCCCTATCCGTCAAAGCCGTCGGAACGGCCGGCCGTCAGCATGCTTGCGCGATATCAGGCAAAAGAGGGCGCAAGGGTTACTTCACTGCGCCATCAGGCTGTCGATCTGGACGATGATACCGCCCGACGGCTGATTGTATTTCTCGACGGTACTCGTGATCTTGACGCCCTCAGTTTGGCAACGGGTATGGACCGTCAAACAACCGAAGAGTATTTGAAAAAACTGTTATCGCTGTCTCTCCTCGTCTCTTAGAATGAAGTCTTTTCGAAAAGATCTTTGGTTTGAAACGTCCACAAGGAGGGCTTTTCTCAACATTACGCGGGAAGTCGAAGTCTGTCTGCGAGAGAGCACGATAACTGAGGGTCTTGTCCTTGTGAACGCGATGCACATCACTGCGTCGGTCTTCATCAACGACGACGAATCGGGCTTGCATCGCGACTACGAAAAGTGGTTGGAGGAACTCGCTCCGCACGAACCGACCAGTCAGTATCAGCACAATCGAACCGGCGAAGACAATGCGGATGCGCACATGAAGCGGCAGATCATGGGTCGCGAAGTCGTGGTTGCGGTGACGGCCGGCAAGCTCGACTTCGGACCATGGGAACAGATCTTCTACGGCGAATTTGATGGCCGCCGCCGCAAACGCGTTTTGGTTAAGATAATCGGCGAATAAATTCCAACACAGGCGCTAAAACAGCACCTTCAACCCAAACTGAATCTGCCGGGGATCACCGGCGGAAGTGATTCGTCCGAGCGAGCCCGGGACAGACAGATTGGCGCCAGGATTCCCAAAGTTTGCATGATTAGGAAGATTGAAAAATTCGGCGCGAAACTGCGTGTTAATGCGCTCGGTAATTCTCGTCTCCTTGAGCAAGGACACATCGAAGACGATATCGCCTGGTCCGAATAACAGATTCCTCGATGAGTTACCGAATGTAAACGGCGCCGGAATTGAATATCCTGACGGATCGAACCATCGGGTGATGCTCCGCTCATCCCGTGATAGCGCGCCGACGTTACTTACATCGGCACGGCCGCTACGCCAGCCTTGGACGCTGGATGTGAAGCTTACAGAGAACGGCTGACCGGTCCGCAAGTAGGTGATACCGGAAACCACCCATCCTCCGATGAGCTTTCCCTTCGCGAATGGAAGCTCATAAGAGTACGCGGCGCTGAAGATGTGACGCCGGATCTGGTCAGAATTGCCTCGATCGGCTGCTGCGTTGTAATAGTCCTGCGGGCCGCCGACGATCGGTGTATTGTCGAGAGATCGATTCCATGAATACTCGAGCTGGAAATTCAGGCCGTGCGAGTAGCGCTTGATCGCCTCGAGTTGAAGCTGATGCAGCGTCGAATCCCCTGCGAAATGCAGGTAATTGATGTCAGACCAAGGTTGGTATGGCCGATTCGGCTGAAGAGGTCCGGCTAGCTGGTGTCGCGACACATTCATGTTGTCGTTGTAAAACGGCAAGTTTGAGGTCTTATTCCCCACGTAAGAGGCGCGAAACCCGAGATTACCGACGATTTCCCGCTCGAATGTCAAGTTCCATTGCTGTGAAACCGAGTTCTTTATCTGGCTCTCGACAGCCGTAATTGCCGGATTCGGAGAAAGAGCGCCCGCTCCTGGAAACGGCCGCGCAAGAGTCAACGAGGGTGTGGTTCCCGGAGCCGATTCGAAGGTTTCCGACAACAGGAAAGGCGGATTGGAGAAACCCATCTGGCGGAAGCCGATGTACACCGGCAGCATGTTGTAGTAGAAGCCTGCCCCGCCGCGAATCACTGTCTTGTTGTCGCTGAAAGGACGGAAAGCGAACCCGATTCGAGGTGCGAAGTTGTTCGTGTCTGCGCGCTGAATCTCAAAGTTTGGGTCGGTAACAATCGGGTACGTCGATGCGAGACGAGGCTCAGCTTGCGGCGGCAGATCCGACCGCGGAATCACAAGCTTACCTGAGGCAAAATCGAAATTAGCCTGAGCCTGATCCCGTTCTTTCCATGTTGTCTGCAGGAAGTATCTGACTCCCAGATTCAGAGTGAATCTTGGAGACACATGATAGTCATCCTGTAGATAAGCGCCATACGTCGTGTTGTAGAAGAGGTTCACTGCCGAAGGACTGGAGCGATATGTGGCGTTTGGAAAGCCCAACAGAAAATCAGCGAAGGCGTGTTCGGCCCCAGCATTCGTACCGCCGCTGGTGAAACGGCCGGTAAAATCAAATCGGCCAAAACTTGCATTCTGAGCCGTTCCGCTGAGCAGTCCGAAGGCTGCCGGAGGCGAGGAGACTCGGAAGTTCGAGATGTTGATTCCGGTCTTAAAGGTGTGGCGACCTCGGATGAAGGTCAGGTTGTCGACAATTTGCCGAGTGAACTGCTTGCCACGTTCCGACCCGCCGTAGTCCCCGATCGCGACATGGTTATTGATGTTCACATTGGGTAATCCGCCCAAGGGAAGTTGCGAGCTCAAATCCGGAAATAAAGTTCGTGGATCGAAATCAGTGTTCATCCCGACCCGCATCGAGCCGTGATACAAGTACCCGAAGCGCGCCTCGTTGAGCACAGTCGGCGAGAAGTTACGGTTCCAGGTGAGATTCAAAACCTTCGTATCGAAGCCGCCGTTCTCCCACGAACCGTAACCCAAAGGGAACGCCTGCGCGACGAAATAAGGCTCGCCCTTTGAGGAATTGATATTCCCGGAGATCTGATCCTTCGAAGAAAAGTGATGATCTATACGAACGAAGTACCGGTTGATGTCGAAAGTGTTGGGAACATTCAAACTAAGGTTAGCGATCGTTCCAGCGGCTCCGGTACCACGTCCATTGGGAAGTTGAACACGATCGATTAACGCCTTAGCGCGAGGATCGATACGGCCCGACGGAATCTGATTGTTGGCGAACGCCGAACCAGAGAGCGGATCGATGACAGGTCGAAGACCAGTGAAGTCTCCGGCGCGCATGGCGGGCGTTGCAACCGACAGCGTATAGGTGTTTGAGGACCTTTCGCGCAGACCTTCATAGCCGCCAAAAAAGAAGGTCTTGTCGCGGATAACAGGTCCGCCTACAGTAAACCCAAACTCATTCCGATTGAACGGTGGATTCGTTGGGGCGAAAAAGTTGCGGGCCGTGTAAGCTTTGTTGCGATTGAACTCGAACAAAGAGCCGTGAATCTGATTCGTGCCGGACTTCGTCACGATTGTGACGGATGCGGCGCCCTCATATTCTGCTTTTTGGTTGTTGGAATCCATCTTGAACTCAGCAACGGTGTCCACCGACGGCAGCGTCGCCATCCCATGGCGATAGGAGTACGCTCCTCCACCGTTGCCGGGATCATTGAAAGCTGCGCCGTCCACGTTGAACTGAACGCCACCCCAATACGAAGAACCCGCCACACGAGGATTCGATGCCGAATCGGTTGTCACCCCAGCCGAGATCCGGATCAAGCGATCAAGCATGCGGCCATTCAACGGTAGCGTCGTGATCTGTTGTGACTGCATGACGTTTCCGATTGTGGCGTTTTCGGAATTAACTACGGGGGCGGCAGCGACCACTTCCACGGTCTGCTGGAGTTGCCCGACCTGCAGTGAGATATCCTGCCGTATCGATCTATTTGCCAGCACGGTCAGAGCTGTCACGACATTAGGTCGGAAGCCGCTAACGTCAACTTTCACGCTGTAGGAACCGCTGGGAAGAACCGGAGCCGCGTAATCGCCTGCGTCGTTCGTTGTGGTTTGAAACTCTGCGTTGGTCCCTTCATTTACGATGACAACTTTCGCATTCGGGACCGGCGCGCCAGTCGCGTCGCGAACGGTGCCCACTATTGATCCTGTTACTGTTTGACTGAATGCGGCCGGGACGGCAAAGAGAACGGCCGCAAGAAACACCCAAAGCTTAGATGCCATAGTTATGCTCCCTGGTCTGTATTGAGACGGCCGGGTGAATGACTGCAAACGGGGCGACTAACCATTTCTCACACCCTGCAAACGAAGTTGCGGCTAGTATCCCACACTACAGACACGTGTACAACGTTTAAGTGATACGGCTATGCGCGTCTGCGCCGTAAGACGATCAACGCCAGGCCGCTCGCGACTGTGATGATGGCGGCAGGTTCGGGAATCGCCGTAGCCGCCAATGCCTGTCCAGCAATCTCGTGCACGCGAGTCGTTGGATGAAAATCATCCCAGAAGACGTACTGCTCCGGGTTGGCGCAGACACTCATTCCATCAAAGCAAGGGTCGGTCTTGTTGGTGAACGACGGATCACCAAGAGCGGAGTAAAGAACCGCCGACGTATCGAAGAATCTGACTCCTGCTGGCAAGTTGGCGGCCAATTCGCTGTTATAAAGCGCCGAAAACTGAGATGCCGCAAGTGAAGCCGCTGGACCAAGCTGCAAGGTGTATGGAAGCAGGCCGAGATCGGGGATCCCTCCAAGGATAATGTTTTGCGCTCCCTGCGCCTGCAAAAGCGACACAAGAGTGATCTGATTCGTAAGCGCAGTTTGAAGCGAGGCGAGCGAAAATCCGCTTGCCCGAAAATCATTGGGCGGCCCGCCGAGGATCACATAAAGATCGGTTGGACTCACGGAGAATCCGTTCATAAGAGCGTTGTTGTAGGCGGTCAACACTCCAGGCAAGCCGTTGGAGGAAGCCGGCGTACCCATGTCAAGAATATTGCCGATACCCGTGGTCGCTCCGTATACCGCAAAATCGAGGAGTGGAACTCCAAACGCTGTACTCAGATACTCGACAGCAACCGGTCCGTTCGTTCCCCGCCCCCCGAAATAGGGAGGGCTTGGAGGATATGTCCCTCCACTGAGTGCATAAAGATTGCCGTTGTCCGTAAGGCTGTCGCCGAAAGCGACGATACGGGTGTAAGGCGCGGCCGCAAGCGATACGGCCAGAAGGACAAGAAAGAGAAATAGGCGCTGAATCATTCGTTGCCCCCTGAAGTTTGCATTGTATCGCTAGGAGAGCCATTGTGGGTCGGACGTTAGTAATTCCGGACATTCATCACAAGACTTGGGTGGTGGATGAGATCCTGACCTCGGAAAGCTCTGACGAAGTCGTCTTTCTGGGCGACTACTTCGATGATTTCAACGACACTCCCGATGACGCTCGCCGTACAGCCGAGTGGCTCCGTGCGCATGCTGGAACTCCCGGCTTCACGTTTCTATACGGCAACCACGATCTACCCTATTGCTTCCCGGTTCCCGGTCTCGACTGCGCCGGCTTTTCGATCGACAAGTGGCAAGAGATCCTGCAGGTGCTCGATGAGGAAAACTGGAAGAGCTTCAAACTTCACGCGTGGGTCGATGGATGGCTATTGAGTCACGCAGGATGGAACAGGCATTTCTCGGGCTCAAATGGCCAAATCGATCGATCCTGGATCGACAAGCTCTGCGGCGAATGCCTTCACCAACTCCATGACGGAAAAATGCATTCCCTTGCCGCTGCGGGCGTCAGCCGTGGTGGATGGCAATCGGTTGGTGGCATCACTTGGCAGGATTGGAGCGAGATGGCGCCGATACCGGCATTACGCCAGATCGTTGGTCATACGCCAGGACTGGCCGTGCGCGCCAAAGGCGACGGCGATTCCATAACGATCTGCCTCGATACACACCTTTGTCACTATGGCTGTCTCGAGAATGGAGACTTCACTTTCAAGTCGACACCGCTTCGCTCTCGACATCGCTAGCGTCGGCGCGTTACAGTGTGCCCATGCGTCGCAGATCGTTTCTGATGTCTTCGGCCGCGATTGCGGCTGCCCCTTCGGTGATGAATGCCGCCACGGGGCCTCGAGTAGGGCTAATCGGCAGCGGAGGACGTGGGCGGCTTCTTGCATCCGAGTTCAAGGAAATCGGAGCCAACGTCTCCGCCGTTTGCGATGTCTATGAGCCTAATCTTGCCGCCGGTCTGAAAGCGGCTTCGGAAGGCGCTAGGCCCCACACCGACTACCGCCGTCTGCTCGATGACTCATCGATAGAAGCCGTCGTTGTCGCCACGCCTGACCACTGGCATGCCCGCATGGTGATCGATGCGGTTAACGCCGGCAAGGATGTGTACGTCGAGAAGCCTCTTTGCCACACGATCGCAGAAGGCTTCGATGTGATTGCTGCGGTGCGCAGCACAAAGCGTGTCGTGCAGGTGGGAACGCAGAGGCGAAGCTCTCAGCTATTTCAAGACGGCCGTCAACTGATGGGCAAGATTGGCGACGTTCGTCTCGTCACATCCTATTGGTTGAACAACCAGGCGGGACTCACGAACAAAACTCTGGAAGGAAAGCTCGACTGGAATCAGTGGCAAGGGACCGCGCCGAAGCATGATGTCGATGCAACGCGCTTTTTCAACTGGTATTACTTCTGGGATTATTCTGGCGGACTTCTTATCGGTCAGGCGGCGCACATCGTCGATTTGATCCAGTGGTTCATGGATTCGCGTGAGCCCGTGGCAGTAACCTGCACCGGCGGCCAAGTGAATCTAAAGGGCGCCGAAATACCAGAGACCGCCACCATCGCTATGGAGTTTCCGAATAACTATCTGGCGACCTTCACTATCGGCTATAAAGCAATGCGCTATAAAAGCACGAACGATCAGCTAGCGCAATTTCACGGCTCGGCTGCGCGGCTCGATGTGGGCCGCGAGGGATATGTGCTTTACCCTGAGTCTCAGGATCTGGACATGAAACCTTCGGTGAACATTCGTCAACCCGGCAGTTTCAATCGCGCCGTCCGAGATCATATCCGCAATTTTCTCGACTGCATTAAGACGAGGCAGGAACCTAATGCAACTGTCGAGATGGGACACGCCACCAACATCGTTCTGGTGATGGCCCTTGAATCTCTGCGCAGCGGCCGCCGCGTACGATGGAACGGCTCTCGGCGTCGGACCGAAACGTGATGCTCTTTTGTCGCGCAGTCCTGCTGCTGTGGTCCACCGTAGCGCTGTACGCGGCTGCGCTCGACGGAACAGCTCCATTCGACATCGCCGGCGACCCCGCAGAACACATGGTCAATCGCATCAAGGATTACCTCCTTGGCGGGACACGCGCTTCGGTCAAAGATAGAAGGCCCACCGTAGCGCGGCTCCGCCAGATCCTTGGCGTTGTCGACCAACGAGTATCGTTCCACGACTTAGAGACTTTCGCCTCACGGGAAAGTTCCCCGATTCTCGCTCAGACTGGGAGCTATGTTGTCAAAGCAGTTCGCTGGCCCGCAGTGAGTGGTATCAACGCAGAAGGAATCTTGCTCGAACCAACGCGGCCCTCGCGCGGCCTGATCATCGCAATCCCGGATGCCGATCAAGAGCCGGAACAGTTCGAACCGGCGCAACAACTTGCCGCCGCGGGTTTCACAGTGCTAGCGCCCGCTTTAATCAATCGCAAGGACACCTATTCGGGTAATCCAGACATACGAATGACGAACCAGCCGCATCGCGAGTGGCTGTATCGGATGACCTATCCCCTCGGTCGTCATGTTCTGGGAATAGAAATCCAGAAAGTCCTGGCCGCTGTGGACTGGGCCAAGGACAAACCGGTCGGCGTCTGGGGCTATGGGGAAGGCGGCGCGATAGCCCTCTACGCTGCAGCGATTGACAATCGCATTCGAGTAGCTGGCGTGTCGGGGTACTTTGGACCCCGTGAGAATCTATGGCAGGAACCTATCTACCGCAACGTATTCGGACTGCTGCGCGATTTCGGTGATGCCGAGCTCGCCTCATTAATCGCGCCACGCCGGTTGATTATTGATGTTGCCGGCGGGCCCACAGTACAAACTGCGACAGGTTCGACTCCCGGAGCACTGCGTCCGATCGATCGCTCAAGCGTGGAGACAGAAGTTCACAGAGCCGGCAACGCGGAGATCGGCAACATAGGCCAGTTCGTTACCGCGATGGGAGGCACACCCAGCCCGGTGAAAGCAGTCGACATCCCTGTGCGAACCTCGAATGGTCGTCAACAGCGAGCGATCCGCGAGATCGAAGCATTCTGCGCGCAAATCGTCGAGGCATCGGACCGGCATCGCGCGAAAGCGTGGACAAAGGACAGATCCGAAGTAGCACGAAGGCTTCGTCAAGATTTGCTTGGAGAACTCCCAGTCGACAAAACGACGCTTCGCCCACGAACTCGAGAAATTCAGCCGGGTCCAAACTGGCGAGGCTATGAGGTAGCGCTCGACGCCGCTCCCGGCGTCCCAGCCTATGGCGTCCTGCTGATCCCCTCGAACGTGAAGCATGGCGAGAAGCTGCCCACCATCGTCATGCAGCATGGGCTCGACGGACGCCCGCAGGATCTCTTCAACCAAAAGACCGGTCGCGCATTCGATGTGTATCAGAACATCGGTCAGCGTCTCATCAACGAAGGCTTTGTCGTCTACCTCCCCCAGAATCCATACATTCACGACTTTCGCCCAATCAACCGTCTCGCAAACCCCTTGGGACTGACAATGTTTTCGTTTATCCTGCGACAACACGAAAGAACTGTCGAGTGGCTGCAATCACTTAGTTTTGTCGATCCCAAGCGCGTCGGCTTCTACGGGCTCTCCTACGGAGGGACAACCGCGCTGAGAGTGCCCCCGTTGGTAGACGCCTATGCGGTTTCCATTTGCTCGGGTAACTTCAACGAGTGGATCCGGAAGCTGACTACGACGAAAGAGCCCTACAGCTACATGTTCACGAAGGAGTACGAAATCTTCGAGTTCGATATCGCGCACATAGCGAGCCATGCCGAGATGGCGATGTTAACGGCTCCGCGTCCGTTCATGGTCGAGCGGGGGCACGCCGATGGCGTGGGAATCGACGAGTGGGTCGCCTATGAATATGCCAAGGTGGCGCGTTATTACCAGCGTCAGGGCATTCGAGACCTAACTTCGATTGCGTATTTCGAAGGCCCGCACAGGATCGACGGCGCTGCCACCATCGAATTTCTCAAGCGATACCTGACACCGGATCGCCGTCAGTGAATTGTGTAAGGCGCCTTCAGACCGAAGGGCGCAATTTCAACATCGAACTCGTCGCTCGTTCCGCGCACCATTTGATACGTGCCCCGCATTACCCCGGTAGGAGTCTTAAGCGGACTCCAGGATGTGTATTTGAACGATTCACCCGGCGCAATCACCGGCTGCTCTCCGACTACGCCCGGACCCTGAACCTCTTTCACGTTTTCGAGGGCGTCCGTAATAAACCAGTGTCGATTGAGTAGTTGCACTGACTCAGATCCCTGATTCGTAATGCGAATCGTATATTGGAAGACCCATACACCCTGATGTGGTTTCGAGTGTTCCGGCGAATAGCGCGACAGAACCTCGACACGAATTCCGCGCGTGATCGCTTCCGACACCGGCGCGAAGTCCGTAGCTTGATCATTCATATCGAAACTTCATGGTAACAATACGTGTAGGCTGGAATGATGCGGGCTGTCTGCGCGATCGTAGTGATCTGTGGCATTTTTGCCGTAGCAGGCCTCACTCAGATCCGCGACCGCATCTGGGCTCGTTATGAAGATGAGATGCAGGATCCGATGGACGATCCTCCTGACGTAGGACGAAAGGGCGAGTTCGCGTTAGGCCGCCTTCGCTACCGTTCGCCGCTGGACGGCAGAGGCTCCTACGCCCGATGGGGTATCGATGCCAACAAAGGAGACAGACTCTTTATCGGCATCCTGCAACGGCTTACCCGGATCGATGTACAGCCCATCGAAACAATCATCGACATCGATAGCGATGAGATCTTCGATCTGCCGTTTCTCTTCGCCGTGTCTGTCGGCGATTGGCGGTTATCCTCAGACCAGGCGGCGCGCCTGCGCAAGTACTTCGATCGCGGAGGGTTCCTCATGGTCGATGACTTCCACAATGAGCGCGAGTGGGAAATCTTCATGAGTGGGATGCGCCAGATCGATCCCGGAGCCGAGGCTATGGATCTCGAGGATTCCGATCCGGCGTTCCATGTTGTGTTCAATATGAAGAATCGCATCCGTGTTCCCGGAGCCAATGTCGTCCACGGATCAGGCATTGAGCGCGGCGGCTCCCAGCCTCATTGGCGCGCCATTCGCGACTCGAAAGGCAGAATCATGGTCGCCATCAGCTTCAACATGGATATCGGTGATGGCTGGGAGTTCGCCGATGTCCCGGATTACCCCGAACGTTTTTCGTCCGAGGCCATCCGTCTAGGGACCAACTACGTCGTCTATGCGATGACTCACTGAGACAGCCTTTGCGCCAGGCTCCAGTATCCGAAGGCTCTTCAAAAACTCGATGATCGCGTCATGTTCGTGCGGCAGCAAAGCCTCGAAGGCCTTGCGTGATTCGAGCGCTTCGCCTGCATGAGCGAGCACAGCCTCACGCAATGTCGTGAACTTGCCGTGATGAAAGTAAGGCGGCTCGCTTGCCGATCCCCACAACCGCTTCGTGAGAAACTTCCGGTTACCCGCGAAGAAATCCTGCGATCCCGCCGCGTGTTGCATATCGAGAGGCTCGCCGTTCGGATCATCCGGACCATTGCAAATGTCATGCAGTTTAAGATCGGTGAAAGCCGGTACATGGGTAATCCCTGAGCGATCAGGCTGAAGACGCGGTTGCGGAAGTCTCGGGTCAGAGAGATCCATGCTGAACGTAGGCGCTTCTCCCACTCTCAGATTTCCGGTTGGATTGAATGGATTCGGTTCAGTGTAGATGCGGCCTTTGGCCGAAAGCGGAAGACTCGGAGTGTGGCAAGTCGCGCAGCCGATGGAAGCGAATCTCTGTTCGCCAAGCCGGATCGCCTGCCTTACCGCAGGATCGCGAGGGATAACGCGCCCCGGAACCGCAAGAGCCGCCTGAAACAAGCTCACAGCCGTCACATCGGCCCGCGTCATCTCGTCGCCGAACCCATCTCTGTCGGGATCGGTGTTCGAGCCGAATCGTTCTGTCGACTGGATGCCATGGTGATGATTGAAGGCGTTGTTGCTGAACTCACGCAGGGATACTACTCGGCCAGCCTGATGGAATGGACGAATGATCAGATTCGGCGGAGAGGACGCTCCTTGAGTCGTCAGGCTGAATGCGGGCAGTCCCTCAACTTTGCTTGTGTCCCAACGGCCATCAGTGAAGCGGGAAAGAACGCCAAATCTCACTCCCTTTGTCACGAGCGCCACCGACTGTCCAGGCGCTAACGAGTCGCGGAGAGTCTGAAGATCGGTCGTCATCTCCCGCGCAAGCATCTCGATGTAACCCGCGCCGAACATCCCGACGGTCGCTCGTTCGTTTGCAATGGACTGATGCGACACCAACCGGCCCAGCTCATCGCGCGAACCCCGGGTCGCGCTCGGGTCGGCTGCATCGAAAGTTGCGAAATCGAATCTTTGCCCAAGCACGAATACATTGGTAACCACATCACCGCCGCCGCCGACACGAGGCACTGCATGACACCCCAGACAGGAGTTCGCATCGGGGGCGGAGATCCGGTTAAAATTGCGCGGAAACACCAATGGCGAGGAAGGATCCGACAGCGCCGCGCCGGTACCTTTTGTGAGCGGCCGGCCGCCTCCTTCCTGTATCGTCCACGCGGCGCTGAACAGCGCTTCGCCGTGTTTCAAAAGCGCGTCGAGCTCGATCTCGAACTCTTCTCCATCACGGAGATGCTTCAGGATGGCTTTCTCGCTACCGATCTGCGCCGGTGTGACCAATGGCCACACCGACACAGTCATCGCGACCACCCATGTATTTCGCCAAAATCGCTTCATGGGGACCTCCCGGTTCTTCAGCCTAGCGGAAGTTAGTCGTCTTGCGGAGCTTGATGGTGACACGCAAATTAACGCCACCGGTTTTGTTAAATCCGAGGAATTCCTGGCGCTGCTCCCCGGTATAGCCGGCGTATTGTCCCGTCCCGCCGATGACCGGCCGAACCGTAACGCCTGCCCCCTCCGTGCCGGTCGTCGCAATCGATTGCTGGTCGTTCGGAAACAGGTACATCTGGTCCGACATCACTGCCAACTTCGACTTGTCAAAGACAGACCCACGGACGAGGAATGTTCCCTTGCAGAACCACGTACCGATCGACCCCGTGATGCTATTGGGATCGAACTGTTCTCCATTCGTGCTCGGAATCGTACCCGCGGTAAAAATCTTCCCTTCGGTAATGAAGAAGGATCCCCGCAGCGGTTCCGTACCGGTAGGTACATGCGACTCTGCGAAGAGATTCATGTCTTCGGCCACGTCTACAGTAAACTCAATCCGTTCCGGAGAGTTGCTGTTCATCTGGGCAAAGGCAGGTTGCAGCGTTGCGGCTAGCGTTCCTGCAACAAGTAAGGCGATCAAGTTGAGTTTCATTTGTTGAATTCCTTTGGGTGATTTGTGTCGCACAGCAGTGCGATCTGCTCAACTCTCGCGCCGTTTTTGTGCCGCAGATAACGTTAGCGACAGTTGTCCCGAGGAGATTACACGTTACTTCGAGATTTCTTGCCGAAGCGCTGAGCCATTCGGATACATTTCCGCGCGTTGAACTGGAAACAGTCATGCCCTCCGAGTCATTAGTACGGATCCATCTCGAGCGCATCACAACAAGCGCTGAGTTCGCCGGAGCGCCCCGCTTGACACAGTTTCTTCAGTTCGTCGTCGAGATGTCGTTATCAGGCGCGGGCGATCAGATTAAGGAATCCCTCGTCGCCGTCGAGGTCTATGGTCGCCGCCCAGACTACAATCCACAGGTGGATTCGACTGTTAGGGTCGAGGCTGGGCGCCTTCGCGCAAGACTTCGCCGCTACTACGATTCGACAGGTGCGGTGGACCAAGTTCGAATCGAATTACCGAAAGGCGGTTACGCGCCGGTCTTCACAGAGCTAGCCGAGCCGGAGCCTTCCCCTAAAGCGCCTTTAAATAAGCGATTGCGCCGTTCCCATATTCTTGCGGCGACCTCACTCGTCTTATTTTGCATCGCGATGGGTACATACGCTCTTACCCACACGAAACCCGGATCGCCGCTCGTCGGTTCCGTCGCCGTGCTCCCGTTTGTCAATCTAAGTGACAGTCCATCGACTGAGCGTTTCGTCAACGGGCTCACGGAGGATTTGACAACGACTCTTGCCCGTAACACTAGCTTGCGCGTACCCGCACGTACAGGCATGGCTCAATACAAGAACAAGACCGTGGACCTCAATCGTCTCGGGAAAGAACACGGCGTACGGGCGGTCCTTGAAGGCAGCGTGCGCAGTAATGGGTCCCGAATTGTCATAACGACTCAATTGATCGATACGACCAACGGCTACCATCTTTGGGCAGACCGTTTCGAGCATAACGCCGAACACTTAGCGGACGTGCAAAATGCCGTTTCCGCGCGCATTGTGTCTGGTCTTAGCAAAAGGTTGGCTGGAGATGTGACGGCCGACGAAGTCGACTCTAAGACGATGGAAATGTACCATCGGGCTAGCGACTTACTGCGAATCCCGGTACTGAAGGATGGTGTGCCGGACAAGTTGCCGCCGACTATTTCGGAAGCCGTTCGCTTGTACGAACAAGTGACCGTCCGCCGGCCCCATTTCGCGAGAGGTTGGGCGGGACTCGCAGAAGCTGCGGAGTGGGAGTATGAAATGCGAGGCAACCAGCCGCGCGAACGGCTCCTGCAAGCCAAGGCGGCAGCGCAGCGCGCAATTCAACTCGAACCCGATCTCGTCGAAGCGTGGACTGTCCTGACATCGGTCCTCTTCTTTCGAGAATGGGACATAAACGGGGCCGAGGCCGCATGCAGAAGGACGATCGAACTCGATCCACGAAATACTGCAGCACGGCAGCGTTATGTCGATGTGTTGCGCGTTCAAGGTCGTATGGCCGAGGCACGATTCGAAGTCGATCGCGCTATTGAACTGCAGCCGGCAGCGGCTGCCTTTCGAATTCGCCGCGCTGTCATGTTGTATCAGTCCGGACAGCATGAACAGGCGTTCACCGAAGCGCAGGCTGCAGCCGCACTCACCAATCAGATGCCCGCGTATCCCATGAGTCTATGGGTCCAAGGATTGTCATTGCAGGGAAGAGGCCAGCAGGCGGCAGCAGAGAAGATCTTTCGTTCCGCTTTGGCATTCCAACCCCACGATCCTTGGAATGAGCCCTCGCTGGGACATCTGTTCGCGAGCACCGGTCGCAAAGCGGAAGCCGAGGCTATCCTGCATGAACTGCGTTCTCAACTCGGGCGCGGGCGGCTGACCTATACGTCTATGGCGATTATCTATACAGCGCTTGGGCGGTATGACGAGGCCCTGACCTCGCTGGAACGGGGCTGGCAAGCCCGAGAAGATTCATTGTTATTTGCCCCCCTTGACCCTCGCCTGCAACCGCTGCGATCCGAGCAGCGTTTCCGCTCTCTGATCCAAAAAGATGCGTTCCAGCGCTTAAAACGAGCAAGCACACTATGATGGTGTTATGGGTCGGCTATGGCGAGTGGCACCGTTGGCTGTTGTGTTAGCTACTGTGCTTCTGTCAGTCAACGCCAACGCGCAAGTCATTGAATTCGAATCCGGCGGCCTAAAATATCAGGCCCTAACCAAAGACGGGCTCACGATTATGATCGCGCCCCTGTCTACCCAAGTTCGCGATTACACCGTCGTTCAAGTCGCCATTCAGAACGGGGGAAAGATCCCTTACACCATCCGTCCCGAAGATTTCCTCTACCGTCCGGAAGGGGGAATGGAAGCGCCCGCTCTGCCAGCCAGAACCGTCGTATACTCCCTGATTGACCGGGCCAGTAAAGGCGACGTAATCAAGCTAATTACCGCTTATGAAAGCAGCATTTACGGAAATAGTCGCTACAAAGCAACCAACGGTTTCGAGTATCGCCGTCAGAGCGCCTTGGCCGAATTTACGTCTACCAAGGTCAGGGCCGCTGCGGCGGCGTCGGCAATAGCCTTTGTCCAAACCAAAATCGCGCCCGGACAGTCGACAGACGGGGCCATTTTTTACACCCTCGCAGGTAAGCCTTTGAATGGAGCCCTCCGGGTCAGGGTTGGTAACTCTTTTTTCGAGTTTCCAGTGATATCATCGAATCAAGTACCCTAATCTCTATCAAGTTTGGGAAGATTCCCCGTTTGATCGTTGTCCCACATTCCGAAAACGCAACTGCAGAAGAAATAGTTGACTGGGCGATAGCTACCTACGGCGACCGCTTGGCGGTCGTTACCAGCTTTCAACTCGAAGGCATGGTTATCGTAGATATGGCGTCCCGCAGGTCGAAAGACGTGCGAATTGTTACACTTGACACTGGTCGCTTACCCGCCGAAACCTTCGACATGATCGAGCTCGTTCGGGCACACTATGGTGTAAGCGTGGAAGTTGTCTCTCCCGACCCTGCGGAAACTGGAGCCATGGTCGAAAGATACGGTCCGAATCTCTTCTACGAATCCGTTCCCCTACGGACTGCCTGCTGTCACTTCCGCAAAGTTCGGCCGTTGAACCGGAAGCTCGCAGGATTCGACGCCTGGCTGACAGGATTGCGACGCTCTCAGTCCGACACCCGCGAGTCTTTGGACAAAATCACTACCGACCAAGGCCGTGTCAAGATCAGCCCCCTTGTGGACTGGACTTCCGAGGATGTCGAGGCGTATACCGCCCATCATAATGTTCCACGCCATCCTCTGTACGCCAAAGGCTACACGAGCATCGGATGCGCGCCATGCAGCCGCGCCACAGAGCCCGGAGAGGACGAACGAGCAGGCAGATGGTGGTGGGAATCAGGCGTCGCAAAGGAGTGCGGGCTGCATTTCACACCAGGCGGCAAGGCCATGCGTACAGTCGATGTGCTCATCCGTGAGATTCTAGATAGTTCGAATGCAGCATAAAGGTTTTACGTTGTGGTTTACCGGATTGTCCGGGGCCGGGAAAAGCACCATCTCCGAAAAAATTTTTGGACGTCTGAAGGCATCGGGAGCCAAAGTGGAACTCCTCGATGGCGACGTCGTCCGCACGCACCTATCAAAGGGTCTTGGCTTCAGCAAAGAAGATCGGGACACGAATGTGCGAAGAATCGGATTCGTCAGCGAACTACTGAGTCGCAACGGCGTCATAGCCTTGGTAGCGGCCATCTCACCATATCGCGACGTCCGGGAGGAAGTTCGGCGCAGCATCGCGAATTTCGTCGAGATCTACGTGCACTGCCCCATCGAAGTTCTCGCTGATCGAGACGTGAAGGGACTGTACCGAAAAGCTCTCGCCGGCGAGATTGCGAGTTTCACCGGTGTCTCCGACCCGTACGAGCCGCCAAATCACCCTGAGGTCACAATCGATTCATCGAAGGAAGGCGTCGAGGATAGTGTCGAGAAGGTATGGACAAAGCTCCAAGAGTTGGGGCTCATCGCATGATTGACTTGCATTCCCACACCACCGAGTCAGATGGCACCTACACACCCGCAGAGTTGATCGACACGGCCCTGGAAATCGGCCTCGACGCGCTTGCCATTACCGACCACGACACACTGGCGGGCTACCGCATCGCGGCGCCTCTGGCGCAAGCAACCGGACTGCGGCTCATTTGCGGAATCGAACTCAGCACCAAGATCTACGAACCGAGCCGCAAAACCGTGCATCTGCTCGGATACTTCTGCTCCGATCCGCCGACCGCCGCTTTTGAGGAGTGGCTCGGCGCCATGCAAGCGGCGCGACGGGATCGGAATATCCGGCTCGCTGCTAAGCTCCGGTCAATGGGCGTCGATGTAACGATCGAGGAAGTCGAAGCTCTCGGACGCAGCCTCGCGGGTCGACCCCATTTTGCTCGGCTCATGGTCCAGAAGGGCTACGTGCCGAATAGCACTGAGGCGTTCCGTCTGTATTTGGACGAGTCGGCGCCCGGCTATGTCGATCGCGAAGAACCGACCCTGGCGGAGGGCATTCGACGGATCAAGGATGCCGGGGGCGTCACATCACTCGCGCATCCGATTCGACTGGGCAAACGCGATCTTGCCGAAGAAGAAGACCTGATCGCCGGGTTTGTCCGCGATGGACTCGATGCCATCGAAGCGTATCACTCGGACCACGAGGTTGCCGACGTCCAGCGCTATCTTTCCTACGCTGGCAAGCACGGAATGCGCGTCACCGGAGGCTCCGACTTTCACGGAGCGAACAAGCCCTCCGTACAACTAGGCCAGGCAAATGTGCCTACTTCCCTGCTCGACCAGCTATTGCACCAGCGCCAGCGATCGTAAGCGGTTGCCCTATCGCCTCGGCGCGTATGATGCCCAACGCGACAACCTTACCGCGCGCAGCGGAGAACACCGCGGACGTGACCACACCGACGTCCTTACCGGCGGTCTCAACCTTGGTTCCGGCAGTTGGCGGGACCGTTCCATCAATCTCCATCGGCGCGATCACCTTGTTCACTCGACCCTGCGATCGGATGCGCTCGACAATCTCCTGCCCCAGATAGCAGCCCTTCGACGAGTGAACGGCATGCATTAGCTGTGTTTCCTGGGGAAGTGTCGTCTCGGTGATGTCCACTCCGTACTTCGGCTTGCCGTTTTCGATGCGGACAACCTCAGCCGTCGACAAGTCCGCTTCCGGTATACCCGCGGCGGCTAGTTTCGCAACGAGATCCGCCTTGTGCTCGCACGGGACAAAAAACGAATAACCAACCTGCCCCGTATAGCTGATATGCGCCACCTCGCAGTGCGACCATTCCGCAATCGAGCACGCCGCGTGAGCTACCGGAATATGCAATGACTTCAGGACTTCTTCCGTTCCGGGGCCTTCTACGTTGATGGAGGCATAGTCCTTCGTGAAGTCATGTAGCATGACGTCGTCCGCGATGATGTACTTGTCAAGGTGCTCGTAAATACGCTGCTTGATCTCAGGCTCGGTGTCGATCAGTAGGTAGTCCGTCATACAAAAGATATTCGCGTCACCGAGGATCCTGCCCTGCGCCGTCAGAAAGAATGCGTAACAACCCTCGCCCGGAACAAGAGCCTGGATATCATTGGTCGTCATGCTGTGAAGCAAGCGAGCTCTGTCCTCCCCGGTTGCGCGAAGCTTGCCACGTCCGGTCAGATCAATCCATGCAGCACGGTCACGGAGCGCGTCGTAGGAAGAGGAACTCATAGACGCTTATCATTGTAGAGCGCAACAACGTTGCGCGACAAAAAACGTCGAGCGTTGCGCGACGAAAAACGTAGAGCGACACAACAACTCCAATGATTCATGAGATTTTCCCCGTCGGACCCCTACAGTGCAATTGCTCTATTTTTAGCGACCCTGAATCCCGAGAAGCCATCGTCGTCGATCCCGGCGACGACATTGCGGTGATAGAACAGGCGCTCGCGCGATCGGGCCTCCATTGCCAGGCGATTGTCATCACCCACGCGCATATCGACCATATCGGCGGAGCCGCCAAACTCAAGGCGCTCACCGGCGCTCCCGTGTTCATGAACTCTCTGGACCAGATCCTCTACGACAACATCGACATGCAAGCGGGCTGGTTGGGGGTCGAGACTCCTGAGCAGACGACCATCGATACAGAACTGCGGGACGGTCTCCAAATTCAGCTTGGCGCCGCGACTTTCCACGTGCTTCACACACCGGGTCATACGCAAGGAAGCGTGTGTCTTTGGATCCCCTCCGAAAGCAAACTTGTAGCCGGAGACACACTCTTTCGTGAGAGCATCGGACGCACCGATTTGCCCGGGGGCGATAGTAGGCAGATCCTCGCCTCGATTCACAACCAGCTCCTAAAACTGCCTGAAAATACAATGGTTTATCCCGGACATGGACCGATTACAACGATCGGACACGAGCGCGAAAACAACCGGTTTCTGCGCGCAAACTAACGTGGCGGTAACGCTCGCGTGGTAAAATCCATGTAACGTGAGCCAAACGCAAAGCGTGTACCGGGTCTTCTTTGGTTTCAAAGGCGATCCGTTCAGCCTTAGTCCCGACCCCTCCTTTTTGTATCGGAGCGAGCAGCATGAAGAGGCTCTTTCAAACCTCATTTATGGTGTCCAGGGACGCAAGGGATTCATTGTGCTCACCGGAGAAGTCGGCACCGGCAAAACCACTATGCTCGAGTGCCTACGCGACTATTTAAGTCAGCAGCTTGTCCAGTTTGCGGTCGTATTTAATTCTCGCATTACAAGCGCTGAATTTCTGGAAATGGTCGCCTGGGATTTCGATTTACAGTGCAACCGAAAATCTAAGCCGGAGATTCTAGCCGCATTAAACGATATGCTGCTGTCGCAAGCGGAAAAGGGCAGCACGGCGGTTCTAATTGTCGATGAGGCCCACAATCTCGAGTGGGAAGTGCTTGAAGAGATCCGGCTTCTTGGCAATCTAGAAAATCGTCGCGGCAAGCTGCTACAAGTCATTATGGCCGGGCAGCCTGAGTTCGATCGCAAGCTGGACGCGCCGAATCTCCGAAATCTCAAACAACGGATTGTTCTAAGGTACAACCTTAGTCCTTTCAACGAGCAGGACACGGCGAACTACATCAATAGCCGGTTTACAACGGCCGGCATGCCAAATCAGACTGTCATCTCTCCCGAACTGATCTCCGAGATCCATCGCCGATCCCAAGGTATCCCCAGACTAATCAACGCGATCTGCGATAATCTTCTGTTGAACGCATTCGCTGACGCATCGCGAACAGCCACGTCCGAGATGCTCGACGAGGTCACAAATGACATGCGTCTCGAGTGGGGAGAGCGCCGCAGGTCCACCCATTTGCCGCGTTTCGAAGGCGTCTCGGAAAGCTCCAAGGTCTTCGGCTCTTAGTTGTAACCTCCTTCCTATTTAGAACCTAAGTACTTCCCCCGGCCATATTTTTAGGGCTATAATCCTTACCAAACGCGGGTAGTCCCCTTATAGTCAAGCTGGTACTTTTCGCCGTAAGTTAGAGAAAACAGCTTACTAAGTACGCCAGTTCTTCAGCTTAGAGCTTTAGAACTTCGGTACGGGATGTACCAACTTGTACTTTACATTACTTAAGGAGAATAGCATGACAAAATTGCTTGCAAGCCGCATCTCAGTGGCCCTCACGGCCGCTCTTTTTCTCGCCGCCACGTTTATGAGCGCGTCCTCAAATGATCGGACCACAACGATAGTTCTTTCTCAGCCTGAAATTCTCGACAGCGTTGCAGTTAATCGATAGTCAAGTAAAAAAACAAAACAAAGGACCCGATAATGAAAACCCTATTCGCTAGTTCTACACTTCTTGTTGCATCTGCCGCGCTTTTCGCCGCTGGAGTTTTTTCACAATCCGAAACAATCACGGATTTCGCCGCTCCGACAAGCCTGTCCGTCATGATGGAGTACGAGGCAGCCTCCGGTCCCACTTTCCCGCCAATCGATGAACAAGATCTGCCAGGCGGAACGAACCTAGCCTCCGGTCCCACCTTCCCCCCGATCGATGAAGAAGATCTTCCAGGCGGAACGAACCTGTCGTACTACCGAGCACTACGAAGCTAGTACTATTTAATAAGTTCAGTTAAAAATTTTGGACTACGTATTTCTCGTCGTACCCTGACGATGGATACCGTAGAATAGTCGCAAGCCATCAACTTCGCGAAGCTGAATGCTATTTTTCCTACAATGGGCGTTCTGGGCCATAGGTCTCGGACTGCAGATTATGCTGATCCTAACCTTGTCCCAGGGAGCAGGGCGTTACTTTCCAACGCTTTACGTCTATATTGTCTGTTTGTTGGGAACAACTGTAGCGGATATCTTGGTGGTTCAGATAATTGGTGGAACCTCCCCTGGTTATCGTCACTACTATTGGTCCGCAGAACTGGTGAGACAATCGATATTATTTGTTCTTGTCGTGTCCCTCGCCATACACGTAGCGCCCGTCAACCGGCGCACAAATGCGATGGTTAGATGGATGGGATTGAGCGCGGCAGCAATCTGGTTCGGCTCGGTAGCCGCCTGTTACTCCCCGAACCTGAACACCTGGATGACGACTGTGGTTCGCAACCTCAGTTTTTTCACCGGGGTTCTCAACCTGATCGTCTGGTTTTTGTGTGCCAGGAGCCAGGTACGCGACCCGCAGCGATTGCTGATCGCCGGCGGTCTGGGCTTGCAAATGACAGGTGAGGCAATCGGTCAGGCGCTTCGCCAGATGCGTGTGTCCTATGAAGTCAGCGCGGCCGGAAATATCGTTATCGTTGCAACTCACTTGTTGTGCCTGTTCATCTGGTGGCGCGCGCTCAGTATCGACGAACGTTACGCCTAGCGGAAACACGAGAGCGCCATGCCAGAATCGATCAAAACTGTAGTCACCGTCATTGAGGATCTCTTCTTTACAGTCAAGATCGCAGACGCGGCTAAGCGCGCAGGAGCCCGCGCGTTGTTCGTCAAAACCGAGGACGCGGCCGTTGCTAGCCTTAGCGATAACCCGTCCCTGATCATTGTCGATCTCAATTGCGCCACCATCGATCCGATCGCGCTTATCTCTAGACTCAAGGCGGGCGATCATCCTGACGTACCGGTCATTGGCTTCGTCTCACATGTTCAGATTGATCTTAGACAGCGCGCGCAGGAAGCTGGCTACAACAGCGTCATAGCGCGGTCTGCCTTCTCCGGTAATCTGCCCGATATTCTTCGACGCCACACAAGCTGAATTCAGCCGCTCGGCGTGTGATAGTATTCCGCTCCAGAACCACCCTTGGAGAAAAGCCATGCACATCAGAAGGCACAGGCTGACGCAATCGATCGCGATGCAGACTTCCGCGACGTCGCCTTCGAGCGGTTATGACATCGTTGACCTGAGTATCTTTCCCTTACGCGAACCGGTCTCCGGACGCACTTACTCAGTCGTCCGGCTG
>DASQLD010000012.1:0-14075 GCA_035630195.1 Bryobacteraceae bacterium
TCAAAAAGGTCTTGGTCTACTCGGCATGGAAGAACGAGTCCGCGAACTGGGCGGGCACGTCAGGTTAATATCGAGCCTAGGCTCGGGAACGAGACTAGAGATCCGACTGCCGCGTCCGGTGCCAAAGGAGATGCCGAAAACTCACGATGATACGCATCCTGATCGCGGACGATCACGGGATCGTTCGGACCGGCTTGAAACTTCTGCTTGATCGCATTTCGGATGTCGAGGTAATCGGAGAAGCGTCGGACGGTCGTGAGGCTGTGCGACTGGCGAAGTCGCTCGAGCCGAACATTGTCATCATGGATATAGGCATGCCGCTGTTGAACGGTCTCGACGCAGCGGCGCAGATCATTCGCGACAACGAGCGAATCCGCGTCATCATCCTGAGCATGCATACCGATGAGAGCTATATTGTTCGCGCACTGGACGCGGGCGCCCGCGGATATCTGCTGAAAGACAACGCCGACGAAGATATCGAGCGAGCCATCCGGTCCGTCGCGACGGGCCGGCCGTTCTTTTCGCCATCCATTGCGCAAACACTCCTCGAAGACTATTTGAGTCTGATGAGAGAGCGCAAAATTCAGGATTCGTATGAGCTGCTGACGGAACGTGAGCGAGAGGTCCTTCAGCTCCTGGCGGAAGGCAAGTCGAACAAAGAAGCCGCCACGGTGTTGAACTTGAGCCCTCACACCATCGAGACGCACCGCACAAATCTCATGCAGAAGCTCGGATTACACAACACTGCCGAGATTGTCCTCTACGCTGTGCGTAAAGGGATCATCACTCCCTAAAGCAAGGCGAACATTACTTCAACAACGATTCCACCCGGTCATATAAATCGTTCATTTCCGTTTCCGATTTGGCCTCTGCCGAGAAGCGCAAAATCGGTTCAGTGTTGGATGCGCGCACGTGAATCCAATGCTCGGGCCAGATGAGCTTCAATCCATCCGTTCGATCGAGGCGAGCCTCCGGAAAGCTGTCCTCGAGTTGCAGCATGAGCGTTCCAAGACGTCCATGCTCATAGCCGACTTTGCCGATCTTTCTGAAGTATCGGGGCAGCCTGTCAGTAAGCTGAGATATCGTCAAACCCGTGGAGGCCATGCGGTGAAGGAACAGGGCCATTCCACTGTAGCTGTCGCGGCAGAGATGAACCGCCGGAAAGATGATCCCACCGCTGGAACCTTCTCCCCCAATGGCGGCATTCACGGCCTGTATCATCTCCACCACGTTTGCTTCGCCTACTGGCGTGCGATAAACCCTTCTTCCGAATCTCGCCGCGATGTCGTCGATCACAGACGAGGTTGTGAGGTTCACGACTACGTCGCCAGGTAGCCTTTCCAAACCCGCCTCTACCGCCAGCGCAAGTACGTCATCGTTATCCAGCACGCGGCCGTTCTCATCAATGACGGCGAGGCGGTCTCCGTCAGGGTCCTGCGCAAATCCGATCTGGCAGTTTTTGTCCCGCATCAAGGCGGCAATGTCGCCTAGCGATTCCGGCTTCGGCTCCGCCTCGCGGGGAAATGGCTGAGTAGGATCCGTGTTGATCGCCACCAGGTCGCAGCCAAGCGAGTCCTTTAAGAAGCTCGGACTCATGACCGAGCCAGCGCCATTGACCGCGTCAAGCGCGACACGAAATTTGCGGGCGCGAACGACATCGACATCGACATGCTTGAGTACTCTCGCAATATGCAGCTTTTGCGCCGATTCGTGATCCGTCCGAACATTGCGGATCTCTTCATTGCCGGCTTGGTAGAACTCGCTCTGGTGATACAGGTCGATTAGCTCATCGCGTTCATAGTTGTTGAAGAAAAGCCCGCGGCCGTTAAAAAGCTTCAAGGCGTTATATTCGGCAGGATTATGCGACGCAGTCAGAGCGATGCCACCGCGAGCTTTCGATGCGCTGACATACATCTGGATGCTAGGCGTTGGCAGCACTCCCAGATCGATCACTTCGCAGCCTGCGGCAAGCAGACCGCACTGAACGGCATGCTGCAGCATCGGTCCGGTTGCCCGGGTATCGCGGCCGACCATCACCGTTCCGCGGCCAACGTATGTGCCAAACGCATGGCCGAAGGCGCATGCGAGCGCCGGTGTTAAGAACTCACCAACCACTCCGCGTATTCCCGACACCCCGATCTTCAACAGGTGTTCGCGAGGCATTACACAGACTCCCTCACCTGTTCGATCAGGCTTTCGAACAGTGCAGTCGGAGCTTCGCCCTTCTTTTCACAAATAACCCGCAGGATCGGCTCCGTTTGGCTGACGCGGACGTGAAACCATTCCCCGGGCCAATCAACGCGCACGCCATCCTGCACATTGATCTTGCCGCTCGAATACTGTTGCTGGAGTCGCGCAAGCAACTCTGGAATACGGGTCGATGTCAGCGGCTCCTCGGCCTTGCGCATCACGTACCGTGGATAGGCGGCGAGAATTTCGCCAAGCGGCAGTTGACGCTCCACCATGAGAGAGAGGATCGTGAGCATGGATGCAATGCCGTCATAGACAAATTCGAACTGCGACATCATGACTGCGCCCGTGCCCTCTCCCGCTAGCGCGATTTGATCGCTGCGATATGCCGCGAGAGCGTCGATAGTGGCCTGCCGGCCGACCGGAACGCGAAGTACTTTGCCTCCTCGTAGCGCAACAATATCTTCCAGTAGCGCCGTGCTTGACAAGTTCGTAATGACCAATTTGCCGTGGGCGCGGGGCAGCATGTAGTCGGCGATCAGCGGGAGAATCATCTCTTCCGACACCGCCACTCCGTCTTCGGTTGCGACACCGACCCTGTCGGAATCAACGTCGAATTGAAAGCCGACGTCGGCGCCCAAAGGCTTCATCAGGGGCGCCAGTTGCATGGAAATTGTGTCGGCAGAAATGACGGGGTCATGCGCAAATTGCCGGCCGTTCGGTTTCTCGTTGATAAGGATGAAGTGAAAGCCGAAGCGTTCATTCAATCGCTTCAAAATTAGGGACGACGTGCCATTGCAGCAATCGACTACCACTTTTGGACGTTTCAACTGCTCAAAGTCGAAGACTGCCGCAAGCTCGTCGAGATACGGGTCGATTGCTCCGTGATCCACACGCAGACTTCCGACGCCAGTCCAGTCGACTAGACGAAACTTGCGAAGATGATAAATGTCGAGCAGCTCATTCGCTTCGGCCGTCGATAGATACGTTCCCTTGGCCCCGAAAAACTTCAAAGCGTTCCATTCTGCGGTGTTGTGACTTGCACTGATCGAGATGCCTCCCGCCGCGTCCTGGCGCCGAATCGCGTGTTGGATCACGGGCGAGGAAACCACACCCAGGTCTACAACTTCATGTCCGCAGGCGAGGAGTCCCGCGACCACACCCTCGCGGATCATAGAGCCACTCGCCCGGGGATCCCGACCGATCAACACCGGCTTACCTGGTTCGACGAAAGTCCCGAACGCGGAGGCGAAGTCGATCACATGCGCAGCCGTCAGTCCTGAACCCACCACGCCGCGCAGCCCTACTTGCGATATGCGAAGCGCTTTCCGTGCACGCATGGGTCCCTAGTTTGCCGTTCGAATCTTGATGTTGCGAAACCAGACATCGTCCCCGTGATGTTGGAGCGCGATGGGACCGTTCGGCTTCGGGTTGCTCAGAATGTCACGAATCGTAGGTGCGTACTTTCCCCACCGTTTCTCAGCGCCCGCGGCGATTGCGGGGTCTTTCAGAGACCCTTCGAGTACCTTGGTTCCGTTGATCCAATGCTCAAACTGCTGACCCGTCACCCTCAGCAGGGATGAGTTCCATTCGCCGGCCGGTTTGGCTGCCTTGGTTTTGGCAGCGATCATCGAGTACAGAGCTCCCGTTTGGTGAGACGCATCCTTCAACGCATCCCGATGCCGCTCATCGTCGATCAACTGAAACTCAAATGCGATGGTGTAGAGAAAGCCGGTCGAATCGGAAGCCATTGTTTTCCGGTCCGACACAGGATTCGCCATCTCGCGTCCCATCAGGCCTTCGAACGCGCCGGGCCCTTCCTGCTTCTTCGAGTTATTCACAAAGACGGCTTTCTGGATACGATACTTCACTCCTGAGTTACCGCCTTGCGAAACGCGCCAATCGAACTTCAGCTCGAAGTCGCCGTAGCTTTTGGCGGTGATCAAATCCTCTTCGATGCGAGGCTTCTTCGTGGTCGCTAGGCAACCATCTTCAACCTTCCACGCTGTGCCGGGCTGGTCCTTCTTGCCAGGATCGAGCCAACCATTCATTGTCTTGCCGTCGAAGAGTAAGGTCCAACCTTCTTTCTTCTCGGCCGGCCTTAGCGTATTCTCCGCCGCCGGCGCAAGCGAGGCGAGTATCAGGAACAAAGGAAGGGTTTGCATCAAAGACATATCATTTCAAGTGACAATAGCAATTGGCAACTCGTAAGGTATTTTTGCTCTCTCCCGCAAACAGCGGAGGACCACGTGGAGCGATGCTTTTGAATGAACGGGCAACTTTCGAGCTCGCCCTGAAACTCCGTTCCTGTGGCGCAGCGATCGGGGAAATTTATAGTTTCATCAGTGGTCTGTATTTTCGCGGGAAGGTCGCCTATAGCACCGCCTTCGCAGAAGTGGATTCGACATTCGTCATTACCCCTGGCTCCGGCCTTCTGCCACCGGATACGATCATAACCTGCGAGGAATTAAGGCGTCTGGCGGCCATCGATATCCACCAGGATGAGCCGCGCTTTCGCATCCCGCTCGAACGCGATGCCAGACATCTTGCTCAGTCGGCGGAGCAGGTCATTCTCCTCGGCAGTATCGCGACTGCGAAATACATGGACCCGCTACTGGAATGTTTCGGCGACCGGCTCGTATTTCCCGCAGAGTTTATCGGTCGCGGCGACATGAGTCGAGGAGGCTTGATGTTGCGCTCGGCTCAATCCAAAGTCGAGCTTGAGTACATTCCGGCTCGGGGAGCAGTTCGTCATGGCCGCAGGCCACCAAAGCTTCCGAAATTAACAAAGTAGGGATGAAAAAACGGGCGAGGATTTTCATCCCCGCCCGTCGATAACTGCTGCTGAGTTCGTAGTTAAAATGTGAACTTCAGCGAGAATTGCCAGGACCTCGGGGGCCCTTGCGAAGTAATGGTACCGAAGCTCGCCTGCGTCGGATCCGTTCCAGGATTTCCGAGGTTCGGATGGTTCAATGCATTGAACGATTCCGCACGGAACTGCATAGCGTACCGCTCTGCGATCTTGAAATTCTTGATGATGCCAAGATCCAGGCGATCTTGTCCGGGGCCGCGGATTCCGCTGAAACGCGGCGGAAGGGCTCGAATGTTGTTCGCTAATTGCTGAGTTCCGACCGTGTTGAATCCAGCATCTCGATTCAACCAGCGATCGACGCTCCGCTCATCAGCCGGAACATTGATGTCATCCAGATTGCCGGTGAAGATCCGGTTTCCAAAGCCGAGCGGCTGTCCGCTTTGATGCTGATAGACACCGTTCAACTGCCAGCCGCCTGCGATGAAATCGATGGCGCGATGCATGTTGCTACCCCACTTACGCCCGCGGCCGAAAGGCAACTCCCAGATACCGCTTGCGCGAAGTGCATGCGTCCGGTCAAGATCCGAAATCACTTCGTATGGAAGCGGATCGGTGTCGTTCAGGAATTCTCTGGCTTCCATCGACTTCGACCACGTATAAGATGCCTGGACGGTGTAACCCGCTGAGAACCGCTTCTCCATGCGTGTCTGCAATGAGTGATACCAGGAGTATCCGGCTGGATCGTTGAAATAAATGTCGCCGAACTGCGGGTAGGGCCTCAAGAGTTGGGCACGGCTGATCGTCTGCGTATAAACCGGAGCCAGACCGAGGAATGGATTGGGGAACTGCGCGTTTAGGAAGTTGATTGTGTTCTGGTCGCGCGTCGTCGTTGATGTAGCCAGGTACTCACGAGGAACGGCATTGATGTTTCTACCAGCGCCATTGACTCCCACTTGTGTGGTAGCCAGTCTGGTACCGCGATTGCCAACATAAGCAGCCTCCAAGAGGAAGCCCATCCCGACTTCCTGTTGCAGACTCATCGACCAACGTTGCGCGTACGGTTGGACGCGATTTTCCTGGAAGAAATCGAGCCGCTGCCCGAGGTTGGTCTGAAGTCCGCCGGCGGAGCCTGCCGCCGGGATCAAACCGTTGGGGAACGGATTGGCTAGCGTACCGACATAAGTCACGCCACTGTCAAGCGATGCCTGAATCGGAGTGCTCTGGCTGAATCCCGTTTGGATGGCGCTCGTAAGGTTTACACCAATGGTGTTGTAGAACAAGCCATAACCACCGCGAATGACGGTCTTGGGGAACATAGAGTATGCGAAGCCGACCCGCGGCATGAAGTTGCCGTTTTCCCCGTTCCAGTAGCTGCGTCCATTCGCGCCTCCGACAAAGGTCGGGCCGCCGATAACACGGAAGTTTGCAAGTGGTAATTCGGGAATCGGGTTCCGCGCATAAGCTGTGCGAGCCTGCGCCTCAATCGGATTTGCAGTTGCCGCGTCAAAGCTCTTCACCGACCGATCGAATCGCTCGGTGGGCGCACTCTCGATTTCCCAGCGCAGTCCAAGGTTAAGAGTTAGTTTGGAGGTGACTTTCCAATCGTCCTGTATGTACAAGCCGAAGTACTTATCTTGTTCGGCATAACTCGATGTCAGCGACATTGACCCAGCAGGGATGCCAAGAAGAAATGCAGCCAAGTCGCCACCGCGGGTGGGATTGCCGTTCGTATTCAACGGACCACGCGTGTACTGAGCGCCGGCGCCCCCATAATTCAAATCCGGAGAAGACTGTAGCTGAAAGCGGTTTTTAAACTCGCGATAGACACGCAAATCTGGACCGAAACGGATGTTGTGAGAGCCCGCCAACTTCGTAAAGTTGGCATTGATGGCATGAACAATCGACGACGTCGTACCATCACCGCTCTCCCACGCGCTGAGAGTCGTGAGTTGGTCGAGTCCGTTGACGCGTGGGAATGTCGCGGTTATCGGATCGACATATTGGGTCACCGTAGATCCGAAACCCAAAGCGGTCAAGTCGGTGCCACGACTAGCGCGGCGCTCCGGAAATTCCTGCTGCGTCATGCCGTACCGCACATTCAAAAGGAACGTCGGCGAGAACATGTAAACATCATCGATCGCAAGACCGCGATTGATTCGGTTCAGAATGATACCGTTGACACCTTCGTTGCCGAAGGTACGCGCCTTATCTTCTTCCCAGTAGTCACGGTGCATGCGAATGAACAGCCGGTGCGTATCGCTGAACGCGTGATCGACACGACCCATATGCACCCAATAATCCTCGAGCGCTTTGCCGGTGAAGAAATGGTTTTGCAGATAGTTATTTCCCGGCTGATTCGGCAGAGGATAGGCGCTCAGCAATCGCTGGGCTAAGGGATCGAGTCGGCTCGTTGGAATGATATTACCGGCGAAAGGCTGTCGCTGAAAGGTCCCGTTCGGAAGCGCCGTCGTTGTTAAAGGATCATAAACCTGATACGGATTGCGTCCACCCGAATCCGGTGTCCCCAGCGAGAGCAGTTCAGAGAGGTCACCACGCCGCATCCGTTCTGTAGGGACCGTATTGACGAAGTTTTGTGGATCACCAAATTTGTTGCCTTCGAATGCGTAGAACCAGAAAGTCTTATTTTTCCCGTTATACAACTTTGGGAGAATGATTGGCGAACCGGCGGAGAGACCATATCGGTTGTCTTGATAAACCGGCAATGGTGAATTGGTTCGATTCTGGAAAATCGTTGGCGCGTCAAACGCGGAGTTCCGCAGCCACCAGTGCATTTCGCCATGCAACTCGTTCGTGCCTGACTTTGTGCTGACGTTCACAACCGAACCGAGTGTATGACCGGTGCTCGCATCAAATGAGGAAGTCTGCACCTTGAACTCGCCAATGGCGGTCTGTGGCGGCGAGAACGCAACACGCGGGGACTCACCATCCGAGTAGGTATTCGAGACGCCGTCAATGGTGAACTCATTCTGATAGTTCCCGCTACCGTCGGTTGAGAACTGCGATGGAGCATTGTTGAACGGCGCTTTTCGCAATCGGAGATCGGTCCCGTTCACCGTTCCCGGCGCCAAATGGACAAGATCCATGGCATTGCCGGCGAAGAGAGGTAACTCGACTACTCGACGTTCGTCGACCACTTGGCCGAGCGAACTCTCCGTTGTACCGAGCAATGGTGTTTCCGCGGTCACTTGCACGGATTCACTTACATTGCCAACCTCGAGGGCAATATTCAACTCGACCGAGTCGCCGATGCGAATTTGTACATTCTCGCGGATAAACTTCTTAAATCCGGATTGCTCGATACTAACCGTGTAAGTACCGCCAGCGAGATAGGGAAGGAAATAACGGCCGCTCTCATTCGTAGCAGCGCTGGTGGTGACGCCAGTAGCTGTGTTCACAATGCGAACCTGGGCTGAAGGTACGCCCGAGCCGGACGCATCCGTTACCTGACCGAGTAGCGTACCGCGCGAGTCCTGGGCACACAAAGGGGCCAATGAGACGACCAGGGTCGCCAATAAAACAGACAGAGTTTTTTGCAAACTAAGACACTCCCGAATTGACTTAAATGTAGCGTGGACTCGATTACAAGTCAATTCACCTGCGGGGGTTAGTACCTTAAAATACGCTCAGCTTCACGCACGAGATCCTCAGTCTGCGGAAGTATTTCATCTTCCAGTTTCGGATTGTACGCGACCCACGTATCGAGCGCGCCGATCCGCCCGACCGGCGCATCGAGATGCGCAAATAACTCATTCGCGATCCGTGCCGAGATCTCTGCCCCGTAGCCCCATGACAAGCAATCCTCGTGCGCCACGATCACGCGGCTTGTCTTACGCACCGATTGTGAGACCGCTTCCCAATCGTAAGGGGATAGCGACCGCAAATCGATGATCTCAATAGTTGTTCCGGGCCTTCGCTGTTCAATCTGCTGAGCCGCAACCATGGCCTTTTGAACCAGCATGCCGTAGGTCACGATCGTGAGCGAGTCCCCGTCGCGCACGATCTTCGCCTTCCCGAATGGGATCGTGTAGTCCGGTCCGGGATGCGGCGACCGGTTATAGGGCTCGCGATATAAACGCTTGTGTTCGAGAAAAAGGACCGGATCGTCACATCGAATCGAGGTTCTCAACAGACCGCACGCGTCCCGAGCATTGGATGGGAAAATCACCCGCAATCCCGGAATATGCGTGAAGGCGACTTCACCGCACTGGCTATGATAAACAGCCCCGCCATTCAGATATCCACCGATGGCAACTCGAATCACATTCGGACAAGAAAATCCGTTGTTGGAACGCCACCGGATATTCGCCATCTCATCCCGGATCTGCATCATCGCCGGCCAGATATAGTCGAAGAACTGAATCTCGGTAACCGGCTTCAGTCCGCGTGTTGCCATCCCGATCGCACGACCCACAATGGCTGCTTCCGCAATCGGTGTGTTGAAGCATCGCCGCGAGCCGAACTGGATCTGCAAACCTGCAGTCGCTTTGAAGACGCCACCCTTTCCTTTGACCTCGCGAAGGCTATCCTCCCGGCTACAGTCGGCAACATCTTCGCCGAACAGGATTACCCTGGAATCGCGGCGCATTTCCTCGACGAGTGTGAGGTTTATTTCGTCGACCATCGTGCGCGGGTCACCCTTAAAAACTGGTTCTGTCTCCAGCGACGCGGACGTAGGATCAATTTTATCCGAATAAAGATGCAACTGTGTGCTGCCATTCGGTGGAGGCGCCGCTGTCAGCACCCGATCCGTGACCTGCTGAATATGAGCATCGACCTCTTCGATGATCATCTGTAACGCTTTCCGATCGAGAATCCCTTCGCGAATCAGCCAATCCGGGTACGTAACGAGAGGATCTCGCGCCGCTTCTTCCGCCCTCTCCCCAGGAGTCTTGTAAAGCCTTTCGTCGTCCGACAGGGAATGGGAATATGGTCGCGTGCACCTGGCGTGCACCATGGCCGGTCCCCGTCCGGAGCGGCAATGAGCGACGGCCTCTGACATTGCCCGATACGATGCGACGAGATCCGTGCCGTCGACCTCTGTAATCTCGAGCGGAAAGGACCGAAGGAGACTCGAAATGTTTCCTCCTGGAGTCTGCGTCTCAACCGGCACGGAGATTGCAAAACCGTTGTCCTCAACCAGGATGATTAGGGGTAGCCGTTCAAGACATGCGGCGTTGATACACTCCCAGAACTCCCCTTCGCTGGTTGCTCCTTCGCCGGTGCAGACCAGTGTGACTTCGTCACTGCCCGGGTTGATATAGCTGCTCGCATGCGCACAACCGGCAGCTTGAAGAAATTGCGTTCCGGTCGGCGAGGACGCGGTCACTATATGAAGTTCCGGAGAACTCCAGTGCGATGGCATCTGCCGGCCCCCCGAGGCTCGGTCGGCGGCTGCTCCCACAGCCTGCAGCAACATATCCTCAGCAGTTACGCCAAGCGTGAGGGCGAGCGCTCGATCGCGATAGTAAGGATAGAACCAGTCATAGCCGGCGCGGCACGCCATTCCGGCAGCGATTTGGATAGCTTCATGGCCGGCGGCGCTGATTTGAAAGTAGATCTTGTTCTGCCGCTTAAGGAGAATCTCACGGTCGTCGATGCGCCGAGACATGTACATCAGCCGGAACGCGCGCACTAACTGCTCGCGATCGAGACCGGCTACAGTTCCAAGGTGTGCGACGTCGGCCCCGGCGGGCGTAAGCATGAACGCCTCTCTCCTCCGACGATTAGTGTAACTGAAAGCCTTCGAAGGTCATGTGAGTTCGCGTTTGGGTCCCTTGTTATAATCGGAGTGCTTCAGCCGCTTGCCGCCCGTGGTCTGGGAAAGCAAGCACTCGTTCGCACGACATAAAGATATTACGAGGAGAACCAATGGCAGTTTCAGGCGCGGGCTTGGAAGGCATTATTGCCGCGGAATCCAGCATTTGCTTCATTGACGGCCAGGCCGGCATACTCAGCTACCAGGGTTTCAACATCCACACACTGGCAGAGAACGCGACCTTTGAGGAGGTAATCTATCTTCTCTGGAACGGCCGCCTTCCGGTTCAGGCAGAGCTTGATGAATTGAAGGCGGCGCTCGTGAAGTACCGCCCGATTCCCGCTCCTGTCGTGGAGTTTCTGAAGAGTGTTCCGGATGGGCAGCCGATGCACGTGCTTCGCACTGCCGTGTCGATGCTGAGCATCCACGATCCGGAAGCGAACGATATGTCGCCTGAGGCCAATGTGCGCAAAGCGCAGAAACTGATGGCCCAGACCGCAACGATCGCCACCTCCTTTGATCGCTTGCGTAACAAAAAGCCAATTCTCGAAGGCGATCCAAAACTCGGCTTTGCGGCGAACTTCTTATATACGTTGACCGAAAATCGACCAGACGAAGTCGTCGAGCGCGCCTTTGACATTGCTCTGACTCTCCATGCCGATCATGAGCTCAACGCCTCGACATTTGCGGGCCGGGTGACCGCGGCCACTCTGTCCGATATCTATTCCGCCGTAACTGCCGCGATCGGCGCGCTCAAAGGCCCCCTTCATGGTGGCGCCAACGAAGATGTAATCAGGTTTCTGCTGCAGGTCGACGCCAATACCGACGCTGCCGTACAACAGGTTCGGGAAAAGCTCTCTAAGAAGGAGAAGGTTGCCGGCTTCGGCCATCGGGTTTACCGCACGGAGGATCCGCGCGCGACGCACCTCCGCGAGCTCTCCGAGGAGATCGGAAAGCGGACAGGACACCTCGATTTGTATCTCGCCTCGAAAGAAGTCGAGTCGTATATCAAAGAAACGAAAAAGTTGAACGCCAATGTCGACTTCTATTCGGCTTCGACGTATTACTCGCTTGGTATTCCGATCGACCTGTTCACTCCGATATTTGCCGTCAGCCGCATGTCCGGCTGGACGGCGCACATCCTCGAACAGTACAAGAACAACCGGCTGATCCGTCCCCGCGCTGACTACACCGGCAAGCCCGACGGTCAGCCGTGGGTACCCATCAACCAGAGATAAGCTTCGGTGCACGACTTATCCTTCTTCCGTTCCAACCTGGATGCGGTGGCGCCGCGTCTTGCGGCCCGCGGTTTCCAGCTCGATTTGGGTTCGTTTCGTAATCTCGATGCCGAACGCCGCGCTGCACTCACCGAGGCGGAACGCTTAAAAGCCGAACGCAATGCGGCCAGCCAGGAGGTCGCACGCGACAAACGCGAAGGCAAAGATACGACTGCTCGTCAAGCCGAGATTCGAGGCATCGGCGAACAGATCGTGGCCTTGGATGAACGCGTGAAAGAAGTCGACGAGCGTTTTCGGGAAGTCCTAACCGGCATCCCGAACATTCCTCACGAATCGGTTCCGATAGGCGGCGGCGAGCACGATAACGTCGAGGTCTGCCGTGTCGGCGAGCCAAAGCAATTCGATTTCGAACCGAAGCCACACTGGGATCTCGGACCTGAGCTGAATATCCTCGACTTCGAGCGGGCCGCAAAGATCGCGGGGGCGCGATTTGCCGTTTATTACGGTCTCGGCGCGAAACTCGAGCGGGCACTCGTTAACTTTATGCTCGATACGCATACGCGTGAGCACGGATATACCGAAACGCTGCCGCCTTTCCTTGTCAACTCAACGAGCCTGTTCGGTACCGGTCAACTGCCGAAGTTCTCGCAGGATCTCTTTAAGTGTGAGAACACCGATCTGTGGCTGATACCCACGGCCGAAGTTCCGGTCACCAACTTGTTCCGTGACGAGACGCTCGACGGGGACAGTCTCCCGATCAAACTCTGCGCATATAGTTCGTGCTTCCGAAGTGAAGCCGGATCGTATGGGCGGGACGTCCGCGGCATCATCCGCCAGCATCAGTTTCAAAAGGTCGAGTTGGTGAAGTTTGCGCGTCCCGATCAGAGCTTCGAGGAACTGGAGTCTCTCACGGCCGACGCCGAGCGCATTCTGGAAAAGCTCGGTTTGCCGTATCGAACGGTCGTCCTCTGCACCGGCGATATGGGATTTTCGTCCGCGAAGACCTACGACATCGAGGTCTGGCTTCCGGGTCAGAACGGCTACAAGGAAATTTCCTCGTGCTCGAATTTCGAGGCATTTCAGGCCCGCCGCGCGAATATTCGAATGCGCAGCGGAAAACGATCCGAGTTCGCCCACACCCTGAACGGTAGTGGACTTGCCGTGGGTCGCACCTGGGTCGCGATTATCGAGAACTACCAGCAACAGGATGGCTCAGTCTTAGTGCCTGCAGCCCTGCAGCCCTACCTCAACGCGGAAGTAATCACCAAACAAGGCCGGCTCGGATAGGTTTCGCTATCCTGGTCCTGAATGGAAGGATTGCGGTTCGCGTGCGTTCCCGGCTGTACCAACTGCTGCCGCGTACAAGGCTGGGTCTATATTACGGAGACCAATCTTAGCGAAGCCGCCAACTTCCTCGGGCTGACCACAGACGAGTTCGAATCTCGTTACGTCGTACGGACGAAGCACACCCTACGACTCCGAAAGCCGCCAGGGTCGCAATGCCATTTCCTCGAGGAGGGTGGATGCAAAATCCATCCTGTGAAGCCGGTGCAGTGTCGGCTCTTCCCCTTTTGGCCGGAACTGGTTGAGAATCGGAGCGAATGGGCCGAAGCCGGGCAGAACTGTCCCGGCATCGGTAAAGGTCCCCTAATCCAAATAGGGCCCGCGCTGGAAACCGCGAACGAGATGCGCACGGCATATCCTTCCCACTACTGGTGAAGATACTCGGAGAACATTAGAGAATGCTCTGGGATATGTGGTGAAATAAGAGTTACACCCCACCCGAGGAGCCTCAACGAAATTGAACCCAGCGATCCTGGCCCTAGAGGACGGAACAGTCTTCAGGGGCCGTAGTTTTGGCGCGCGCACGGAACGATACGGGGAGGTTGTTTTCAACACCTCCATCACGGGTTACCAGGAAATTTTCACCGACCCTTCCTACGCGGGACAGATCGTCGTCCTGACGAATCCGCAGATCGGGAATTACGGATCGAACGACTACGATAACGAGGCTTCCAAGCCGTTTATCGAGGGTTTGGTTGTCCGCGAATTCTCGCCT
>DASQLD010000013.1:0-8477 GCA_035630195.1 Bryobacteraceae bacterium
GAATTCAATGAAGGTTATACAGAAAATTCAGTTGTAAACGTATGACGGTACCCCGAAACTCAGCAGGCAATGGCGGAAATGGGTTGGAAGCGCTAATGCCCGCAACTGCTGCCCGATCAAGGGCTTCAGCGCCCGACGGAATAGCTATCACTAATTTGGGAACGGCGCCATCCTTGCTGATCGCGAATTGAATCACCGTCTTGCCGCGCCGGCCCAGGCGGGCGCTTTCCGGAACAACAGCCAGCCAGTTGCGCTTTACCGCCGAAAGAACCCGAATTAGATAAGGCTTGAAATCAACGCCCATCGGATCGCTCTGTAACTCTAGGCTTGACCCTAACTTACCGGGTACTGGAACGGAGGGCGAGGTAGGGTTTATTGCCATACTCGAGGATTCCAGGTCCCCGACGATGAGTCCTTTTGCGCCACCTCCGGTCGCCACTTGGCGTACGGCATCGTCAACTGTGTTTCGTGGCGGCTGCATCCGTGGCCGGACTCCGGTCTGATTTGCACTACCCGACATGGCGCCCGGGGTCTCGAAAGCGAGCTTCGGCTTTTCCTGTTGCTGGATCTGCGGTGGGGCGGGCGCATTCGGAACACCCAAAGCTTGTGGAGGCGGCGCGACAGCGGCTCGGACGGTAAGGTCTGGCGCTTCAGGAATCGTCGCGGCCGCCGTTGCCGGCGTTCCGGCCTGCGGCTTCGGACGGAAGCGATCGGCTGGAGCGTGCCGCGGAAGCGCTGCCGCGCCCGGTGAAGGCATAACCTTGTTATCTGGACGCGGGGCGATGCTCGCCACGTTAAATTCGGCGCTCAGGGTCTTCGTGTTTGGCTCTTTCTGGGTCAGCCGCGCCGGAGGGGCGATGAGAGGCGTCGCGGTTATACGTCGCTCCGGAGTAATTCGTAAATCCGAAATACGACGAACTGGTGGCGCCTTTGCGAGGGGGACTGCGATTAACGCGAGGAGGATATGAACGCCGAGCGACGCCGCCGCCACTGCCGCCCAATGGCGGCCGTCAAGACGGTCGGGTTCGATCAGCAGAAACGACGGTTCGGCGCGGAAAGTCAACTAGATAAAAGACGGAACTTCTGTTTACGCGGTTGCTTTATTACGGCTTACGGTTTCAGCCACAACTGCTCCGTGTTCTTCGATCTTATCAAGAATTGCAAGCGCTACCTTGAGCGCCCGCAGCGCAGCGTGTCCCGTTACGATCGGGGCTGATCTGCTGCGGACGCACTGTATGAAGCTATCCACTTCCAGTTGCAGGGGTTCACCCTTCACGATTTCGAACGAATCGAATCCAATTTGCTGATCGCCCAGGACCGTGAAAGCGGCGGCGTCCTGCCGTTGATAGTCGAGAGAAATATACTGATGCGGCTGAAATAGGCGGATCTTGCGGACCTTTTCCGTTGAAACCCTGCTGGCTGTGAGATTTGCCACACATCCACCGGGAAAGGCGATTCTTACATTCGCGATATCGACTTTTTCAGACAGAATTCGAATTCCAGCAGCCCGAATTTCTTCAGGCTCGAGGTTTGTCAGCGCCAGAACGACATCAATGTCATGGATCATCAGATCGAGAACGACATCGACGTCCAGGCTGCGAGGAGAAAACATACTCATTCGGTGAATTTCGAAAAACAGCGGCAGCGTGACTTTTTTTTGCACCGCCTGAACGGCTGGATTAAAACGTTCCAAGTGACCGACTTGCAGAATGCGGCCGTGCGACTCGGCCGAGTTGATAAGGCGCTGAGCGGTATCAAGATCACCGGCGATCGGCTTCTCGATTAGAACGTCTATCCCAGATTCCAGAAGTCGACAGCCGACCTCCGCGTGGCTCGAGGTGGGGACCGCGACAATGGCAGCGTCCACAATGCCAGTCAATTCAGCGAGATCCGTGATTGCCCGGCAGTTGTGTCTAACTCCCGCGTCGGCGGCGCGTTCCGCGTCCGTATCGACGACGGCGACCAGTTCCGCATCGGGCGATTCGTGAAGAACGCGCAGATGGTTTTTACCGAAAGTCCCCGCCCCAATCACCGCAACGCGAATTTTTTCCAATTCAATCTCCTACGACATGGTAACGCCTGAATGTTGTGATACCGTGGTCCCGTGAGCGGCAAAGATAAGGCGAATATCGCTACGCAGAACAGCTTGGCATTGGGCTTCCCTGAGTTCTCAAACGAGCAATCGTTGGCCCGCTGTCCGGATCTGGACGCCGCTATAGCCCGCTTCGAGAAGTGGATGGACGATGCGAATTCGCCCGTCCGAGCGGTGCGCAAAATACCCGAGCGGGTGGCCGTGACGACCGCTATTCCTCAAAGTGTGGCAGCGCCCCTGCGAACCGCCCTGGCGCAGCGCGGGATTCGAGAGTTGTACTCACATCAGGGTGAATGCTTCGCGTGCACGGAGGCCGGAAAGAACATCGTCGTGGTAACGCCGACCGCGAGTGGCAAGACCCTTTGCTACAACTTGCCGGTTCTGAATCGAATACTAAACGAACCCGGCGCTCGGGCCATGTATCTGTTTCCCACGAAGGCCCTCGCAGAGGATCAACTCCACGAATTTCAGGCGGCTGTGGACGCGATGGGTTCAGATATTAAGGCCTTCACTTACGACGGAGACACACCGCAAGACGCACGGAAAGCGATCCGCGAGCGCGCCAATGTCGTTCTGACAAATCCCGACATGCTGCATAGCGGCATTCTGCCTCATCACACAAAATGGGCCAAGTGCTTTGAGAACCTTCGTTACTTCGTCATCGACGAACTACATTACTATCGGGGCGTCTACGGCAGCCACTTGGCGAATCTTCTGCGACGGGTCAAGCGCATCTGCGAGTTCTACGGGTCTTCCCCACAATTTCTGTGCTGCTCGGCGACGATTGCAAACCCGAAAGAACTAGCCGAAGCCCTGACCGGATTGCCGTTCGAAATCGTTGCCAAGAATGGCGCGCCATCGGGTGAGAAGTATTTCGTCTTCTACAACCCGCCTGTGGTAAACAAGGAACTCGGCATCCGGCGAAGCTATTTACACGAGTCTCGCCGAATCGCTCTCGAATTCATCGATCGCGGACTGCAGACGCTGGTTTTCACGAATAACCGACTGGCAACGGAAGTGCTCCTAACCTATTTGAAAGAGGCGTGTGAGCGCAAGCCGATGGGAGCCGAATCGATCCGCGGCTATCGAGGCGGCTACCTGCCAAAGGAGCGTCGCGAGATCGAACGACAACTACGTCACGGAGACATCCGAGCTGTCGTATCTACCAACGCGTTAGAGCTAGGCATCGATATCGGTTCTCTCGATGCGGTTGTGATGGCCGGCTATCCCGGGACCATCGCCTCGTCCCTACAGCGGGCAGGGCGGGCGGGACGACGGTCAAGTTCTTCCATCGCCGTAATGGTCGCCTCCAGCGCGCCGATCGATCAGTACATCATTGAGCATCCGGAGTATTTTTTCGACCGCTCGCCTGAGCACGCCTACATCAATCCGGACAACCTCGAGATTGCGCTGAACCATCTGCGATGCGCTGCGTTCGAATTGCCGATTCGCGAAGGCGAACAATTTGGTCCGCATCAAGTCACCGAACTTTGCGCCTTCCTCGAAGAGAGCGGGTTTTTACACAAGTCAGGAGACGCTTGGTATTGGACCTCGGACACCTACCCCGCCGATGCCGTTAGCCTGCGTGCGGTGACGAGCGATAACTTCGTCGTGATCGACATAACCGGCGACCACAAGGTGATCGCAGATGTATCGTTTCCAGCGGCTCTGACAACCCTCCATGAGAAGGCAATCTATTTACACGACGCCCGTCAATACCAGGTGGAACGATTTGATTACGATGGGCGCAAAGCCTACGTGCGCCAGGTTGACAGCGACTACTTCACGGATGCGATCGATTACACCCAAGTAAAGATTCTGGACGCCTTCGAGTTAGCAGGTGTGAGCAATGCGCAGATTGCGCACGGGGATGTTCGCGTCAATACGCAGGTTGTCGGATTCAAGAAGGTTAAGTTTTACACCCTCGAGAACGTTGGCGCGGGCCGTCTCTCCATGCCTGAGCAGGAAATGCATACGACTTCGTTCTGGCTGCATTTCCCCGCGGCATTTCTCAATCGCTTTCCCGATTTGAATTCGACCGACCGTCAAAGTGGTGTGACCGCGCTGGGGAATGCGTTGCGATCCGTAGCAGCACTCCTGTTAATGTGCGATCCCCACGATTTGGGGGTTGCCGTCACTGAGGATGTCGCGCCCGGCAAGGGCATTTTCGAGCCGAATCTGTATCTATATGACAGCTATCCGGGCGGAGTCGGTCAAAGCGCCCCTCTGTTTCGGCTTGCTCCAAAGCTTTTCCGCCACACCGTCGATCTCATTGCGAACTGTGGCTGCGAACAC
Organism: Bryobacteraceae bacterium; assembly: GCA_035630195.1. Classification (GTDB taxonomy): domain Bacteria; phylum Acidobacteriota; class Terriglobia; order Bryobacterales; family Bryobacteraceae; genus DASQDN01. The sequence continues at coordinate 4,388 of DASQLD010000013.1, forward strand.
GGCTGCCCTAGCTGTACTGGTCCGATCGGTGAGATCGGGGAACGTGGAAAGGAAGCCGCTCATCGATTTCTTACCGCGCTCTGCTCATAATGAAACCTATGGCTTGGCCGCTACGTGCTGGGGTGCTTTCGGAAGCCTTCTTCCTCGATGATGAGACCGAGCGTAGAAAGTTCGGCATCCCTGACAACTACGATGTGCCCATGTCCGTCGTCATCGAGTTGAATCTCTTTCACAAGCAAGGACTCAAGGGATCCATCGAGAAATTTGAAGCTTTGCTGAAAGAAGTAAATCCTGGCCACGGCCGTCCTGTTCTCATTTCGAATACATACTACCGCTGCACGCTTTCCATCAATCAGGCGCGTGCGCTGGTAGACATGGATCAGGACGAAGGAAGGGTACCGTCGAACGAGCGAGCGATCTATCGCATTTGGCCGGATTTCGATATGCAGTTGTTGATCGACCGGTCGGTGGCGACCATCAAAGGCGATGCGGCTCGCCGTTCGTATGATGCGACGGGCAATGGCGTCGTCTGGGCAGTGATCGATTCAGGCATCGATGCGATGCACCCTCATTTCGCAACGCTCAATACGCTTACGGATGAGAGTGTCGCGGAATTGCACGTGGATTTCACAAAAGACACCGGCACCGACGCGGAGATCTGCGCAACCGCCTTGACAGATGATACGGGACACGGGACACACGTCGCTGGAGTAATCGCGGGGACCCTCTATCGCCCGGATCAAACTGTCCGCCCCGAGTATGTCGTGGGTACGCGAGTGTCCGTATCGGCCGAATTGGAAACCGAGCGCGTAGAGCGACGCGAGGTCGATATTCAGCGATTGTCCGGTATCGCGCCTCTCACTAAGATCATCAGCCTTAAGGTAGTCGGCAAGAACGGCCGCGTGCGTTCAACCGATGTCATTCGAGCGCTTGAATACGTACGATCTAAGTTGAATGGACATGGCAAGCCGCCACTTCGGGTTCATGGGGTAAACATCAGTCTTGGCTATGACTTCAACGCGAAGTGGTTCGCCTGCGGTCAAAGCCCTGTTTGTGTCGAAGTGGACCGTTTAGTGCGCAGCGGCGTGACGGTGGTTGTAGCCGCAGGCAATACGGGATATGGGGAACTGCGCTCGAAGGCCGGCATGACCAGCACCGGCATGTCACTTACCATCAACGATCCGGGAAACGCGGCGCTCGCGATCACGGTGGGCGCCACTCACAAAGACAGCCCCCATACCTACGGTGTGTCGTACTTCTCCTCGAAAGGGCCAACGGGCGACGGAAGGTTGAAACCGGATCTGGTTGCGCCGGGCGAGCGCATCATATCGTGTGCCACCGGCGCTAAACGCGCCGTGATGAAAGCTCTTCTTCCGGACAGGCCCAACGTCGCGGCATATATCGACGACAGCGGCACGAGCATGGCAGCGCCTCACGTCTCAGGCGCGATCGCGGCGTTTCTGTCGATTCGTCGTGAGTTCATCGGAAGGCCCGAGGATGTCAAACGCATCTTTCTAGAAAGCGCCACTTCGCTGGGACGTGAGAAATACTTTCAAGGGCACGGCTTGGTCGACCTGATGCGCGCAATCCAATCTGTTTGAGGCAAAAATGAGCGAAATAGCCGGACTTCCATTCTGGGAAATGCATTTTGACGAGAACGGCAACGCCAAGCACTTCATGGACGACGTTGGGACAGGCGTTACAGACTTATTCGTATTCGCCCACGGCTGGAACAATGACTTCAACGACGCCAAGGATCTTTACACACGCTACTTCGAAGTGATGGCCGATGTACTGATCACGCACGGCGGCAAACCGGGAGTCGCGGTCGGAGTGGCCGGCGTGTTTTGGCCCTCAATATTATGGCCGGACGACGAGCCAGAGCGCCAGTCGACAGGGATGGCGAGTTTTGGCTCCCTTGAGAAAGATTGGACTGCTGAGCTGAAGAAGGCTTTTCCGAACGAGGAGCAACTTCGCGCGATCGATCGCATGCGCCAACTGATCGACGAGCAGCCAAATGACGACCAGTCCTTTTCCGAGTTTCAATCGCTCTTAAGAACTATCGCTCCCAATGCAATCGAGCAGGAGGACAGCGGTGAGGCGGCGGTGATCGAAGAAGATCCCGTGAAGGTATTCGAGGCGCTGGCGGATCTTGCTCCCACGGGGCGCGGCGGACAGGCTGGACTCCTCGATACAGGTAGTCGCGTTTGGGACGGTGCGAGGGAAGCCGCTCGGGTAGCAAGTTATTGGTCGATGAAGGAACGCGCTGGCGTAGTGGGTGAGCGCGGGCTTGGATCACTTTTGCGAAGATTGCCCGCGAGTCTTCGTATTCACTTGGTGGGGCACAGCTTCGGCGCCCGGCTCGTCTCGTTTGCTCTAAAAGCGAATCCTGCCAACGTGAAGAGCCTTTTTCTCCTGCAAGGCGCGTTCTCCCACTATGCTTTTGCCGATTCGTTGCCCTACGAGCCTGGCCAGGGCGGGGCGTTGAAGGACATGGCCTCCCGCGTGGATGGACCGATTCTCGTGTCACACTCGAAACTCGATTCCGCAAATTGCGAGCGCTATCCCGTCGCGTCATGGATTATGCGTGAGGCTGCTGCCGGAATCACAGATGATCCGAAATGGATGGCGATGGGAGCCGATGGAGCACAAGCCGTTAGCGCCACCGAGGCCCCGTTTGATGCCGTCGGCTGCTCCTATCCGTTCCAGAAGGGGTCGTTCGTGAATCTGGATGGCAATCACCTCATTACGAAAGGCGGATGGCCGGCTGGGGCCCATAGCGACATAATTTATCCAGAGATCGCGTGGGCAGGACTGGCTGCGGCCGGAGTGGTTACTCCCCGGACGTGACCGACGAACGGTTCATGCTGGAAGCTCTCGCGCTGGCTCGCGAAGCCGAAGCAGCGAACGAGGTGCCCGTTGGGGCCTTAGTCGTGATCGACGGCCGTATCGTCGGAAGAGGTCACAACGCTCCGATTACTCTAAACGACCCCACAGCGCATGCCGAGATGATCGCGCTGCGCCAGGCGGCAACTGAGATCAGCAACTACCGCTTAGCGGGTTCGACAATCTACGTCACCATGGAACCTTGCGTGATGTGCGCCGGCGCCATCGTCCATGCGCGTATTGAGCGGCTGGTTTTCGGCGCGCGTGATTTGCGATTTGGAGGTGTACGCAGCAAATTCCGGCTCGCCGACTCCGAGTTGCTCAATCATCGCGTCGAAGTAGTGGAGGGCGTGTGCGCGGCCGAATCGATTCAACTGTTGCAGAGTTTCTTCTCTCGGCGTCGAATTGATTCGTGGTAGTTTCGAGTGTTTACTATAGAACGATGCCAGAGCTTTCCATTCTGACTCCCGATGGGAAAGCAACTCCGGTGAAGCTGACCGGACAGCGCGTCGGCTTGGGCCGATCCGCGACAAACGAACTCTCTTTTCCGGAAGATAACGGACTGTCCCGCCAGCATCTGGTGTTCGAGCAGGCCGGTGACGGCTGGCAAGTCGTCGATATCGGCAGCAAGAATGGCACTGTCGTTAACGGCAAACGCATCGACGGCCCAACGCGGCTTCAGCCGGGGGATCAGATTCTTGCGGGTCACCTGACCGTGGTTTTTGATGCTCCCGGTCGCAAGTTCGAACGCACCGTGGTTGTGTTCGATGGAAGGGAGGAGCGCACCCGTTCCCACACCTTTTCGACGAACCTTACACACGCGATCACGTCCGATCAGGCTGTCACCGCAACGCGCATTGACGTCCTTATCCGCGCAGGTCAGGAACTGGCAAGCCATCGTCCGCTGGAAGAGCTCTTCACGTTGATTCTGGACCTGGCAATGGAATCGGTGCGCGCCGAGCGCGGAGTTCTACTCACGCTGGAAGGCGATTCTCTGGTGCCGCGGGCGGCACGCGGTGAGAACTTCCGCATTAGTACCGGCGTCCGTGACCGCGTCTTGGAAGCGCGGGAATCGATCATGGTGAATGATGTACAGTCCCACGAATCGTTCAAGGCGATGCATAGCCTTGTACAGCAGCAGGTACGAATGCTGATGGCTGCTCCCTTGCAAACGAAGGAGGCTGTCATCGGCCTCATCTACGTC
>DASQLD010000014.1:0-8396 GCA_035630195.1 Bryobacteraceae bacterium
TCGGCTTCTTCGCTCAACGAAAGTTGAGACGCATCTCGGTCGATGCCGATGCAGCTACGGCCCAAGTCCTCGCGGATGCACCCAATGGACGCGGCGGCGCTTGGAGTCCCGACAACGTCATCGTCTTCGCTCCCAATATCGAAGACGGACTCTACCGTGTGCCCGCTGCGGGAGGTGAGGTCGCGGCGTTCACCGGCCTGGACCGCGCGCGTTTCGAGAACTCGCATCGCTGGCCTCAGTTCCTTCCCGACGGTCGCACCGTCATTTTCCTGGCCCGCGCGTCCGCGGTTGACAAGCAGGGCGTTTACACCGTCGCGCTCGGCGGTGGCGAGCGAAAGCTGCTGTTCCGCACACCGTACGCCGCGGTCTATGCACCGGGTAATGGAGGCGGCTCGATCCTTTTTGCCGATGGCGACGTCCTTATGTCCCGGCCCTTCGATCCCCGCCGGCTTCAGTTCTCGGACGAGGCTAGACCGGTTACCGATCTCATCGGAATCTATGAGAACCGGCCCCATGTGTCGGCCGACAGCAATGGCACGCTGGTATATCAAGTTAGAGAACGTCCAGCAGGAACGGGTACTTGGCACGACCGCAGCGGAAAACCCGTGGGTTCACCTATTAAGAACGCCAGCGGGTATCTGCACGTCTCTCCGGACGATCGCTACGCCCTGACTTTCCTTGTTGACAGGCATTTAGGATCGGGTGATATCTGGATCCTCGATCTGCAGCGTGGAACCGAGACTAGGTTCACTTCTCATCCCGCCTACGAGTGGATGCCGATCTGGTCGCCAGACGCCACGCGGATTGCATTCGCAAGTAACCGCAATGGGACAATGGATCTCTACGTCAAACCCGCGAGCGGTTCGGAAGATGGGCGCATCGTGCTCGCCTCCGCTTACCGCAAAGTTCCTACTGACTGGTCGCCCGACGGCCGCCTACTCGTATTTCAACAGGAGAGCGCGGGCAAACAGTTTGGGCTGTATGCCCTCCCTCTCGGTGCGGAACCAAAGCCGCTCGTCCTCGTTGATTCCGAATTCGACGAGATCGAGGGCACAGTCTCACCTGATGGCCGCTGGTTCGCGTATGCATCGAACGAGACCGGCTTTTATGAGGTCTACGTGAGAACCTTTGCGCCCGGCGCGTTGGCGGCTGCGACAAGCACTCGCGTTTCCATCAACGGCGGCAGCCACCCGCAGTGGCGGCGGGACGGTCGAGAGCTTTTTTATCTCTCGCCCTCCGGCCACCTGGTCACCGTTCCGATCACGCCTCGCGGGACCGAGTTCGCTGCCGGGCGTCCCAACGAATTGTTTGCCTTGCGCGCGCGCAGCAGAAGCGCAGCCGGCGACCTGCTACCCTATGCCGTCTCTCGCGACGGCGCACGCTTCCTTTTCGGAAACGCATCCGACGATGTGTCACCGTCGCCGTTGACTGTCGTTCTGGGCTGGTCTCGCTAGTCAAACGCCCAGCGGCTTCAAGGTGTGGCGTGCAATCGTGCAAAGCAAAGCTGGTGCAGGTTCGGCGATACAGAACACTCGTGCAACGCCTATTTTCCGGAGAGTGGCGTTATCGTAAACTGGCGGCCAGCCACCCGGTCGTATAACGCCCAAACCGCTGACGTTGTCAGACTGGTTCTGTCAAGGGCGTCGCTAATAGCAAGTCGGAGCTTCGGAACATGAGACGGCTGCCAAAATCTACCATCCCAGCTCGAAAGGCCGGATGGTTGCCACATTACCGAAGGCAGACTTCGCAGTGCCCAATACTGCATGACCGGCTCAGCAGCACGGGCACACCATCATTTCTTCGTTTCCTTCGTAGCGCCTAGATCATTGCGTGAACCGACTCATACGTTCGTCACCAGAAGGATCCATTGGCGTACAGGGGGCCCAGGGGTGCAGGGTAGGTAGCCCCCACGGGGGGCGAAGATCGATCCAGCGTTCAGCGCGAATAAACGTCGCGCTCTCGTGTACATCCAGGGAGGCCGGGACTCAGGGCTTTTTCTCCACAGTACCTTGACCCGAGGCACCGTTGAGTGAGGTGCCTCGCGCCGTCGCGAGTGGACTGCGATCAATCCGGACAGACAACCGCTCGAATGGTACCTCACCTTGTACACAATGCCCGGAACAGAGGGTTTGTTCCTGCGGTTTCGACACGGGCCATCCGTAAAATTGGCTATTGCTATCCGACCTAGCGCGTGCCAAAATCGCCGATGGTCCGACGACGCCGTAACGAGGGCAACAAAATAGGGAGGCCGATGTGTGGAGTCACGTAGAAAACGACTTGAAGGAACTACTGTCTCAGCGTTTGTATAAGGACTTGCTTCCCGATCCCGTCTATCATAATTTCGTTCTAAATGCGGGAATTGATCCGCGCCGTCCTCCTGAAAAGCTTTCGCAATCTTTACGCGACAAACTTGCGATGCAGGCAGTGGTCCGTGCCCGCGTCATCGTGCGGACAATCGAGCAGTCTGGGGGGATCAACGGTGATGGGGCCTCAGTTAAGGTACAAAAAGGAGGGATATTCCTGCGTTTCTGGGATTCTGAGTTAAGTAGTCGGAAGGGTGTTTGGTGGTTTTCCAGTAGATTGATTGAGGAGTGTAAACGTGAGGCCGGATCGTATCCTATTCAGCGCCTTTCCTGGTTGCGGGACAAACTTGCCATCTGTCATGACTGGAGTGGGATGGACAAGCTGGACGTGTGTACGTTGAGTGAGGATGAGGAAATCATCGCCATTGTCGGCAAAGGCACGCCGCAACCGATCTGGTCGAGGAGTGCTGCGGGTAGAACACCGCCCGGTATCATCGAGTACACTCGAAGCCTGGGAAAGTACTTTGTCGGCGGTGTTCCTCAAATGGTTCTTCCGTTTCTGCCTAGAACCCAAACTGGCGTGGACATAAGCGCGTATCTTGGAAAGCGCTGACGTTAATCTGGATTAGCTCAAATTTCGCCGTTCGGTCCCGCAAACGCCCCAGAATACCTCTCGCCCGCATTCAAAAATAACGGCGCAAGCTGTGGTGCGAGGCGAGAGATGCTTGAATTCCATTCTGAAAGCTATTGGCCCCAACCTACGATAGAGACAAAACTGTCTTGTCTATTCTGAAGAGTTCCCGTGATTACAAGGTCTGAACCGGGCATGAGGTCTGTTCGGCAACTGTGGACGAGTCGCGCGTGATACATCCCATTAACTCTGAAGTTCGCATTCGCGCTTAGAGGCCACTACCCTTCACGTGGCTTCCTTTTGTGCCGGCAAAGCGATGGATCGTCAGTTCGACGCAGCTATCCGGACGGAGTTCAGTGCCGAGCCTGCCGCTGAGTTATCGCCGGCCGGATGGAAGTGGCAACGACAAAGGTTCAACTGAATCGCCAGCTCGAAACCAGTCAGATCGGGAAGTGTCAACCGGACACCAGCCGACCGCAGCGCATCTGCAACGGACTGCCGAGCATGCGGCGAATTATCCAGCGCCAAGATGTGGTGTCCAGCTAGATCGCTCATAGGTCGATGTGAGCCCAGCCGAATTAGGACGGTTCTCTCGGCGACCGACCATACGCGACGCCGGCCTCGAAGAGCACGTTCTGACGCGGCTGAAGGAGATGTTCCTTCTCCAAACTGCTCTCGCTTTCACTCCAGAGCTCCTCCCTAATCTCATCAATTCGCGAAAGGAGAACCGCCCTTGCAGTGCCGAGACCGCGTTGAAGCCTCTTTGAATTCGCTGTCAAGTGTCTCTGAGCTAAACCCGCTCAGTGTGTACCGTATGTGATTGAAATCCCCAAGTGCATCAGGATCGTTCTTGAAGATCCGCTTCAGAGCGACCTTGACATCGCTATGCCACTTTCGAAGTCTTCGCTGGACCGCCCTGCTTCTGAACGGACGTTATTCGATCCACCAGCGACTGCAATTTGTCAATCGCACTTACTTGCTGACATTTGCCATTACTCGCATTATCCGATCACTGCAATTGGCCCCCCGGAGTGATTCGTCCATTGACCGACAGAAATAGTCAATGTTTAGGCTTGCCGGGCGACTCGCAACCGCCGAGCGCTTCAATGTCCAGGCAAGAGAAACAGCCCTGCTTCTGGCTCGAAGGATTCACTTTACGGATCACAACGAGCGACGTGCGGGTGGGGTGCCCAGTGGCCAGCCGAAAATGCAAGAGGAAAGTCATACGTCGTAGCCGAGTGTTCGCGCTCCGTTACAGGGGGTGTCCCCCGGGGGCAGGGTGTGGTCACCCCCTGGGGGGCATCCTTTTTTTTTGAGTGTTGAAACACGTGAAGGGTATTATAGGACGCAACCTCGTCGGGCGATTTCAGCATAAACGTTGCTCCCGGTCTTGAAATTCAGGAGTTTTGTTGGATTTCGTTCCCGACCACATACGCTTGCCGAGTTCCTTCTCGATTGCCTGGCCGCTCGTCGTCCGCTAGCGCTTGCTGACTTATTGCGGAACTCCGTGTTCGCGAATCGGAGGAGCAGTAGCGGTTCGATACACGCCCGCCATGTTCGATCATTACCTATCTCTTCTGCTCCGCTTCTTCTTCGGGTCGGCTGCGGGTGTGCCTTTCATAAGCACAGCGTCAATCGCAGCTTTGCTGATTCGCCCAACTTGATGGCGGGTAAGGTCCCGTCGCGTAAGAGCCTTTTCACAGTCCCAACGTTCAGCTTTAGATCGGCCGCAAGAATATCGGCCGTCATCACTTCTGACCACGGTTCAGGCTTTCCTCTCAAGGTACTCTCCGTACAATTAGTACTGGAACGACAGACGCCGGAAATGGTTGTATCTAGTGATGAAACGCCGCATACTCAATACTGAAATAGCTTATGAAAATGTGTCTTTTCGAAAGGAATAACGCGCGATGAGCGCCCACGCATTAGCGGCTGTGCCGACCAGATTACCCACGACCGAAGGTTCGGGTGACTTGCATAGACTGCTGGCCTTCGTTCGGCCGCTCGTGATGGATGCAGTGGGCACTTCGAGTCGCCGGATCTATGCGAGCGTGATCGACGACTTCGCCAAATGGTCGCTGTCGGGCAACCGACCGTTGACGAAAGCGACGGTGCAAAGCTATCGTGTCCATCTCGAGGCGCAAAGGTTGGCGCCGGCGACTATCAATCTTCGGCTGTCGGCAGTTCGCCGGCTCGCAACAGAAGCCGCTGATAACGGACTACTGGATCCGAACATCGCAAGTGGCATCGCCAGAGCCAAAGGAGCAAAGGTTACAGGCGTTCGCACTGGCAACTGGTTGACGAAGGCGCAAGCGGAGCAACTGCTCAACACTCCCGATTTAGATACACGCAAGGGGAAGCGTGATGTCGCGCTGCTCTCTGTGCTTCTCGGTTGCGGGCTGCGGCGCGAAGAAGCCGCACGGCTAACTTTTGATCACGTACAGCAGCGGGAGGGCAGGTGGGTGATCGTTGACCTGATTGGCAAGGGGAACCGTACCCGCACTGTGCCCATGCCATCGTGGGCCAAAGCCGCGATCGACGAGTGGCAAGCATCTGCTGGCGTCACCGAGGGATGCGTTCTTCGCCCCGTCAACAAAGGGGATCGTCTCGCGGGCGAGAGTATGACCCCACAAGCGATCTTCACTACCGTTGTCGGTTATACGCGCACAATGGGGATGTGGATTGCGCCGCATGACTTACGGCGCACGTTCGCGAAACTGGCGCACAAGGGAAACAGTGCTCTCGAGCAGATTCAGCTATCGCTAGGGCATGCTTCGATTCAGACCACGGAGCGATATCTCGGCGTGAAACAGGACCTCGCGGATGCACCGTGCGATCACCTGAGGATTAAGCCGCAACGCTTCGAACTTAGTCATAATGGCCAGCATCCAACCGTCAAGGAGAAGTATGCCGCAGAACCAGAGGCGGATTTCTAACGATGAGTGGTGGGAGAACTTTTTCCGTACGATGCCTGAAAGGCAGCGGGCATTCCTTGCCACCGTGCGATCGAACCCGAAACGCTACGGAATTCATGAATGCAAACTCTGCGGACGACCGATGACACAGGTATGCATATTCGTACCTACGGATCACTCGTTCGCGCTCAGGATCGGCCAAAAGTCGGGAAAGACGCGCGTGGTCCTGTACGGTCTCTGCGACGCCTGCTTGCTGTTGCCCGACCGCAACGAGCGTATCGAAGCTGGGATGGTCAAGGCTGCTGCAGGAATTCAGTATTTCTAGTCGTAAGACGCATTGCCCAGGCACCCGCGACAGACCGTTTTCGGCCCAGAAAGGTTCGATCAATTCGCGAAAGCAAGGACATGCGATTGCCGCCAGGTGTTGCCCGCATGAAGGGAAACTTCTCAGCAGCCGCGACATGCTGCTCTACGCGTTGCAGGTTACTCCGGGAAGTATTCAACGCTTTGGCTACTTGCGCTTGAGCGTCAAAACATGCCCCACGCGAAAGATGGCAGCGTAGTTTGAGACGTGTTTCACCAACCCAGTGTGCCCCGCAACTCTTAGGCATGCTATCGGCTCGACAGCAAAACGTCCAAAGCTTCAGTTGATAGGCTTCCGTCTTCCAACGCCTCCGTAAGCTTTGCCGCAAGCCTTTCGCTCACATCCTGCTCCGCCAGAGGCTCCGGCTCGTCCATCTTGTGCTTTCGCCCTAGAGGCACCTCCTTCTGGTTCAGCGTACCCAATCGGGCCTTGACGGGTTCGAGGCCAAGCGCTACCTCGATCGCGCGCATCCGTAAAGCATCTGACTCGACACTAACAATCTGGTGTTCAATAGCGGCAAGCACGAGGTTTGCGAGGCGGCTGGCACGGCGCGTGCCGATGCGCCCGATTTGTATTTGAATCCGACGAATCTCTTCTCTTGCAGACGGCACGGACGCAGCAGAGGAGGTTTTGCGCGGCATAACAGAAACAGTTTGCCTGATCCGACAAGTAAATGGAAGGGCACATTTCTTGCCACAGCGCGTTTAGGCTACCGACTGAGCAACTTGTGGCGATGTTCCCGCGAAAGGCTTAACTAAGTAACCTGACAGAACCGACAGAACAGGGTTTGTCAGTTTTGCGGGCTAGTGTATGGGTATATCGCAAAAGTTTTGGTCTTCTAAGTAGCTCTTTACCAAACCAGAGACCATATCGAGAGTCCGATTCTCGCCGCCGGGCACGGCTGCCGTGCATCAGGATCCTCGGAGTTGAGAAGACAAGGCTCAGGATTCGCGTACCCGGCCTGAGAAGAAGTAGCCCTAACGCAATCCCGCAGATGTTTCTAGTAAGTACGCGGCATACCGGCGGACGGGACCGGGTGGATACGTCGGATTCCGGCGTAGCACGGTTGCCACGACTTCATCTACATTTGTGCCGCCGGGATGCAGACGTGATAATATCTCTTCCTCGACTGCCCCATGCCAAGGCTGGCGATCGCGAGTCACCAAAGAAACTTTTGTTATTTGATCCAACTCCTGTATAATCTGCCAGAAGCGGCGCTGGTCCGGCTCACGAAGGAGCGGAACAATCGTGCGCGGGGTCAGCTCCGGGTTCTTACTGGATATCGCGTCCATGAGACGCTCCGCTTCTAAATAGAGTTCTTTAAGTCTTCGTTTACGCGCGATTCGCGCGTCCAGATCTTCGAGGATCGCGCCGATCCACGCGGGGAGTTCATGAACTTCCAAGTCCGAAATGACATCCCATTCGGTGTCCGTTGGCATGAATGACCGAAGTTTATTCAGATCGGCTTGCGGCAGGTCTTTCACTTTCATCGACAATGCCCTCACTTCCTTTCCTCTGATTGCAAACAATCCGCAACCTGGGCCTGTTTCTCACACTCGTCTAAAGGACTGCTCACGATGTTCTGCCGGGTAGAGATCGTGCTAGCCGGCAAAACTAATCTCAATACGGTGTTCCATGCATCCGTAACCCTCAAAGTTATAGAAATGCCCCGGCCCGCACTGACAAAACTGACAGAGCTTTCGGCGTCCTCGCATAGAAGTGCCAACGAGGGCATCAAGCTAAGAATTGTCGCCGGCCCCCAGCATCAGGTTCTGGCACGACTGTCCTGTCCAACCTCTAGTTCCCGGCTTTGACTCCACAGCGTTCAGTGATAACGGCGTACCCGCTCTTCGTTGCTACTTAGCCTTTAAAGGTTGGACGGGTTGGACGAGGATGGACACCGTAACTTGTTGTCCGTCTTCACTCTGTCCAGCTGTCCAACCTTGTCCAACCTGTTTAGTAAGAGTTCTGGAAATACATGCATAGAAAGTGTTGTGCCTCTTTTAGGTTGGGCTGGACGGACAATAGACCCGCCTTCGCTCACCTGCGCTGGGACGGCGTGAATGCCAGCCGAGACGCCGCACAATGATTCCGACGCGGGTTGCGTCGCTGTGTGTCCACATACCCGGCAGTTTGTCCAAAGCGTGCTCAAGCACGTCGGCGGTAGTGACTTCTTTGGGAAC
>DASQLD010000015.1:0-14447 GCA_035630195.1 Bryobacteraceae bacterium
TCTCACGCGTCTGGGGCATGGGGCCGTCGGTCGCCGCCACCACGAGAATCGCGCCGTCCATCTGCGCCGCGCCCGTGATCATGTTTTTGATGTAATCGGCGTGGCCGGGGCAGTCGACGTGCGCATAGTGACGCGCTTTCGTCTCATACTCTACGTGCGCCGTCGCGATTGTGATACCACGAGCCTTTTCTTCCGGCGCGTTGTCGATTGAGTCGAAGTCGCGAATCTTAACCTTCGGGTTGTTCTTCGCGAGCGTCTTGGTGATCGCCGCCGTCAACGTCGTCTTGCCGTGATCGATGTGCCCGATCGTCCCGATATTGACGTGCGGTTTGCTGCGGTCAAATTTCTCTTTCGCCATATTAGGAAGCCTCTCTCACGCCAGTCAACGAACACCGTCCTGCACTCGCAATCAGTAAACTACCGCCTGAATGGATCGTGGGAAACCGGTCTGGGCGTGGTTGAATCTGGAGCCGTTGACCGGGATTGAACCGGTGACCTCGTCCTTACCAAGGACGCGCTCTACCATCTGAGCTACAACGGCCTGTAAATAGAGATTATAAACTACCGGCCCAAGCGCGCACAACAAAGCCTCCGAGCCGCCTATTGTTGGGTCTGAAACAGAAGAAAATGCTGGTGGACGGGGAAGGATTCGAACCTTCGTACCTCGCAAGGAGGGACAGATTTACAGTCTGTTGGCTTTAACCACTCACCCACCCGTCCAAAGTTTTGTGTGGATTGCGTCGGCCGGACACGCGTGACACAGATGATTGTAACATGCGATTCGGCTCTCATGCGCTCCTAAAGGCTGTAGATTTATAGACTACGCCGAGACTCCTTGGCGTGTTTCTAGCGACACCGCTGCTCGGCTGATTCCAGCGGCCGACAGACAAGTACCGACGCCCACAGAACGCGCCTGTGGAGCCCTTAGGCCGGCGCACCCCTTCAAGCTTTATCGCGTAACGGTCCTAGTCTTCTTGCCGGTACCGGCAATGGCCAAGATCTGCCTCCAGGCCTCCTCCCGCTTTTCCAGATGGACAACCTCAATTTCGCCGGACCTTTTCTTCGCCAGCACACTGGCTTGGTCACCTTCGATTCTTGGAGGCTGCATAGGAACATGTTCTCCCAACGAAGCCTCAATTTCCTTTACCTCCGGCCCTCCACCAGCTTGATAATGGACAACCCAGCGGCAATACCGGTTGGCTTCCGCAGCGGGCATCGATGCAAATTTCTGCATCGACGCGCACCCGGAAATGAGCGTGCCCTCACGTTCTTCACCAATACCAACTGTTCCCACGAGAAGAGGGATCAGAAAACTAAGAAGCAGACGCATATGAGGGTTAAACTGGCACCCTAATTATTGGGCGCGTTTCGTCTCCGCGCAAGCCTGACGCGTGCAGTATTTGTACTGGTACCAGCGGGTCTATGCTTACGCGTAATCGGAGTACTACTACCAATTTGCGTGATAGGATGCCAACCATGCGATTTATTTTTTGCTTGGTGTTTGCCGCTGCTTTGGCGAACGCCGCGAAGCCATTAGATGTGTACTTCGTGGATGTCGAGGGCGGGCAGGCGACGCTAATCGTTACTCCCTCGAAGCAGTCGATTCTTGTCGATACCGGCTGGGCGGGGTTCAACGGGCGCGATGCGCTTCGGATTCAATCCGCAGCGAAATCCGCAGGCGTAAAACACATCGATTACCTGATCATGACTCACTATCATGCGGATCATGTCGGAGGGGTTTCCCAGCTAGTCGAGCGGATGCCCGTAAAGACCTTCGTCGATCACGGTCCCAATCGCGAGACGGGAAAGCGAGCCGAAGAGTTGACTGCGGCCTGGGACAAGGCGCTCGCAACCGGCAAGCGCCTTTCCGTCAAACCAGGGGACAAGCTGCCATTGAAAGGCGTAGACGTTCAATTTGTATCAGCCGACGGTGTCGGAATCAGTTCGCCAGTGAACGGAGGCGGAGCCGCCAATTCGTACTGCGCAGGCAAGTCGTATCCGGAGGATCCTACCGAGAATGCGCGTTCGACGGGCTTCCTGTTGACTTATGGGAAGTTCCGTATGCTCGACCTCGGCGATCTCACGAGTAGAAAAGAACTCGAATTGGTCTGTCCTGAAAACAAGTTGGGCAAGGTCGACCTGTATCTCACAACCCAGCACGGGACGAACACCTCGAATTCGCAGGCGCTGGTGCATGCGATCGCGCCACGTGTTGCGGTCATGAATAACGGCGCGAAGAAGGGCGGAGCACCCGACTCTTGGCAAACCATCAAGTCGTCGCCGGGACTTGAGGATCTATGGCAGGTTCATTTTGCCGTCGCTGGCGGAAAGGACAACAATGCGCCTGATTCCTTTATCGCGAACCTTGATGAAACTTGCGAAGGCAAGGGCATCAAAGTATCGGTGCTGGAGGACGGCTCATTTACCGTCCTCAACACGCGAAACAAATATCAAAAGTCTTACGCCGCCCGGTAACGATTAATACGGCGACTGCCCGCCGGTAGCGCCGTAAACCTCTCCCGTGACGTAGTTTGATTCGTTGGAGGACAGGAACACGAACAGCGGGGCCAGCTCGCGAGGTTGCGCAGCCCGTTTGAATTCCGTATTGTCCCCGAAATTCTTAACCTTCTCATCCGGCATCGTACTCGGAATCAACGGAGTCCATACCGGACCGGGCGCGACAGCGTTGACACGGATGCCCTTTTCGGACGCCATCTTTGCCAAGCCTTTGGTAAAGTTCACGATCGCGCCTTTGGTCGCGGCATACGCGAGCAGGTTCGGGCTGGGGTTGAAACTTTGAATGGAAGCCGTGTTGATGATGACGCTGCCCTCCGTCATCCGCGGTACGGCGAACTTGCATAACCAGAACATCGCGTACACATTTGTTTTGAAGGTTGTGTCGAACTCCTCAGTCGAGAATTCTTCGATCTTGTCGTGAGTCATCTGGTATGCGGCGTTGTTGACCAGGATGTCGAGTTTACCGAATTTTTCGAACGTCCGATCAATTAGCGAGCGACAGTGGGATTCATCGCGGATATCGCCGGGTAGACGCAAGGCTTTACGCCCGGCTTGCGTGACCCAGCGCTCCGTCTCGACTGCGTCTTCCTCTTCCTCAGCCAAGTACGATATAGCGACGTCGGCGCCTTCCCGCGCATAGGCAATCGCGACCGCGCGTCCGATGCCACTGTCACCACCCGTAATCAGCGCGACCTTATCTTTAAGTCGGCCCAGTCCCTTATAGGAATCCTCGCCATGATCCGGTTTCGGATCCATCTCCGATGTCAGGCCTGGAGGGTCGATCTTCTCCTGGTTGTCATGCGGCGGTTTCGAGCCTACCTCACGCGGGTCGACTTTTCGAGAGGGGTCATCTAAAGCGGACGTCTTCGACATTCAGTTCTCCTGCATCCGTGAGACTCCGGAACGCGAGAGAATGTCTCGGATTGCTTCAACAACAATTTCAGGTTCGTCGAGGTGAACCCAATGGCCACTGCGACCGGCTACGATGTGGCGCCCTTGATCAGACGAACGCGCTATCGTTTCGTGTTCGGCGAGCTGGCTTTGTGTCAGTGCGCCAGCCGAAATTACCGTTACAGGAATGGACCGGCTCGGGTTCGTTTTGTAGACAAGGGCTGCGGTCTCAGGCAGGGCGGCCAAGTGCCGCGCCATGCTCTCGAAAGACTGCGGCCGGCACCAGTGGGATTGGACGACCGGCCAGAGAGCGGGCGGCAATTTCCGGACCTCACCGACAAGCCGCTCAGAGACCGAATGTCCCTTGCCGCTGCTCAACTTCGAGAACAACTTGGGCAGCGCTCGCGACCCTCCCGTCAGTAAGGACAGGCTTAACCGAACGAACCCGATTTTTGCTAACAACGCCCCCCGGCGAGACAAGGCAATTCCGCGGCCCAGCATCCGAAGGCGTTCCGGACTCGGGTCGGCCCACTCAAGGAGGAGAGCCGGATCGACCAGCACCATCCCGGCAACCTCCTCCGGCCACCGGTCGGCATAGAGCCTGACGAGGAGCGCGCCGAAGGAATGTCCGACGAAGATAAATGGCGAAACGAACCCAGCCGTCTTCAACAGGGACCGAAGCGACTCCACCATTTCCATCGCTGTTTGGGGCCGCTCGGTTTGATGGCTCCAGCCGAATCCCGACCGGTCATAACTAGCTGTCGACGTAAATTCGGCGATTAAGTCCTGGACTGGAGTCCAACTGACGCTGGAGGCCGCCACCCCCGACTCAAAGATGACCGCCGGCCGACCTGTTCCGGTAGCACGGATATGTAAGGACACGCCATCGACTTCGATCAATCTGCCAGGAGGCGGGTGACGTTCGAGATCGGATGACACTCCGATTCGCTGATAAATGATTCCAAGGATCAGCAGCACTGCCGGAATGGCAAGGAAAAGCAACAAGGCCCAGCGTACAATGAACGCGTGAGCGGAATCCGCGTGAAGCCTGTCTACACTGCGGCCGATCTGCCTGAGCAGCTTCCCCCTCCAGCGGGCCAGTTCCCTTATACACGCGGTATTCACGCGTCCATGTATCAAGGAAAGCTCTGGACGATGCGGCAGTTCTCGGGCTTCTCGACCCCCGAGGAGACGAATGCCCGTTTCCGCTATCTGCTCGAACAGGGGCAGACCGGATTGTCGGTAGCTTTCGATTTGCCTACGCTGATGGGGCTGGACGCTGACCATCCTTCCGCGGATGGCGAAGTCGGCAAATGCGGTGTTCCGGTGTCATCTCTCGAGGACATTGAGACTGTTTTTAACGGCATCCCGCTCGATCAAGTCTCGGTGTCGATGACGATCAACTCGCCTGCGCCGGTGATCTGGGCGATGTATCTGGTCGCGGCGGAACGGCGCGGTGTCGATTGGCATCTGCTTTCCGGCACTTTACAAAACGATATCCTTAAAGAGTTCATTGCCCAGAAGGAATTTATCTACCCGCCGCACCCTTCGATGCGTCTTGCGACCGATGTCATCGAGTTCGCCACCAAGCACACCCCGCGATACCATCCGATTTCGATTAGCGGCTATCACATTCGGGAAGCGGGTTCGACGGCAGTTCAGGAATTGGCGTTTACGATCCGCGACGGCATCGAGTATGTCGATTGGGCGCTCGCACGAGGTCTCAATATCGACGCGTTCGCGCCGCGACTTAGCTTCTTCTTCAACGCTCACAACAATCTCTTCGAGGAGATTGCGAAATACCGCGCTGCGCGCAAGATCTGGGCGGAAATGATGCGGCAGCGATATCACGCAAAAGACGAGCGGAGCTGGAAGTTGCGATTCCACGCGCAGACAGCAGGTTGCTCGTTGACGTGGCAGCAGCCGTATAACAATGTGGTGCGAACGGCGCTGCAGGCGTTGGCGGCGGTTCTTGGGGGAGCACAGTCCCTTCACACGAATTCTCTAGATGAAGCGCTGGGTCTTCCGGGAGAGCATGCGGCAACTCTCGCGTTGCGGACGCAACAAGTCCTGGCGCATGAGACGGGTATCACTGCTGAGCCTGACCCCCTCGGCGGAAGCTATTATTTGGAGCGCCGGACAGCCGACATAGAAAAGGAGGCAATGGAGTTGATCGCTGAGATCGACGCCATGGGAGGTATGATCCCGGCGATCGAATCGGGCTACCCCCAGTCGAAGATCGCGCAGGCATCCTACGAGGAGCAGCAGGAAATCGAGCGCAAACAGCGGGTAATCGTGGGCGTGAACCAGTTTCAGGAGGCCGATGAGGCTCCTATTCCAGTTCTGCGAATGGATCACACGCCCGCCGAGTTGCAGACTCAAAAGCTCGAACGGCTACGTCGGCATCGTGATGCTTCCCGAGTGGAGCGCAGTTTGGGCGCGCTGGCTGCCGCCGCCACCGGACAAGAGAACACAATGCCCTATATACTGGAAGCAGTGCGCGCCTCCGCCACGGTCGGCGAGATTTGCGAGGCGCTGCGCAGCGTCTTCGGCTTGTATCAAGAAAGCAGCGTTTTTTAGCAACGATATCGTTGGATGGAACGGCGAATCCGAGTACTGGTGGCTAAACCGGGCCTCGACGGTCACGACCGCGGAGCAAAGGTGATCGCTCGCGCTTTGCGCGACGCCGGCATGGAGGTCATTTATACGGGGCTTCGTCAAACGCCGGAAATGATCGTCAATGCAGCCTTACAAGAAGACGTTCAGGTGATCGGCCTGTCAATTCTATCCGGGGCTCATGGAGCGATCGTTCCGCGAGTGATGCAGTTGCTGAAAGACCGCGAGATGGAAGATGTGCTCGTCGTGGTTGGTGGAATCATCCCGGACGATGACGCGATCGAATTAAAAAAGCTGGGAGTAGCAGGAATTTTTCAACCCGGCTCGTCACTGGATTCCATTGTGCAGTTTATTAGAGAACGTACGCAGCTGACGACAAGTCAGCCGTAATTGATTAGGAAAAAAGAAGGAGCGGATGCAACCAGAGAAGCTCAACATTGCGGTGTTCGTCGATTATGACAACATCGAACTCGGTTTGCGGTCTACGCTGCAACGGCAGTTCGACGTAGCGCTGCCGCTGAACGCCTTGAAGGAACGTGGCGATCTTGTGGCCAAGTTCGCTTACGCGAACTGGGGCCGTCAGGAATTCGCGACCAGACAGATGGCAGAAAGCGCGGTGCAGATGGTACAGCGTGTACCGTCCCCGCGCGGTGACAAAAACGGCGCCGACATCAACCTTGCCTTAGACGCCTTAGAAATGGCTTTCACACACGATCACGTGAACGCGTTTGCCATTGTCAGCGGTGACAGCGATTTCATTCCGCTGGTGAACAAGCTGAAGGAATACGGCAAGACCGTTTTTGTTGTCGGCGGGAAGGGATTTACAAGCACCATCCTGCAGCAGAATTGCCACGAGTTCATCAGTTATGAATCGCTGCTGGATGATACCAAGCCCCAACCGGTGATTCAGCAGCGTGAATTCAGAGACCGTGGCCCGCGCGACCGGGACAATCGTGGTGACATCAAGGACAGGCCGCGAGATGACAGGGGTCCGAGGCAGCGTCCAGCGCCGCTCGATATTTCCCAGGCGCTCCCCCTTGTGGAACGCGCGCTTCAGGTTTTGGAACGGCGCGCCGTCCAGCCGCAGTTGGGACTCCTGAAGTCCACGATGCTGCAACTCGATCCGGCATTCAGCGAGAAAGCTTATGGGTGCGGCAGCTTCTCAGAATTTGTCGACAAGCTGAAACGCGCCGACTTCGTAAATGTCACCGGAACGGGCGGCCGCACACTAATCGAACGAAAGGGAAGCTCGAAGCCTGAGATTTCGGCTCCGAAACCGGAAGAGGCTATTCCCGCGCTTCGCGACATCCTCGAGATACACCGAATCGAGATGGAGGAGGGGACGGCGCCCGAGAATCTCTACAACTGGATGCGGGAGGAAAACTCCCAATTCGATCTTCAGAAGTATGGCTTTCAGGAGTTTACGGAGTTTCTCAATTTTGCGCAGGACAAATTGGTAGTCCGGTTGGACGCGGATGAGGAAAAAGGTCTGACCGTATTCCTAGGGGCGGAATTTTATCCTCCGGCGCCACCTCCGAAACAGGAGCAGGAGATTTTCAGCGAGTACGACGAAAAGCAGCCGATTGTGGCCGGACAACCAACCATTTTCGAACCGGACCCACCGCAGCCTCCACCTCCTCCACCGGCTAAACGGCCGCGCGCGCCCAGAAAGCGCACCGCCGCGGCAGGAAATTCGGATCGTCCTCCTCGGCAGCCGAGACGAACGCCGGCTCGCAAGAAGCCGCCTAACGATTCCTAAGCCTAACGAAAGAAAGGGTCTGCCAAGGCAGACCCTTTCTTGTTTGGGATTTAGTGTTTAGCCTTAGATGATCGTGCGGTCATAAACGCGCGCACGACGACGTCTCTCTGCTTCTTCCATACGTTGCTTCGTTTCGCGGGCTTCGTCCTTTAACTCATTCCCCGTCCCACGAACTGCGTCTTTGACATCGCGGCCCCATTCGCGCATCTTGTCGTCGGCGACCCAACCGTCTTTGTCCTTGTCTCGGGGATCATTGCCGGTAGGCCGACTAGAGGTGGCGTACGGTTCATCGTGTTCGCGATCCCTGCCCAAGTCCTTGATGTCTTCCTTCATTTCACGGGCAGCTTCTCCGGTCTTACGCGCCGCGTTTTGGACGCCTTCTTTCATGTCGCGACCCATTTCTCGCGCCCCCTGGGCGAGGTTAGAGGTCGACATACCTGTCGTACCGACTGTACTTCTATCGACGCGCTCATCGTATGGAGTCGGTAGGGATTCACGACCGATACCACCCGTTCGACCGGTCTGGTAGTAGCCGCGTTCACTCATCAGATCGGTCGGGCTGTATGGTGTGTTGGTTTCGCTCCAACCACTCCAACCGCGGCTCTTCCAATTCTGGACGCGATCATCGACATCCACTGCATCATGGCGATCCAAAACGTCACAAACACGCTCAGCTTGGGACTCGTCAGTGTGGACAGTTACGAGAACATCACCGCGGCGTACACCTTCGGCGTAGTACTTGGCGTCTTCTTCGGGAATGCCGGACTCAGTGAGAGCACCGATCAAACCTCCCGCCGCCGCGCCTATGCCGGCGCCGGTTAGAGCCGCCGCAATCGGTCCAGCTGCAAGGATAGGACCTATAACGGGAATCGTAAGAGCTCCTGCCGCGCTCAGAAGTAAACCGCCGACCCCGCCAATCGCTGCGCCGATACCGGCGTCCGCTACAACGTTAGACGCCTTATCGCGGTCGTCCATGGTGTCATAGCCGGTGGCGTTTTTGTTCGCTACTACGCTGATTTCTCCCCTCGAAATTCCTAGCGCCTCCAAATCGCTAACGGCTTCATTAGCATCTTGAACGGAGTTGAATACCCCAACAATCGTCTTGGTTTGATTCGCTATAGCCACTTGGTATCTCCTTCTGGGGATCTTAAACTTCAAAATCTCCACTACAGTTGCTTGCACGCAGCGCGCCATGCGACTTTTGTTAAGTAAGTAAACGTTTACGAGCAGCAAGGAATTCTTCGTTCGGAAGAAATTACCGGGAAAGACATGCGTTATAACAGCTTGGGAGTCACGGGACTCCGAGTATCGGAATTGGGGTTCGGAGCGGCGCCGCTTGGTGACGAGTACGGTGCAGCAGATCCGCAAGAGATGAAGCGCGCTCTTCATTTTGCCATCGAAAATGGAATCAACTTCATCGACGTTGCGCCCTACTACGGTCGAACGTTGGCCGAAGCGCGGCTGGGAGAAATGCTGCAGGGCCGGCGCCAGGAAGTCATTCTGGCGACCAAATGCGCCCGATACGACACAGATGGATTCGATTTCTCGCCAGCCGGAATTCGCCGCAGCGTTGACCAGTCACTGCAAAGGTTGAAAACAGATTACGTCGACATCATGCATGTCCATGACGTGGAGTTTGGTTGCAAACGCCAAATCGTAGAGGAAACGATTCCGCAGCTAAGGCGCATACAGGAGCAAGGGAAGGCGCGATTTATCGGGATTACTGGGCTATCGCTGAAGATGCTCCGGCAAATCGCGGATGCCGCTCCAGTCGATTGCATTCTTTCCTACTGCCGCTATACGCTCTTAAATCGGGATCTCGATAGCAAACTGACACCGTTTGCTCGCAGCCGGCAGGTGGGTTTGCTGAATGCCTCTCCGCTGCATATGCGCCTTCTGGCTGAGACGGGACCTCCGGAATGGCATCCCGCGCCGGCGGAAGTCAAAGCTGCAGCAAAAGATGTCGTGGAGTTGTGCCGCCGTTATGGCGCAAACGCCTCCCGCATCGCCCTGCAATTCGCTTTGCAGCATTCCTACGTATCTTCCACGTTCGTCGGCATCTCGACCGTAGACGAAGCAAGAAATAACCTCGAGGCGATTTCAGATCGGCCTGATCCTAAATTGTTATTGGAAATCGAAAAACTCGCGGCGCCGGTTCAAGGCATGACGTGGGTCACCGGATACGCCGAGAATCACTGACTACGCTACTTCGTTTTTAGGACGAGCGATAGCCTCTTGGACACGGCTAAGCAGTACGTTGTTTTGAAAGGGTTTGTCGAGAAACGATGCCCCGAGCTCGGAGATACAGCGCTGCACAATGTCGCCCTCCACATAGCCCGTCATAAATAAGACTTTCATCTGTGGACTGCGTTCCAGGACTTTCTGAGCCAAGTCGAATCCGCTTAGCTCGGGTAACAGCATGTCGGACAGAAGCAGGTCGATTCTGTTTGCTTCGTTTTCGGCAACATCCAAACCTTCTTGACCAGTGCGTGCTTCGAGGACTGAATAACCGCTGCTCGTAAGGAACATCCGAATCATGCTGCGAACCTGATCGTCATCTTCGACTAAGAGAACACACCCCCTCGCAGAATCGGTCATATAGTTCTGGGACGCTCGTAGGTTGAAACCATTTCAAAAAAAAGAACCTCGTATCGATCTGGAGACGAATTGAAGACCGCAACGCCGAATCGTAAACGTCCGGTAAAGATGCCCATAGGAGCAACCGTGCTGCCGGAAGGGGGCACTCACTTTCGTGTCTGGGCTCCGCTTCGTGAGAGTGTGGCGGTGCAGACACAAGACCACGAATTTCCGTTAACCGCTGAGGCGAATGGGTATTTTTCCGGGATCGTGGAGTCGCCGACAGCCGGCACGAATTATCGCTTTCTCCTTGACGAAAAGGAAGCGTATCCCGATCCGGCGTCGCGGTATCAGCCTGAAGGTCCTCATGGCCCCTCGCAAGTTGTCGATCCGTCCACATACGTTTGGAAGGATCGAACTTGGCAGGGAGCGATCCTGGCGGGTCAGGTGATCTACGAACTGCATATCGGAACGTTCACACGGGAAGGGACCTGGAAGGCAGCCGCCGAACAACTCCATCATCTTGCGGCCACCGGAATCACCGTGGTCGAAGTAATGCCGGTCGCTGATTTTGCAGGTAAGTTTGGGTGGGGCTATGACGGCGTCAACTGGTTTGCTCCTTCGCACCTTTATGGAACGCCGGACGACATGCGCCGATTCGTCGACGAAGCCCATGCGCACGGCATCGCCGTGCTCCTCGACGCGGTTTACAACCACTTTGGTCCGGAAGGAAACTATATCGGTCACTACTCGAAGGACTATGTAACGCAAAAGCACAAGACGGACTGGGGCGACGCGATTAATTATGACGGTCCCAACGCGGGTCCGGTTCGCGAGTTTGTCGAATCGAACGCATCTTATTGGATTGACGAATTTCACCTGGATGGTCTCCGCCTGGATGCGACGCAGGACATCTACGACGACACGCCGGAGCACATTCTGGCCGTCATCACCGGAGCTGTCCGACGCGCGGCAGGCGAGCGAAAAACCATTGTTGTGGGGGAGAACGAACCGCAGGATGTTCGGTTGATACGTCCCGTCGAAGAAGGCGGCTTTGGCCTGGACGGACTGTGGAATGACGACTTCCATCACACGACGCTGGTGGCGCTGACAGGCCGCAAAGAAGCGTATTACACGGATTATTTAGGGAAACCGCAGGAATTCATTTCCTCAATGAAATACGGCTTTCTGTATCAGGGACAATGGTACAGTTGGCAGAAACAAAGACGAGGAACACCCGCGCTACACGTTCCGAAGCACTCATTCGTGACCTTTACCGAGAACCACGATCAAGTGGCGAACTCGGCTCGTGGGCTCCGTTTACACCGCCTTACGTCGCCGGCATTGTACCGGGCCTCCGCCGCCATCAATCTGCTTGGACCAGGGACGCCGATGTTGTTCCAAGGCGCTGAGTTCGCTTCCTCCGCCCCTTTTCACTACTTTGCCGACATGCCGGAGGGAATTGCAAACCGCGTTCGGGAAGGTCGCAAAGAATTCTTGCAACAGTGGAGAAGCCTCGGTAACAAGTCCATGTTGGACCACCTGAAGGATCCTTGTTCCGCGCAAACCTTCGAAGCTTGCAAAATCGATCACTCTGAGCGTGAGAAGCATGACGACATCCACCAACTGCATTGCGATCTGATCCGATTGAAGCGCCATGATCCGGTGCTCAGCGCCCATCCCTTAGGTCCCATTGATGGCGCTGTGTTGTCATCGCAGGCGTTTGTGATCCGATATTTCGGGCCGGAAGAAGACGACCGTCTTCTAGTCGTGAATCTTGGGGTGGACGTTCGCCTGGACCCAGCACCTGAACCGCTTCTTGCACCGCCACAAGGACGCTCCTGGACGACGATGTTGTCTACGGAATGGCCGAAGTACGGTGGTTCCGGCGCCGCCGACCTGGATGCCGAGGAGCTGAACTGGCTGATTCCAGGGCATGCGACCACGCTGCTTGAGCCAGGACCGTTGAGATCGTCGACACAGAAAAAAAGGAGAGTCCATACGAGTGAGTAATTTCATCCGCACCCTTCGGTGGCCAGCCAAATCCGAGGAGAACATTCAGCTCGATCGAGAGTGGATCGTAACGAACGGGCTCGGCGGGTACGCATCGGGCACTGTCGCCGGATTCACGACACGCCGCTTTCATGGTTTATTGGTCGCGGCTCTGCCCTCTCCTTTCGGGCGCTGGATGATGTTGAATGATCTGACGGACTACGTTTGTTTCGCTGACGGACGGACGATTCAAATGAGCGGTGAAGATCGCGAGAACCTGCCGTTGCGCGCGCACGGGGCCGAACATCTCCGCGAATTCCGAATCGACTGCGGTCTGCCGGTCTGGGTCTATGAAATCGCCGGTCTGGTGATCGAGAAGCGCATTATCCTTCCCCATGGACAGAATACAGTCTGCCTCACCTATCGTATTGCCACCGGATCCGAATCGGGGCCTGTCCGTCTGCAACTGCGCCCTCACATGCACTTTCGTCCCCACGAAGGAACCCTAAAAACTCTTCTTGATGAACCTTATCGCCTCCTGGTAGACGGCGAGCACTACGAGTTCTCCAGCGCTAACGCACAGCTTCCTGCACTGCGCATGCATGTGCCGGGTGAGGATACCGCATTTACATTCGATCGCCGCTACACGAAGGAACTGCTATATCGCATAGAAGAACGTCGTGGATACGAGGCGCGTGGGGACATGTGGAGTCCGGGCTATTTCGATCTGCCTCTTACTCCCGAGAAACCTGCATGCCTGGTTGCGTCGACGGAGAGTTGGGAAGTGCTTTGCGCCATACCTCCCGAAGAAGGGGTCGCAATGGAGCACGGGCGCAGAGATGCTTTGCTCCGCCTTGCACATCCCGCAGCTCAGGAAGGTTTTGGCGGGGAGTTGGTTCTGGCCGCCGATCAATTCGTGATCACACCCATGGGCCGAGTGGAAGACGTGGCGCGAGCGCGCGCTGCCGGCGACTCGATCCGGACAGTAATTGCCGGTTACCACTGGTTCACCGATTGGGGTCGCGATACGATGATCAGCCTCGAAGGCCTGACGTTGACAACCGGCCGCCACGCCGAGGCCGGATGGATTCTGCGCACCTTCGCCTACTATGTTCGAGACGGTCTAATCCCCAACATGTTCCCTGAGGGCAAGAACGAAGGGCTGTATCACACAACCGACGCGACGCTTTGGTTCTTTCACGCAATCGATCGATATATCGAACTCACGAATGATCGTCCAACGTTGCGCGCGATTCTGCCGAAGCTCGTACAAATCGTTAAATATCATCTTGCAGGAACCAGGTTTGGAATCGGAGTAGATCCCAAAGATGGACTCCTTCGCCAGGGCGCTCCGGGATATCAGCTCACGTGGATGGATGCCAAGGTCGATGATTGGGTCGTTACTCCACGCCGAGGGAAGGCGGTGGAAATTAATGCGCTTTGGTACAACGCATTAAAGCTTCTGGAGGGCTGGCTGCAAGACTCAAAATCTCTGGACGTAAGCATTAAGGAGATCAGCGACCATGCCGAAAGGGCCAGGACTTGCTTCAACGAAAGGTTCTGGTACGAAGCAGGCGGGTATCTGTATGACATCGTCGACGCAGAGGATGGAGGCAACGATGAGGCATTCCGGCCGAATCAGCTTTTGTCGATTTCGCTCAAGCACCCTATTCTTGACCAAAACCGCTGGGAGGGCGTGGTTACGCTGTGTCGAGAGAAGCTACTTACTCCTGTCGGATTGCGCTCGCTTGCACCCGGCCATCCCGATTACAAATCTCGCTATTACGGAGACCTGCGATCCCGCGACGCTGCCTATCACCAAGGCACGGCTTGGGGTTGGTTGATCGGCCCCTTCGTGGATGCCTGGCTCAGGGTGTACCCGGACGATCGAGCCGGTGCTCGCAAGTTCCTTGCGGGTTTTGAACATCATCTCGAGAATGAAGGGGCTATCGGGAGTCTGAGTGAAATCTTCGATGCCGAAGAACCTTATCATCAAAGAGGCTGCGTTGCCCAGGCCTGGAGCGTCGCGGAAGTACTCCGGTGCTGGGTTAAGACTGCAAATTAAAGAGTTCCATCTGCGGGTCCCCCATCCATT
>DASQLD010000016.1:0-5909 GCA_035630195.1 Bryobacteraceae bacterium
GGGTCGGAATCGTGCCACGTGAGTGTGGAGGTCGCGCGATAGCTGTTAGGCATCGGCGTCAACACGCCCGGTGAGTGCATAGAGGTGTGATTTGGGCGAGACACTCCGCAATCTCAGGTGCCGATGAGGCCAAATAAAAGAGCCGCCCGTCGGAGGATCGACGGCTTGCAGGAATCCATCGCCGTGTTGGCAGTCGAGCGCGCAGTACAGACGGAGACAAGCCGCACGCTTGTGTTGTCCATATTAGCCGTTGAGGCTAAACATTGGAATCTTCAGATAGTACTTTAAGACGCAACGT
Source organism: Bryobacteraceae bacterium (assembly GCA_035630195.1). GTDB lineage: Bacteria > Acidobacteriota > Terriglobia > Bryobacterales > Bryobacteraceae > DASQDN01. The sequence goes on from DASQLD010000016.1 coordinate 299, forward strand.
ACCGTTTGCCGTAATGGATGTTACGAATTCGCACGGCTGGAATCTAAATCGTGGCATGTTCAGGGCGTCGAGAGGTACCGATCATGATCATGAGTTCCGGCGAGCATTTGCAACGAGCGGGAGAGATCACCAGCAGAGTGTCTGGGGAGCAGCTTATTCGCGTTGTTCTAGCAGACGGACACCCCATTGTTCGTTACGGGCTCCGCGAGGTGCTGACGTTGAAAGCGGATTTCGAAGTAGTTGGAGAGGCTTCGAATGCGCAGGAGGTCGCACGGGTGGTCGATGAAACCCGACCCGATATCCTGATCGTCGATGTTCGAATGGTCGATCTCTCCAGGCTCCAGGCTTTACGAGGGGCAGGCATTAAGACCGAAGTTGTCATCTTGGCAACCTCCGAAGACAGCAACGAGGTTTTCAAGGCACTTAAGGCCGGTTGCTCGGGCGTAGTTATGAAGAATACCGCGTCGGATATTATTGTGGAAATCGTCCGGCGCGTTCATATACGCAAGGTCCTTGGCCTGTCTACCGTAGACGGCGATATGGACAAAACCGGTGGTCAAGCGATCGCAACCAAACGAGAACGCGAGGTTGTCGCTTTGCTAGCTCAGGGGTATAAATACAATGAAATCGCTAATACGTTGGTCATCAGCCCGCGAACGGTCAGAAACCATCTCCAAAGTATTTATGGGAAGTATGGGGTTTCCGGTCGTCTCGAATTGATAGCCTACGCGCTCTACGAAGGTCTACACCGCTTGGATAGCGAACAACAACAGCACTGACGGCTATAAGGGGTAAGTCGATTATCTCTGCCGATCACCTTGGACCGAGATCATCGGCCCGAGGGCTCACATGTAATGTTTCAACCCCGCCCAGCGCTAAGTTGTTTTACAGCGCATCTAGCCGCGGAATTCAAGTCATTCAGCGGACGAGCACGGTTTGGCTCGCACAAGTAGTACTTGGCTGCATGTAGTCCCAAGAGGTTTTTTTAGCCGTTTCGTCCGAACTCTTTGTAAGTAACTTAGCGTCCCACGCAAGCCCACGATCGCCATCGTGGCCTGACGCTCTAGTTTCAGTGAAAGAGAGTGGCACCCGTGCAGCCTCATGAACCGCTGGACCCACAAATCGCCGCGCTGATCGACGCTTATCAGAGCAAACAGATAACGCCCCGTGAATTCCGTGAGGTTATTTACTTGCTCAGACAAAGGATTGCAATCGATGAAAAAACTGCGCGGTCAAGCAGGTGACGGCCAGTTGCATCCTCACAAGCGGCGCGACGAGGTCGTCCGCTGCCGCAGCAGTGGGACCGTAAGCATGAATCGATCAGAACCGGCAACGGCCACTCATTCCCCCAAGCATGACGACGGTGTCAGCACTAATCGTCGGAGTGACAGCAATGACGGCTATGACGGGTCCCGCCTTCTCTATTTACTCTTTACTTTTTTATAAAGGGAATACAGCCGTCATACCCCGTCATCCATCATTTGAGATACCCGTCTTCGATCCGAACGAAGTCGGAGCAAGCTTCTATCGGGCGCTTAGGTGTTTTGCCTTAGTCGGAAGCCGCCCTTCAATGCCGATGAGCGTTTATGAAAAGCGCCGGTCAGATTCTTGAAGGTATCATTCTGGTATGGTGGCCGACGGTCTTGCGGTCCTTGGCACAAGACGAAGAAATCGACGGTGGTGGGACAAAACCCTCCGGCGAAGGCTACAAATCACCTGTGCAGATGTCACAGTCGAGTAGCTCGACGGCGACGGTTGGGCCAAATGTGAGTTCAGACAAATGTTAGCCAATGCGAAGGACACGCCGGACATAGAGGAACTAGCGGGTATGTTGACACGCGGCGAGTTTCCCGAGAACTACGATCACATCATCAGGAATATCTCAGACGAAGATCTTGAACGGCTATGGCGTCTCGTCCCGGTGCCCCGATCCAAAAACGAGGGATTTCGGGGCGAGGCGCACAGCTTAACTGCAGTCCCTCTGCAGATCACGATTGATAAGTCACCTTTGGCCAAGCGAATTGTACTTGGCCGCTCCCGAGTGTTGGTAGCTGTCGGAAGCGGATCGAGAGCTGCTTCCAACACGACCCGCCGTCGATCTCGGCACCAGGTCGGCATCGCAGGAGTCGCTCCCCGTCAGAACAGGAGTTTGAGCGCAACTTGGAACTGCCTCGCCTCGAACGCATTGTTTATCTGTCCAAAGCTTTGACTGGAGATATTCCCATTCGGCACGTTGAAGTTCGTTCGGTTCAAGGCGTTGAACGCTTCCCCGCGCAACTGCATGCGCACGCGCTCGTGAACAGAAAACGTCTTGTATAGACCCAAATCTAGCTGGAAGAATCCCGGACCGATGACGTTATTCCGGCCGGAGTTGCCGAAAGGCTGAGTCGGCGATGGGAGTGACACCAACGACCTGTCGAGATAGTTTAAGCGGGAGCGCTGTCCGTCTGGAACCTTCGGATCGCCGCTGACGTTGGGCCGATACTGATTGCGGCCGAAGACGGTGATCACGGGCGAGACCTCATTCGCGAGGCTTGGCTGATAGACGAGGGTGATAGGTGCACCGCTGCGTAGATTGTTAATCGCCGTGATCTGCCATCCTCCGAGAATCAAGTCTGTAGGTCGGCTTGAAGCGGTTCCGAAGCGTCGGCCGCGGCCGAAGGGAACGTCCCAAACGACACTGGTCACGTTCACAAACTTGCGATGATAAGCTGACAAGCCGCGGTCAGCATTCAGGTCAAAGATATTTTGAACACTCGGCACATCGTTCCCTGGGCCGCCGTCGAGCGGCTGGCTTCCGTTATCGATCGTCTTCGACCACGTGAACGAGTTCAGGAAGTACAATCCGGCAGATGGGCGCCGCTCAAGCTTTACCTGAAGGCCGTGGTAGTTCGAGAACCCCCAGGGCATGAGGCCAACCACTGAACCAAAGATGGGATTCCGCCGGCGAAATTGCGAGGGTAGCGCCTGCCCCGGCGCGTTGGGGAATGCCTGATTCAAGTCATTGATCAGCACAAGATTGTTAGCTTCATTGCCGACGTAAGCAACATCGAGCAACAGATTCTCGATCACCCGATGCTGGATCGAGAAAAACCAGCTCTGTACTTCGCCGGAGGGCGATTGGCGCGGCATGTATTGCACTACGGCTTGGCGCGGGTCGTAGCCGGTTGTGCTGACGAAGGAAGCTGGGTAGCCCTGCTGCGTAAGCCGGAAAGTCGGCAGCCGAGGATCATTCAGCGCGCTTGCGAGGATCGCAAAGGGTGCATTCATGGTTAGGTAGCTGCTACCCACACGGTTCCAATGAACATAACTCAGGCCGTAGCCGGTGCGGATTACGGTTTCTGGTGCAAGAGACCACGCTAGGCCGATGCGCGGGCCGAAATTGTTCCGGTCAGGGTTGACGAGTGCTCGGTCAGTCACGCCGCCATCGCTGGCGACTTCAATCGTGTTCGATTCGGGGTTCCAGTTGCTTAGCCGGTTGTCACGCTCGAAGATCGGTGATCCGTACTCGTAGCGTAAGCCGAGATTCAACGTTAGGTTGTCTAGGACCCTCCAATCGTCCTGAAGGTACATGAATTGGAGATTCTGGCGAAGATTGGCGACAGCCGGGCTTGCTAGTACATAGGCCGCTCGCGTGCCCAACAGGAAATCCGCCAAGCTGTACAGCGGGGCCTGCTCCGACCGGAAGGTTGAAAGGCCAGTCGCACTGAACAGTCCCTGGTAGGCATCCACTCCGTAAACCGGGTGAATGTCTTGCTGAGCCACATGTATGCGCTGATACTCGTATCCGCTTTTCAAGGAATGGCGGCCAACAATCAGCGCATGATTGATCTTTGGATTCCAAACAGTGGGGTGCTGATACTGAGGATTCGTGAACTGTCGACCGAGGGCGGAGAACCCGACTAGCCCTTGATAGCTGATTCCTCCCGTGTACTGTGGATCGGTCGGTAGGCCGGGAATACCGAACAGCTCCTGCATGCTCGGTCCGCCTGACAGCACTGGCCTTTTGCCAGCACTGGATCGCGAGAAGCCCATTCGGCCCTCAAGAATGGAGTTGGCCGCAATCGTCCACGTGAGGCCGACGGTGCCTTGCAGGATCGGAATCTCCGTGAAGCCATTAGCGTCGCCACCGGCCAGCCCAGGAATCGTGCCTGGATCGAAGATGTCGGCGCGGCTTTGGCTGTACCGAAGAAAGCTCCGCAATTTTTCGCCGAAGATGTGATCGAGTTTAGCGTCACCCTTATCGCGATAGTCCGTAACTCGGACCAGCGTCTGGTAATTATTCGCGAGATTGTTGTTGGTTATCGGCGGAAGCGCATCCAGAACCTGTCGTGCAAACGGGTTGATCGCGTTCGCCGGGATCACGCCGTTCGTGTAGACCTGCTGGCGTAAGATGTCCACCACAGGCACACCCAAAATGCCCTGCCGCTGCTGCGCGTTCGGAAGCGTGGCGAACCGGACCGACGAACTCACCTGCCGGAAGCCCTCGTAATCACTAAAGAAGAACGAGCGGTCGCGCAGAATTGGCCCACCGACGCTCGCCCCGAACTGATTCCGGTTCATCTTCGGCTTATCTGCCGAAGCGAAGAAGCCGCCGGCGTTTAGCGTAGTATTGCGAAGAAATTCCCAGGCGCTGCCGTGGAACGCATTCGTGCCACTACGCATGGCGACGTTGACGGTTGCGCCTCCCGAGCGGCCGTACTCCGCGCTGGTGTTGTTTGTGATCACCCTGAATTCTGCCACTGCGTCGGGCGACAGCTGGACTACTTGGTTTGAGAAACCCTGATTGGAAGTGCCGTAGTAATTGTTGTCCAGGCCATCGAGCAAGTAGTTGTTAAAAACGCTGCGCAGGCCGTTGGCAATGAAGGAACCCTCGCGAGAGTCGGCGTCCTGGCCAGCGCTGGGACTTGGGACGGTACCGGGAGCGAGATACACCAGTTGTGAATACGTCCGACCGTTCAGCGGTAGCTCAACGATTTGTTTAGTGGTCACCACCTGCCCGCGACTGGACGAGTCCGCCTCAACAAGACGCACCTCGGAGGTAACCTCGACGGCCGTTTCGATGGTTGCCAGTCGCAGCTCAAAGTCAACGCGCTGGCGAGCGCTGACAGTCGCCGCAAATTCCGCTGAGGATGTGGCGCGGAACCCTGGAGCTTCGACATTGACGACATACCGGCCGATGGGCACGTTCACAAACTGGTAAGCCCCATCAGTGCTGGTGCGGAGGGTCTGAGTAAAATCTGTCGCGACATTGCGGAGCGTGACGCGCGCCTCGGCAACAATGGCACCAGCTTGGTCGTGGACCGTTCCGAGCACTGTCGCAGTCTCGAATTGTCCTAGCGCTCGGACTGCGAGCAGCAGTGCCAGCGCTAGCCCGACGACGTGTCCTGAGGTTCTTCTAGTCATGGTGAACTCGCTGCGATATTAGACGTAATCTGCCTTACACACCTTAGCACTCGCAGGGGAAGACCGTGCCCTAGTCATTATGGAGCGACCAACCGCCGATTCGCAGTAGCGCGGGTTACGCTGCGAAGAGGTAAATCCAAACGGCGCAGAGCCGCATACGAAAGGAGTTGGTCGCCAATGTCTAAAATACGCTTTGTTGGTCTGG
>DASQLD010000017.1:0-29176 GCA_035630195.1 Bryobacteraceae bacterium
CCAAGAAAGCTGCCAAGAAAACCACAGCCAAGAAAACAGTTGCGAAGAAGGCCGTCAAGAAAGCAGCCAAGAAAGTAGCAGCGAAGAAGGCGGTCAAGAAAGCCGCAGCCAAGAAAGCGGTTAAGAAGGTTATCGCAAAGAAGGCGGCTAAAAAGGCCGTCAAGAAAGCCGTAGCCAAGAAGGTCGCCAAGAAAGCAGCCAAAAAGACGTCTCGTCGGCGCTAGTTGGATCTGCGGTTATGGGCAGGTGGCTGGCCTGCCCACACCTCTACCGGTTCACGACTGTTCTGCAGCGTTCGAACAGTTCGAGCAAAGCATCGGCATGTTCCTCTGTCGTACGCGCGGTCTTCGCTCCGTAACCCGCGTTGCTTGTTCCTTTTCCGTAGCCGGTTGTCACGGCAATAAACTTCATCAGTTCCAAAGCAACCTCATTGTTCGTGCGCGCCGGCCCTGTCGGGCTTGGAGTTTCTTCTGGCATTCGTTAGCTCCTCTCGGATAGGTTACTACCTCGCTCATGCCTGTTAACGCCAGGCGTTTAGTCCGAAAAATGCGCGGCGGCGCCCAGGCGCATCTGCTCGAGGCGGATGACGGACATTTTTACGTGGTTAAATTTCGGAACAACCCTCAGCACAGGCGAGTGCTGATAAACGAGTGGATCGCTTCAACCGTGCTTCAATATCTACAAGTTGCGGCCCCCGAGACAGCAATAGTTCAACTCACGCCAGAGTTCCTGGGGAACAATCCCGAGATATCGATTTCGCTCGGGCACCAGCGGCAGAACGTGCAACCGGGGTGGCACTTCGGATCGCGATTTCCCGGCGATCCCAATCGGGTGGCCGTCTATGATTTCGTACCGGATGTTCTGCTCGATCGGATAGAGAACAGGAACGAGTTCCTAGGTGTTCTTGTGTTCGATAAGTGGACCGGCAACGCCGACGCCCGCCAGTCGATCTTTCTGCGGGCGCGGCTTCGGGAATACGTCCCCACCTTCCAGGGACATGCGCTCCGTGTCGGGTTCCTGGCTCTGATGGTGGATCACGGCTACATCTTCAACGGCCCGCACTGGACGTATACAGATTCGCCGCTGACGGGTATGTACTTCCGGCCTAGCGTCTATTCCAGCGTGCGGGGGCTCGATGATTTTCAGCCGTGGTTGGATCGCATCGTTAACTTCCCGGAAGAAGTAATAGACGACGCGCTCGGAAAGTTGCCGGCAGAGTGGCTAAACGGCGATCGGGATGATTTGTACGCGCTACTTGAGAAACTGATGGCCCGCCGTCCGAAGGTGCCGTATTTGATCGAAGAATGCCGTCGCACAAGCCTTCAGCCGTTCCCTAAATGGCTGTAAACTCAGCGATACAATAATCAGTACCATGCTGCATGGGTTCGTTTTGCACAACGACGAGATAGTCGCCGCGTCCGAGCCCATACTCAGCGCCGGCCAAGTCGGCAGCCTGATGGGCTGGGGTGTCTTCAGCACCCTGCGCGTCTCCAAAGGCTGCTTGTTCGCCTTCGAGCGCCATTGGGCGCGTATGAAGCGCGATGCTCAACTCGTTCGTGTGCCTTTCCCATCAGATCCGGAATGGTTACAAGAGCGTCTCTTATGGCTAGTGAAGGCAAATGATTGTCTTGAAGCCACGCTGCGGGTGTGCATCGTCAGAAACACCGGTACGGTTTTCACCGGACCGGCGATTAAGCGTGAGTTCGACCTTGTCGCCATGACCACAGGGTTGGCCAACTGGGGCAGCTCGATCCGTCTGTCTGTGGCCGCAAACGGCCGATTTGCAGCTTCACCGTACTCCCGAACCAAGGTTCTGTCCTGGGCTTTCAACCTGAACTGGTATACCGAGGCGCACGAGTGCGGCTTCGATGAGGTAATTTTGCAAAACGAACTCGGCGACGTGGCGGAATGCACATCCGCTAACATCTTCGCGGTTTTCCGCAACGAAGTATTCACCCCGCCGCTAGAGTCCGGCTGCCTGCCCGGAATAACGCGGGAGCTGCTTCTGAATCAGATAAGCGTACCGGGAATAACAATTTCGGAGCGCCGTCTTCGGTTGGAAGATCTGGCCGTCGCGGATTCTGTCTTTGTAAGTTCCACAACCCGCGACGTGTTGCCGGTTGCTGAAATCGAGGGCATTTCTGTCAATCGGGATGATAGCGTCAGCGTAAAACTCAATGCTGCGCTTCGCGCCTACATTGAAGATTACGTCAGTGCTAAGGCAATCGCCTGACGCTGCAGAGGTGTCCGCTGGGATAAACTGTGTAAACTGTCCGGTGGACTCTCGTGCACCCATTTAGATGTCCAACCTGCAACTCTGGAAACGTACGAACCTCGATCACGCATGGATTGTGGGAGTCTACTAAAAAACTCTTTGGCTTCCAGCCTTCCCGCTGTCGAAACTGTGACAAGCGTTGGACGCAGCCGATCTGGGATGCGCTCAACGCAGTTTATGCGCGCTGCCCGTGCTGCTACGGCCTCGAACTCAGCATCTGGACGCAGAGTTACTATCGCTCACCGCTCCGCTGGAAATTGATGCTGTTGATCGGAGCCAAGCGGCGCAGATGCGAATTCTGCCGGAAGAATTTTGTCAGTTTCCGTCCATGTAAGATTCGGTATGCTCGCCGAAGATCGAAAGACGGAGCAGTAGCGAGCGGTTCAGTGGGTTAGTTTCAAGATCATTCCGGTATCGGTCGCAGCCCACACCTGTCCTTGCGATTCAGCCAGCGATACTCTCGTCGCGACGGCCCGATAGTCGACCGCATCCTCTGTCCAATCGACAAGGTTGGTTGAGCGCAAGATTCGAACCTTGCCGGGTACAGGACTGCGCAGACGTCCCGGCGGCAGGAATCCGGCGGCGAATGACACCGGCCCGGCCAGGATATCGGTAAAAGCGAGATCTTTCTGTCTCGTAACCCGCCCCTGCCCGCCCGAGCGCACATCTAACTTATAAAGCTCCGCCGGATACTCGAAGTATTCGTCAAACTCAACTAGCGCGAGGCCGGAGCCGTCCTTTCGCAGCCTTACGCGAGAGACGTGCCCGAAGATCGATACCTTGTTCGTCGCCCAATTGCCCCCGCCGTCGCGCGTTTCCAAAGTAAACGCAAGCTGAGGTTGCTCCTTGCGTGATTCCGGACGGGGATCGAGCCACAAAGGAAGTTTCGATTCACGTGTTCGTCGCAGATGGCCCAGAACCAGTCCGATCTTGGGATTCATGAAGTCAATCGCGTCGAGACTGACGCGGTCGGGATTGTCGCTGAGTTTCTCGGCGGTTTTGACGCGCGTCCATGTCTTTCCACCATCGCTTGTCTCGAGGAACGTCATCTCGGCGCCGATCGCCCAACCGCGTTCGCGCGAAACGAACCTGACGTTGGTTAGTCCGCGGCGCTTGAGAATCCGGCGCCAGTTGCGACCACACTCATCCGTGTACCAGACACCCGATTCGGTCACCATCCAGCCGCTGGTCTCGTCCAAAAAGTAGATCGCGTGAGCCGCTTCTTCGGCTTGGGTAAGAGTCCAGGTCCTGCCGCCGTTGGATGTCACCACTGCCGCAGGTTTGTCGCCTCTGGACCCAGCTAAGATGCCGGTAGCGATGCCGCGCGAGGGGGAACAGAAGGCGATAGCGTCGATGCGCAATTGTTCTTCATCGACGTCGTGAAAGAATTGCAAATCCCAACGATCCGCTGCACACAGCGAACAACTGAGCAGCCACAGGAGGACTGAGTAGCGCATATCGACTCGTCTATCGGGGTGTCGACGATTCCAAGACCAGATCTGCGAGACGATTCACCGAGTCCGTTCCTGAGATTTGACTCAGCATCAACATGCAGCCAATCTGCTCACCAACAGTGGTGATCATCTCGAGTTCCCCGCCGCTATGCGCATGGGGAGCCCGGTGCTGCACATTGATGACTCCGACTACGCGATTACGCCAAATAATGGGAGCCGAGAGAAACGCTTCGAAGGTATCTTGCGGCAGATCCTTGAAATATTTGAAGCGGGCGTCGCTATAAGCCTCACGCGAAATCGCCAACAGACGGCGCTCACGGGCTACCCAACCCGTCAGCCCTTCATCAAGCTTCAAGCTGACTTGCCCAACGGCCTTCGAATGTTCATCATTCGAAGCACAGAGGATCAAGCGATCGTCATGCACCAGATACAGGAGGCAGGAATCGCAGCGCATGAATTCCACCATCAGCGCCACGGCGTTTTTGAGCGCTGCGTGTGTATTCACGTCCCGCACCATAGATCGGCTGATCCGTTGGAACAATCGCAATTGCTTCTCTGCGCTATCGAGCTGCTGCTCGAGTTCCCGAATTCGGCTGGACACGAACTTTATTATGGCTCAGTTCAGCTTTGTTGTCGTCCAAGTCGAAAGCGATTGCGTCATCATTGAGTACAACTGCAGTACAGGTCTACGTCAGCGAGCCCGGAAGCGAAAAAGAATTGTAATGCAATCAACTTTTCGCGTTGCCTTCCCCCCGGATGGTTTATAGTATGAGTTTCAAGGCATTCTTCCGGCAAACCAGACTTTCGGCCCTTGAAGAAGTTCGCTCCGAAGGAGTTCGCCCATAATGTGGAATCGCAAAAAAGACGACGACTATCCTCAGAAGTCGGCCAATGTGCCGCAATCGCCGGCTGCAATTCCGGCCCAGACGACCAGGGAGGTTCCTACTCAAAATATGTCCGCCGCGCCTGTTCGCACTTATGATCCACCGGCTCCCGCCGGTTCCGCGACGATTGGTAAAGCTGTGATGATAAAGGGCCAGATCTTCAGCCGCGAAGACCTTATCATCGACGGCGAAGTTGAAGGCACCGTAGAAGCGCAGGAGCATCGCGTTACGGTTGGACCGAACGGCAAAGTCCAGGCCAGCGTTAAGGCGCGGGAAATTGTTGTTCTGGGATCGATTCAAGGCAACGTAGAAGCGACCGACAAAATCGACATCCGGAAAGATGCGCGGCTGGTCGGTGACATCAAGACTGCTCGCATCGTGATCGAGGATGGAGCCTACTTTAAGGGCAGTATCGATATCACCAAAGGCGACAACAAGAACAAGCCGAAGGAAGTCTCCCAACCTTCCCAACAACTTTCCAGTCCGCAGGTCCAGGCCGCTGGAAAGTAAGGTAACAAGTCATTGCTTGGCCGGTTGAGGTCGCTTCTAGGCGGTTCCCTCGGAGGCGCCGCTACTGGCGGCGCGTCATTCGCGCCGGGCCACAGGCGACCTTTGCCGTCGGAGCAGACCCGTCAGAGCAACGGCCTTGATCAGTTCTTTAATTCTGTCCGGGATCGCCCGGGACTCAATCTGCTGGACTTTGCGGGCGCCAACCAGTCCAATGTGAGCTACATCACGAGCATGGGTCACCGGCTTTCGTCGGAAGACTTCGTACGCTCGCTAGAGTTGTCATTTGGGCATGAGACGCTACTCGAAAACCAGGCAAATCCACAACTCGTCGACCAGTTTCTTCAGGACAATTTGGCTTTCCCGTACGATTCTTTCGACGGAGCTCTCATCTGGGATGCGCTGCAGTTTCTCTCCCCGCACCTCCTGCAGATCACGGTCGACAGGTTATTCGATACGTTGCGCCCGGATTCCTATCTGCTTGCTTTCTTCCACTCAGACGAAAAGGCCAAGCAGATTCCTTTGTATAACTACCGGATAGCAGACCAGAAGCATCTGCTCCTGCAGCCACGTGGCTGGGCAGATTGTGGACAGTACTTCAATAACCGCGCTCTCGAGAAGTTATTCCATCGGTACAAGTCAGTGAAGTTCTTTCTCACCCGCGACAACCTGCGGGAGATCATCGTAAAGCGCTAGCTTTCGCGGTACTTTCCCTGGAGATGGAAGAATCGCACACGCAGGGGATCGAGAAACGAATCGAGTCCGTTCATCAGGCTCACCTTTGTGCCTTCGACGTTATTCCACCTCACCGGCGCCTCGACCACTTTCACCCCGAGCAGTTTTGCAATAAACAGATCTTCGACATCGAAACCGAAGCCATCCAACTGTTGTTTGGAAAAGATTCTGCGCGCGGCGGTCGATTCATAGAGTTTGAAACCGCACTGAGTATCGAGGAACTGCAGTCCCGTGATCAAGCGCATCACGAAGTTGAATACGCGACCTGCGTACTCGCGTCCGGCGGGCTGATGTACTCCGATGAGCGATCGATCCAACGCACGTGAGCCGATGGCGACTTGTGCGCCGCCGCGAGTGGCCGCTTCGAAAAGGCGATCGAGTTCCGATATCGGAGACGAAAGATCGGCGTCTGTCGATAATATCCATTCGCCTTTCGCTTCCAACATGCCGTGTCGCACGGCATAGCCTTTGCCACGATTTCCTGGATTCTGCAGCAAACGTACCGAGGGATGAGTCTGCGCGTACTTGCGAACACACTCAGCCGTCTCATCCTTAGAGCCGTCATCTACCACCAGCACTTCGATAAACTCATACCGGCCGAGGACGTACGAAAGAACCTGATCGAGGGATGATGGCAGACGTTTTTCCTCGTTGTAGGCGGGAATAACGATCGAAAGCGAGTGCAACTTCAAATCATAACGTGACCGTAATTCCCGAATTCGGGTTATGATCTGGAATATGGCAGATTGGGAACAACCCAGTACAGCAATGGCGGCGCGAGCAGCCGATACGAGTGGCTCCGGAACGGGCGGAGATCTCGTGGCTCTGCGAGAAGAATTGGCAGCGGCGTTCGAGCGAATCATAGCGCTCGAAAAGCGCTTGCAAGATTTGGAGAACGAAGTTCGCGCTCAACGAGGACGCGCATCCGGCGCCTGAACCCTGAAAGCCGACCCTTATAATTAGGGTTTCAGGGAGAACCTTTTGTCGCTCGAGCGAGAGCTAATTCAGCAAAGAACCCAACGTATCAGGGACATCGAAGGGCTCGGCTTCAAGCCATATGGGCAGCGCTTTGATGCCTCAGACTCCATCCCGTCGATTCTGACGGAGTATGGCCCTAAAGCCTCCGAAGAACTCGAAGTCAATCGCGTCCACGTGAAAGTTTCGGGTCGGATTATGACCGTTCGCAGAATGGGCAAGGCCGGCTTCGCGCACTTGATGCAGAATGGCGAAAAGCTTCAGATCTACGTAAAGAAGGATGCTGTACCAGAACCTGATTACCAGCTTTGGGGATTGATCGATCTCGGCGACATCGTCGGCGCGGAGGGCTATCTTTTTCGTACGCGCACCGGTGAGCTGAGCATACATGCTGAGAAGCTATACTTTCTATCGAAGATTCTTCTCGCTATGCCGGAAAAATGGCATGGACTCGAAGATGTGGAAACACGGTACCGTCAGCGTTATCTTGATCTCCTCGCGAACCCGGAAGTCCGACGATCGTTTATCACGCGCTCCAAGGTGATTTCGTCCTTCCGCCGACAACTCGAAGAACGGGAGTTCATCGAAGTCGAAACTCCGATGATGCAGTCCCTCTACGGCGGAGCCGGGGCAAGTCCTTTTGTCACCCATCACAACACTTTGGATATAGATCTTTACCTGCGGATCGCGCCCGAGTTGTATCTTAAGCGGCTTCTGGTCGGTGGTCTAGAACGCGTTTACGAGATCAACCGTAATTTTCGGAACGAGGGGATCTCGACTCGGCACAATCCGGAATTCACCATGCTTGAGTTCTATCAGGCGTACACGGATTACCGCGGTCTCATGGATCTATCCCGCGAAATGCTGCGTCAGGTGGCAATTGACGCAACGGGATCGTCGCAAGTAGAGTACGACGGCCGAACGATCGACTTCGACAACGTACATCGCCTGTCCATGCGTGAAGCGGTCATGGAGTTCTGGAAAGGCCCCGAGAAGCCGAGCCATGATAACGTTTGCGACCCGGAGTGGCTATCACGACACTCTCGGGAGCACACCGCCGGGGAGCGACTCGTCGATATCTTCGAACGAGTTTGCGAAGAGCATCTGTTTCAGCCGACGATCATCTATGATTACCCCGTAGAAGCTTCGCCCCTCGCCAAGAACAAGCCGGACGATCCTGAGTTCGTTGAGCGGTTCGAGATCTATGTCGCGGGCATGGAAATCGGCAATGCATATACAGAACTCAACGATCCTCAGGAACAGCGCCGCCGCTTCGAAATGCAGCTCGGGATGGCGGAGCGTGGTGACGAAGAGGCGCACCGCATGGACGAGGATTATTTGCGAGCTCTCTCGTACGGAATGCCTCCTGCTGGTGGAGAGGGGATCGGAATCGATCGCCTCGCAATGATCATGACGGGATCGAAGTCGATTCGCGACGTGATATTGTTTCCGCTGCTTCGGCCGGAAGGGGAGATCGGCATCGCTGAAGATCTCCGCGCTGCCGAAAACGGCGTGAAAGATTCGGCGTGAAAGACTTCGAGCTTTTCGTAGCGATACGCTATCTACGGGCTAAGCGAAAGCAGGCCGTGATTTCTGTCATCACGATCATCTCGATCCTCGGAGTCGCAGCGGGCGTGATGGCATTGGTAGTCGCGCTGGCGATCAATAACGGTTTTCGCAGCACCTTGCAAAGAAACCTGCTTGGAGCAACTGCCCATGTCAGCATTCTCGAGAAGGAGCCTGGCTACGGCATCGAAAACTGGCGCGAAACGGTTGAACGCGTACGTAAGCTGCCCGGAGTCAGCGGCGCTTCGCCGTCGCTCTACGGCCAAGTCATGGTGATCGGACCAAGACAATCGATGGGAGCTACGCTCAAGGGTGTCGATCCGGTGCTAGCAGCGCAGCAGAATGAGATGTTGACGCGTCTGAAAGAAGGCTCGCTCAAAGGCATCGAACAGCACGAGGGTATCCCAGGAATTATTCTAGGTTCGAAACTTGCGCAGAGCACGGGCATGATGCTGGGAAGTGTCGTTCGCATTCTATCTCCACAAGGAGAGATGACCCCGGTTGGGATGCGCGTAACCGAGCACAGATTTCGCGTAGTCGGGATCTTCGAATCAGGCTTCTTCGAACTCGACGCGCTATGGGCGTTCACCAGTATTCAATCCGCACAGGTTGTGATGAACGTGGAAGACGTCATCAATTCGGTGGAATTACGTGTAGCCGACATCTATAAAGCGCCGGAGATTGCCGCAGAGCTGAACCAGACGGTTGGTCCTAAGCTGGCTGCGACACATTGGATGGAGCAAAACAAGCCGATACTGAGCGCGCTTCGCATGGAAAAGGTTGTGACAGTCATCACGATCGGGCTGATTCAGCTTGTCAGCGCGCTGAACATTCTAATCGCGCTGGTCATGATGGTGATGGAGAAGCACAAGGACATCGCTATCCTGATGTCCATGGGCGCCCGTGATCAGCAGATACGGCGCATCTTTATGCTTCAGGGAGTTGTTATCGGTGTGGTCGGTTCCATCATTGGACTGATCGCTGGATACACACTTTCCTGGCTGGCGAATCGCTATCAGTGGGTCCGTCTCGATCAGGAAGTTTATTCGCTTGCATTCGTTCCGTTCGAACCGCGGGGCTTCGATGCTCTGTGGATCGCCGCTGTCGCGATCGGAGTTAGCTTCATTGCAACGATCTATCCCGCCCGAAACGCGACCCGCATTGTTCCAGTTGAAGCCCTAAGATACGAGTGACGTCGGGGAGTCACGCGCCTCGCAGCATCGCATCTAAGAACGACCGGACAGCTACCACGAGATGGTCGTAACTGCTCCTTACTTCTGCGGCTAGCTGACGGTTGTAGGCTCGTGCGAGCGAACCATGGACGAGGAAGTCACCGTGTTTGAAGTGGGGAATGGAAACGTCCGTGTGTTCTCGCAAATAGCGGTCCCACGTAGAAAATCTGGGACTTCTTTCGGCGGAGGCGGCAACGAGAACGGGCGCCGTGACGGGCTTCAGACTCGCAAATCGGCTCCGCAAAGATCTGTGTCCTTCGAAATCTTCAGGCGTATATTCCAGAGTTGTGTCCAGACTAACCACAGCGCTCAATGGGGGAGATGGTCGCTGTCCGAGCCATTCCAACAGATATTGAGCCCCCATGCTGTGACCTATGGCGCCGACTTTGGACGCATCGGTAAACGGCAAACTTCGCGCGTGCTTCAACAAGAACGCCAAGTCGTGCCAGGATGTTTCGGGTCCGACATAGTTGTTGCTCACATGCTGCCCATCGGCTGATTGGAAAGCACTCGTGATCACGACATACCCGTGACTTGCCAGGTACTCCAACATGACAGAATTTTCTTCGAACGAGCCCGCGGCTCCGGCATGATATAAGATGATCGGAAATTTTCCCGTGGCCGCCCGGGCCACTCGGTGGGCCATGATCGGCTTCGAGAGCAGGACCTCGGCAAACCTACGCTCGTTTGGATTGAGTTTGGTCCACTTCTTGCGGAATAGATCGTCGCTCAGCGTATCAAGGAGAAATCGCTCGAGGTTCGAGACGAAGTTTGGATATTGCGGGAGCGGCGGGATCTTCAGGTAGTCGCCATATCGCAGCCGATCCGACGCATCATGCTGCGCCGGATACCACATATTGACGAGAATCGGCCTGACACTTCCACCGGCGTCGAAACTTCTGCTTGGATCGAATTCGAAATAGGACCGATAGCCGATGGAATACGGACCAGGTTTCAAGCCGCCCCACAGCAGCGGATCCTGATTCTGTCCACAGGCTGTGATTGCCAGAGTACAGGCAATCCAAATGCTTCGCATTGATAACTCCAATCAGAATACAATCTTGGGTGACCATGTTTCGCAGATCGTTCTTGAAATCCCTGGCCGCGGCTCCGGCTGCCGCGATTCTTCGCCCGCAGGCAGTCGAGGCGGCGCTACCGAAGATGAAGATCACGAAAGTAACGATCTTCCGCCCGCCGAATCTGAACGAACTTTTTAACCAAAGCAACATGGTTGTGACTGTTGAGACTGATGCGGGAATCACCGGTGTCGGTGAGGGTGGAGCCAAGGACACGCTCGAACAGTGCGCCGGCACCCTCATCGGCAAGAACCCGTTTCGGATCGAGGCTCTTTGGCAAGAGATGTACATTGCGTGGTTCTACCCTCCGGGTCGGGAGAAGATTCACGCGCTCGGCGCGCTGGACATGGCCCTATGGGATATCAAGGGTAAGGCTCTGGGCCTACCGATTCACGAATTGCTCGGCGGTACGGTTCGCAATCACTGCGAATGCTACGCCACTGGTGGAGGACGTCCAGCCAACACACCTGCCGGCACACCGCCAGCCCGGCTCAGCCTGAAAGACAGAGCACGAGCGACGATGGAGGCTGGATACCGGGCGTTCCGCATGGGGGCAGGTGACACGCGCGTTGGGGAGGTGTTCAACACTCATGAGCGCGTCCGTAAAGTCGCCCAGGACTGCAAAGAGGTCCGTGAAGGTGTCGGTCCAAATGGCGATTGGTGCATCGACTTTCATCAACGCTTCGACTATTCCGACGCCGTGCGGGCATGCCGTCTCATCGAAGAATATGAACCGTACTTCGTCGAAGATCCCGTCCGCGATGAACATGCCCATCAGGATCTCCCCAAGCTCCGTCAAATGACCACAGTGCCGTTGACGCATGGCGAAGAGTGGGGCCAACGCTATGACTTCAACAAGCTAGTCGAGAATCACGACATCGACTACATTCGCGCGACACTGCCGAACGTCGGCGGCATCACCGAAATGATGAAGATCGCTGCGATCTGCGAGACTCATGCTGTCGGAATCGTTCCTCACTTCACAGGGCCGATTGCCACTGCTGCCTTGGTAAACTGCCTTTCGACATTTCCGGGTCCGGTCCTCATGGAATACAACTACGGCGGTCGGCCCATTGACTACTTGCCTCAATGTCTCGATTTCAAGGATGGCAAGGCGCTACCCAATCAACGTCCGGGTTTAGGAACCACTCTCGAGATGAAACTGCTCACAAAGATCGGCGAAGTGACTCAGCCAGGCCGCAGCAACGTATTCATCCGTCCTGATGGATCTCTGACGCACTGGTAGGACAACATGGTTAAGAAGATCCTGCTCGCGCTTATCGCAATCTTGGCGCTTCTGGCCGTTGTTATAGCAATGCGTCCCGCGCACTTTCGCATTGTTCGTTCGACAACGGTGGCAGCTCCTATGTCGACAGTCTTCCCGCTAATCAACGATTTCCATAGATGGAATACATGGTCACCCTGGGCCAAGCTCGATCCGACGATGAAAAAGTCAATCGAGGGGCCTTCCGCGGGCGTCGGCTCAATCTACACCTGGTCGGGCAACAACGACGTCGGAGAAGGACGCATGACAATTCTCGAGAGCGACCCGGATCAACGAGTGCGAATCCGTTTGGAGTTCATCAAACCATTCGCTGCCACAAACCTGACCGAGCTTACGCTCAGGCCGGAGGGCTCCGGAACCCTAGTCAATTGGGAAATGACGGGCGAAAACAACTTTATGTCGAAGGCTTTCGATCTTTTTATGAATATGGACAAGACCGTTGGAGCCGATTTTGAAAAGGGTCTGGCACAACTGAGAACCGTTGCCGAACAACGCCAGTGAAACATGCACCGGCGCTTAATCCGTGCGGAGAATCGACACAATCTCGAGTCCGGCAGTGCTCGTGGCGGTCCCGGGGCCGGTTTACCCGGTGACAGAGCACTGCCTTCTCTATGCGACTTCGGACATACTAGTACAAACTCAGATACACTCCGAAAAACGTACCAGCTTGTAAACTAGCTTTTCACTAGTTTTGCTGTGATCTCCGCGACGTGCTTGCCCTGGAAAAGGGCGACCTCTAGCTCATTTTTGGTGGGCTGACGCGACCCGTCGCCTCCGGCCATGGTAGTGGCGCCGTATGGGGTGCCGCCGGAAATCTCGCCCATAAACGTCAGCCCCGGGCAAGTATATGGCACACCGACGATGATCATTCCGTGATGGAGCAAGGTTGTATGAAAGCTCGTCAGCGTCGTCTCCTGGCCTCCGTGCTGTGTCGCCGTCGAGGCGAACACGCTCGCGACTTTGCCCACCAACATGCCTTTGGCCCACATCTGCCCGGTCTGATCCAGGAAATTGCGCATCTGTGCTGCCATATTGCCGAATCTCGTCGGTGTTCCGAAAATGATCGCGTCGGCGTCGGCCATCACCGCCGGATCGACTACCGGGATGTGAGCGAAAGCGGCCCTCGCCGCCTTGGCGCCAACCCGTTCGAGAGCTTCAGGCGGCACAAGCTCGGCAACCTGAAATATCGAGACCTCGGCGCCAGGAACCTGACGTGCGCCTTCGGCAACCGCTTCTGCCATCTTGTATACGTGGCCGTACATGCTGTAAAAGATGATCTGGATCTTCATGCACCGTAAGGATAGCTCACCGGAAGGGATGGCATGTATACTGCTTCGAAGCGCAGGACCACTCGTCGCTTTTTTGCTGACCCTGTTCAAGTGACAAGGCGGGTTTAGCGTGGCGAGGTGTTTTTTAAAATGGTATTGAAATACGGGAAATGATCTTCCAGTCACGAACTTGCTGTTGCTGTCGAGCACCAGGCGCGCCAAAGCCGGCGACATTCCTGCTCGAACTCGCGCGCTCTACCCTGAATATCGGTAAGGGAGGATTTGGCCATCCGGTCTCGAAGGCTTGCGCGCACGGCTTGTAGCCGCCCAGGGTCATTGGCGAGAGCAGTCGCAATCTCTATAAACTGCGCCTCGGATTTTGCCGTGAGGTCGCTGAGCTCAACTTGAGCCAACAGACTGGCGCTTACGCGCCCCGCGAACGTGTTTCCAGCTTGAGTAACAACAGGAACGCCCATCCACAGACAGTCACACGTTGTTGCATGACCGCTAAATGGCAGCGTATCCAAAGCCATATCTACGCCGGAGATCGTGTTTAGATATTCTACTCCTCGGCGAGGGCCGGCGAAATCCATGCGATCCGCGCAGACACCTGCCTCGGTGAAGACGCCGCGTATCCATCGAATGTCGCGGCTCTCCGGATCTTCGTAGGAGGTATTGTGATGTTGGAAAAGGATGCGTGAATCTTCGACGCCTTGAAGGACTGCGGCCATAAGCCGAAGGTTGATCTCGTTGAGCTTCGCAGTCTGTTGGAAAACCCCGAAGGTGATGAAGTCATGCCTGCGCCGCGAAAACGCCTCGACCTCCGGAGCGTCCATCGGCGGCTCATAGAGGAAAGCCCCGCCGGGCATTCGGACGAGCGGCTCGCTGTAGTGAGCATCCGTACCCTCCGGAGTAAGCACGGCATCGGTGAAGAATGCCTCAACGCTGCGCAGTCCCGTAGTACAGGGATAGCCAGAGCGCACTACTTGTACGGGCGCAGGACGCAGACCGAAGATTCTCAATCGGCCGTGACTCTGGTGCCCGGAGCAGTCAACTAAAATGTCAATGGAGTCAGAGCAGATAATCTCGGCCGCTTCTTCGTCGGTTCGCCCGATCAGGCTCCGATGAACAGCCGGAGCCTCGTTCCTCAACGGGGGCTCGGTCGACAGCAGGTATACAAACGGATCGAATTGAGTCCGGTCAAGACTTCGAATCAAGGGGACCTGGAAACGCTCCGCCGGTGAATTATAGAGCTGAGCGGCAACAAATCCGATGCGGAGTTTCCGATCCGGGTTAGGATCGTTGATAAACGCAGCGTCCCTCTCCGGAGTTGGACTATGTGTCAGCGCCCAGAGCCGGTGCCATCGGAACAATGAAGCCTCCGATTCCCGTTCGTCGAACAGGCTCATCAATAGCAACGCCGAATGCAGGACCGGATCGGTGAGACCGAACGTGAATGCGAGATCGCGAGTCTTCAATGCTTCTTTTCTGTCATTGGTGTGCCAGGACGCAATCGCGAGTCTTACAAAGGAGGCCGCTCCCGGGGCCAGTTCCGTAAGCCGCAGCGCGTGACGCCTTGCCTCTTCGACGCGTCGCAAGCCAAGACATGCATCGGCAAGATGGAGACGAATCTGATCTGAATCAGGACACAAGTCGGCAGCGCGTGAGAGAACGCGATACGCCTCAGGCTCCCGACCGGCCATCCGGTATGCGCGTCCAAGGGTCTCGAGCGCCTTGCAGTTCGCAGGTTCGCGCTCCAGAACACCGCCGAGAATTTCAATAGCCGGCAGCGGTTCTCGGGCACCGCACAACGCTATGGCCAGGTGGACCCTGCAATAGAGGGCATCGGGATCGAGGTTGACAGCCTGGCGCAAACTCGCAATGGCGTCGCTCCAGCGGCCTAATATGATCTGCAAAGCGCCGAGGTTGTTATACCAGCCGGCAGTAGGATTTGATTGAACGGCGGACGCCAGGTATCGCGCAGCCGCCTCAGTATTTCCTTCGGACCAACAAACGACCCCGAGCGCATGCAGGGCGTCGGGGTCTTGCGGTGAACGATCCAGAATGCGCTCGCAGAAGATTTTCGCAGCGGCCCAGTCGTTCTGCTGCAGCGCATTCGAGAGTTGGGCCGCGTCAGAATCGGGCAAGGGCGTTGTCCAGGAGCCTATTCAACGCGGAGGATAAGACTGGTGTGACCGCCCTGCTCCGTCATTTCCGCTTTCAAGCTCTTTGCGCCGCCCGGGATCGGCGGCAAGAGGGCAAAGTGACTCAATGGTCCATCGATAAAACTATTTGGAGCCGGCGCTCCGGCCCCCGCGTGGACCGCCATGTGAAAATCCAATTCCGGCTGCTGTTTAGCGAGCGCGAATTTGACTATGTAGTCGCCTGCGTCGTTCTCGGTGCACTCCACGTCCACCCCGATCACACCAGTCAAGGCGCTGGACGGAACGTCGAGCGAAGTAATAGGTCCAGCGAGTTCCACCGGATCTGTACTGGCGGTCTTCCCGCCGTCGTCATAGGTTACGCTAACTAGGGTTGCCATCTCTTCTCCTGTTTTGGTTACAACTCTCGCTTGGTGCTGTACGACTAAAAAAATTGCTTACGATGTCAGGCCTATTCTTTTCAGCAGCGCCTGAAATCGAGGATGACCGCGAAGCGGTTCGAAGTATGGAATGACGCGTAAATTCGTCAACTCCCGGTCGTGATACGCAGCCGCCATTTCCAGTAAGTCGAGGCTTCTGTCATGATCCTTCAGCGCGGCATATACACTCGAAACCGTGACTGCGGAGGTGCGACCATCGCGGCGGCCCTGTTCCAGGCGATCGAGCCAGGGTCGGGCCAAGTCCGGCTTCTCCGCGTATGCATAGGCAAGCGCCCGGATAAAATCGGACCATTTCAGCGAGTATCCGGCGGCTGGCGCGGCGCCGCGTGTCTCCTGTTCTGTGACTTTATCGCCTTGTTGCAGCGCCAGCGCGAGATACTGCTCGCGCTTGGCGCCAGATGAAGCGCCGGCGAGGTATGCACAGACGACGCCGAGATTAATTCGTGTGCTTATGAAATCTTTTTCCGCAAGCGTCCGTTCCAGGTACGCCACCGCTTCGTGCGGTTTTCCTGCCACAAACAAATACCCGCCAAAGGCGGCGTGCGACGGATAGTCCCACGGATCCAACGCGAGAGCCAAACGACTGCGTTCGAGAGCCTCATCGATGTTGCCCAGTTGCAACAACAGCCCCGCATACCAGCGCTGTGCCCGTGCAAACCGCGCGTCCAGTTCCACCGCCTTTTGGTACGCCTGCCTTGCGCGGTCCCACTCCCATGACACTTGCATGACCGCGCCGAGAGCGGTATAGGTCTCCGGCAGAGTCGGCCCCAGCGCTACTGCACGCTCGGCTGCGTCCCGGGCTCGACGCAGGATATCTTCGCGCGAACCCGAATCATGCTCCATCAGCACCTGCTGGGCATCAGCGATACCGGCCCACGCCAAGGCAAAACGAGGGTCGAGGCGAACAGCCTCTTCGAAACATGTAATCGCGTTGAGGGCGCCTCTTGCGGTCTTTTCTTCGAGTAGAAGGCGTCCCCGCATGTACACCTGAAAAGCTGCTGCGCTGGAAGTCGCGGCAGCCGGCAGATCGAATGCTGTCCCTCCGAAGAAGCGCAAGCTCCAGGCAACTACAGGGTTATCGCGATGTTTCGCCACCGGAATCCCGGCGATCTTCGGACCCGTCAGTTCCTGTACCGTTTGGACGAGGGCGTCCGCTGCCCGTGATTCCAGCCCGAGCGAATCGCTGGGAGAGCTTTCGAAATCACGCGTCCAGACGCTCTTCCGACCAGCAGTACTGTCGAGTTCGAGCGTAAGTCGTAGCTTGCCCGCGTCGGTTTTTAAACGAGAACTCAAGTTAAACTGAATGGGCTCCGGCGTGCCGCTCGCAACCGAAGCGGGAGTCTCGTACACATGCAACTGCTGCACACCGCGAAGCCGCCGAACCATTTCCGAATAGATTCCTTTGCGGACGTGCTCGTAATCCGTGTTGCTTATCTCGTTAACGAGCGGCAGCACGGCGATGGTGGCGGGCTTTGTTTTTGCTCCCAGACCAGGCACGATCGTGACCCCGACCAGAAGCGGAACGCCCACGCAGCAGGCCAAGGCTGCACGTCGTCTCGATCCCATATGCCGCAGCCAGTTCTCGAACCAGGCCTCCTGTGCGTTTCTAACAAAGTTTGACTCCGCAATTACTTGGGTTGCCGGCTCCAGGTCGCGGACGACATCCATCGGGTTCGCATACCGCTGGGTGGGGTCCGCATGGAGACATTTCAAAATTACCTTTTCCCATCGGAGGGGAAGATTTTGAGCACGCTGCGACGGAGGCACGGGCTTCTCTCGAAGCTTCTGCCAGTACAGCGCGTGAATGGACTCCGCTGTGAACGCCCGCGATGTCGTCACCATGTCATCGATCACAAGACCGAGCGCATAAATGTCGGAGGCGATGGAGTCCTTGCCGCCCTTTAGCACCTCCGGCGCCTGATAGAACGGAGCGCCCGGCTGATCGTTTCCGGCGCTGGTGACGTGGATCGTCGTTTGGTCGAGCCGCCGTGCAAGGCCGAAGTCAGTGAGTACGACTCGCTCGCCTTTCCCCACGCGCGGAAGCAGCATGATGTTTGATGGCTTCAGGTCCCGATGAATGATGTTGTTGTCGTGCAAGGCCTGAAGCGCGCTGCAGACCTGCCGTATCAGATCTAGAGCCTCATCAAGCGGCAAAGGGCGCATGGATCGCAGCTTCGCATGCAGATCATGCCCGTCGAGCAGTTTCATCGTGAGGCATGGGGTAACCGACCCTTCCGGCTTCTCGGGGTCATGATGCTCGATTAGTTCGAAAACGCCACAGATCCCTTCATGCGACACATCCCGTGTAATCCACACTTCCCGCTTGAAGCGTTCATAAATCTCTCGACTGGCAAGCAGATCGGTACGAATCGTTTTTAGCGCCACACGAACCATTAGGCGCTCATCGAAAACCTCATACACTTCGCCCATACCTCCGGCTGCGATCAGGCGCAGAACCCGGAAACGCGAAGCTACAAGCTGGCTGACTACGAAGGAGGGCGGCCGCAGGAAGGGTTCGTCCTTCAGAAATGAGTTGGCCGCCTCGAAATTCTTCAGCAGTTGTTCAACGGTAGCCCGGACATCGGGCCGGCCGGCGCAGGCGCCGTCAAGCCATGCTGCTCGCTCCGACGCCGCCCGCTGTAGAGCGATATCGAAAATCGATTTGATGCGCTCCCATTCGTCAGCCGTCATCGTCCTGATCTCCACCAAGGCGCCCGAACAGCCAGGCTCGCGCGACCTGCCAGTCACGCTTGGCTGTGCGTTCATTTACCGTCAGCACTTCGCCGATCTCCGAAAAAGTCAGTCCACCGAAAACCTTCAGTTCCACCACCTCGGCCATGCGAGGGTCGACTTTCACCATCTTGCGGAGCAGCCGGTCCACCAGAATGTATTCTACTGTCGAATCTGCACACGGGATATCGGTGTTTCCCCGCCCCATTTTGACAAGCCCCCCGCCGTTGTTAGCGTTGCGTCGCATCTTGGCATAATCGATTAGCAGAAAGCGCATAGCGCGCGAGGCGGCCCTCAGAAAATCGGTTCGATCGCGCCATTTCACTCCGGGCTTGTGCGCGAGTTTGAGGAAGACCTTACTTAAAAGCTCCGTAGGCTGCAGGGTGCGATCCGGTCGTTCCTTGCTCATATGAATCTGCGCGAGGCGCTTAAGTTCCGGATATAGGATCTCAGTGAGCCGAGCGGTTTCGGCGTCCTCAGATGCCGCGTCCGCGTAAAAGAAGTCACTCGCCTCCCCCTCAGTGCGGGGATTCAGGGCCGTTTCCTGCTTCATTGTTGACAGCCTCAACAGTCTCGAAATCATATCCGACGGTCATACGAGGGTCAAGCCGGAGCCCGCGGCTTCAGTCCGTTGGGAAAACTGGGGCCGCACACTTGTAATAGCGGATCACCGAGCCGTTTGAGGACATTGTCCCTTAGCAGGTTCGGGCTCAGGTTTGCGTCAGTGCGATGTATTGGCGGTCTCAGAAGTAGCTTCCGCATCGATCGGAGTGGCGCTCAGATCGCGGAAGACGACTCGACCAGCAAGGGCGGCGGCAATCAACGATGTCGCCGCCATTACAAATGCTGCAGAATAGCCAAAGCGATCCGACACGGCGCCGGCGGCAAACGAGCTGATGCCTACGAACAGATCGTAGGAGGCGCTCAGCACACTGACAACGGATCCGCGCTCACGCTCGGGAGTTCTGCGTAAGACTGTCGATGCAATCGAGGACCATGGGAACGAGAATCCGAATCCCAAAAGAGCAGCCGCAGCGACCGCAACCATCGGCGAGGGTCCTGTCGAGATGATGAGCAAACCCATAGCCATCGCGGCGATTCCGCCATAAAACGTAATGCCGGCGTGAATGCGATCAGGTAACCCGCCGAGAAAGAATCGCGACGTCAGGATCACAAAGGCATATGCGGAATAGGCTGCTCGTCCGGAGTTTCCATGTTGCGCAAGGTGCAGGATCAGAAATCCCGCGACAACGGGATAGTGAACATTCACAAAGCCTGTGGCGAGCCCCGGCCCAATCATTGATTTCTTCAGCCACTTGCGTCCCGGCGTACGGCTTTCCGGCACATATTCCTCGGTGACACGTGACAGGATGGCGAACGCCGCCAGTGCCGCGACCACTTGCATCATGGCAGCGCGCTCGAAGGTACCCAGCCAGCTTCCGACGAGAGGACCTGCAGAGATGCCGCCCCAAATGCCACTGCTTAAGAATCCGAGAGCACGAGCGCTTCGATGGACACCGGCGACCTCCACGACCCAGGCAGCAGCTCCTGTGTAAAGACAGGCTTCTCCAAATCCTTGCAAGGCGCGACCAAGATAAGCGCCAGAAAGGCCGAACGGCAATAAATACGCTCCGCCAGCAAGAGCGCAACTGAACAATCCGACCAGGATCGCTATTTTCCGGCCTTTGTGATCCGCAAGATATCCGGAAACAAACCGGCTCATTAGCGCCACAACGGAGAAGGTTCCGATGACGAAGCCGACTGTCCGATCGGTACCGCCCAGATCGTATCGAACGTGCGGCGCCAGCGCAGGCAGCACTGTACCTATGCCTAAGAATCCAAGGAATGTAGCGCCGATGAGAGCCCAAAAGCGCGTGCCAAGCCCCTGCGCAGATGGCATCTCGCTCCATTGTACTTCCAAGGAGAGCGGTACAGAATATCCATTACTGTGAGTGAATTGCCGTACAACACCACAATTTCGTTGGAAATTCTTCTGGTGTGCACTACAATGTAATTTGCCCTGGATATCCTGTCCTCGTCCGGGGTAGCCACCCAAGTCCCTGCCTGACCGGCTCGCTCCTCGGAGAGAAATTTCACAAAGAGGAATCCTTCCAATGACGAGCATTCACCCTAGTCATATTCACGCTCTGCTTTTCGGGCTAAATGAAGATTTGGCAGGCGAATTAAAGCCTTCGCTGGCTCGGTTCTGCAACAGCATCCAATCCGCGGATGAGTCGCGCGGGCATGATAATCTGTTCGCGGCCGGATCGACTTCCCGCATCATTTTTTGTGGACCGAGGGCGTCGGTTGTGACCAAGCTGCGCGCCGCCAATCCGCACGCCCCTATTGTCGTTGTTAGCCGTCACCCCGAAGTGTCCGACTGGCTCGATTCCATCGAAGCCGGAGCGACCGATTATTGCGCTGCCCCGTTTGAAACCTCGCAGATTCAATGGATCGTAGAGACCAGCATGCGTTCGGTTCGAATATCCGCCGCCGCTTAATCGCGTTTCACGATTACTCACGTTTCCCTCTTGGAAGAGGGACCCCTGGAAGATTCTCGTTGGCAGCGAGCGCCCTTGTCGCGCCCCTAATTAGCTCGCATCCCTGGAAATAAATAGATCGGGCGGAGCTGTGTCTCCGCCAGCAATTAAAAAAAACAACCGGAGAATTCACATGCGATACGTGTGCCTATTCATTCTCGTTTTCATCTTCGCGTTTCCCGCCGTATGCGGAAGCGTCACTTCGACGGTTTCGGGGGAGCTCGCTACCGACACGCCAATAGAATTCACATCGCTCGAGATCGAGCTACAGCAAGCTCAAAACCAAGCGGCCCCGCCCGAACGTACCCATGTCTCAGCGGACGGGCGGTTTGACTTTCGCGGTATCTCTGAGGGACTGTACTTCCTCTACGTTCGAACCGAGTTGGGCGAAACCCTTCATCGAGAAGTGGTTCAGATTCAGACTCTCGATAAACGCCTGTACGTTCGCCTCCATACTCCGAAACAGGATCGGCCGACCTCGGGAGTCGTGTCGTTGAACCAACTGCTTCACAAACCTCCAAAAAATGCAGTGAAGGCTTTCAAGAAGTCAGTTGCCTTAGCGCAAAAGGGCGATGAGGCGGGAGCGGTCCTGA
This sequence comes from Bryobacteraceae bacterium, assembly GCA_035630195.1. GTDB lineage: Bacteria > Acidobacteriota > Terriglobia > Bryobacterales > Bryobacteraceae > DASQDN01. The sequence continues at coordinate 21,723 of DASQLD010000017.1, forward strand.
TGTTGGAGAAAGCGATCGAATTGGACCCGGAATACATGCAGGCGATTAATAATCTCGGCGTACGCCACCTGGTAGCCGGTCGCGTAGACCAAGCGATCGAAAAGTTCGAGCGCGCGATCGTGATTGACAGAAGCGCTCCCGCATCGTATTCGAACCTCGCTCATGCGCTGATCATGAAATTCGACTTTGCCGCAGCCGAGAATGCTTCGCGGCGAGCGCTTGCGCTGAATCAGGGCGAAGCCAAACCATCCTATTTACTTGGACTTAGCTTAGTAATGCAAGACAAATTCACCCCGGAGGCGATAGCCTGTTTGCGCCGGAGCGACCATATTTCACCCCGTGCCCGGCTCACGCTCGGTTATGCGCTTGCCAAGACGGGATCGATCGATGCGGCCAAAGAGACGCTACAACTCTGCTTACAGTCACCCGACGGTCCAGTCCGCGCGGAAGCGCAGCGCCTCCTATCCGGGATACGGTGAGTATTCCCTATCCTGAGTGCATCCAACTCCTGGTCGTCGCCGTCTAATCAGCAGACCTCGTCTTTAATCACGACAGCGTGATACCACGATATACTGAGACGATCAGGAGTAACGCATTGACGTTTAAGCGATTTGTCCGTCTGGCAGCGCATACCCAACTTTTGCCCGTTTTGGAAAGCGGAGAGGAGACCCTGGTGGGGGGCCAAGCCGTCATCGAGGGAGTGATGATGCGGGCGCCGCACAGCTACTGTGTTGCCGTGCGTAAGCCGAACGGAGAGTTGGTGACCGAGGAAGCCCCGCTCCCTCGCGTTTCTGAGAAGTACCCAATATTCAAGTACCCGGTGTTCCGTGGAGTCGGTACCCTCGGCCAAGCCATGTGGCTGGGCGTGAAGGCGCTGAAGTTTTCCGCCAATGCCTCTCTTGACGAAAACTCTCCGGAAGCGAAAGCGCAGAGCGGCAAATCGCAGGAGATCTCTCCGTGGATCATGACATTGAACATGATCTTCTCCTTCAGTTTCTTCATCTTCCTTTACAAATTCGTACCGCTCTACCTCACCTCGCAGCTCGAAAATGTCTTTCCCGCCCTGCACGGGCGCGTAGCGTTCAATCTCGTGGATGGTGGCATCCGTATGGCGATCTTTCTCGGATTTCTGTACATGATTTCGCGCTGGAAGGACATCCGTCGTGTTTTTGAATACCATGGCGCCGAACACAAAGTCGTTTTCAATTTCGAATCCGGTAAAGATGTGAATGTGGCCAACGCCCAATCGTTTACGACTTTGCATCCTCGCTGCGGTACGAGCTTCCTGCTGGTAGTGATGGCGGTTTCGACTCTTGTTTACACAATCGTTCCGGTCGACGGCTTTGCAGCGAAGATGGCGGCTCGGATTGTCTTGCTGCCAGTCATCGCGGGCCTAAGTTATGAGATGATTCGATTCGCGGCGAAGCGGCGAGGCGGGTTACTCGCCACGATTACAGCGCCCGGGCTGTGGCTGCAGAAGATCACGACACAACCGCCATCGGACGAACAAACACAGGTCGCCATTCACGCCCTTCAGGGGGCAATGGCGCTCGAAGAAAAGCAGGGCGGCGACCTGGTCATTGCCTGATCGACTCGCCTGATCCGAATAGAACATGCAATATCAGGAAAAGCTGGACGGCATCGAAAGACGCTTCGAAGAATTGACGCGTCAAATGGCCGAACCGGAACTTATCAGCGATAACGACAAGTACAGGAAAGTCGCCAAGCAACAGAGCGAACTCAGCGATGTCGTTGCCAAGTACCGAGAATGGAAGAAAGTCCATTCCGATCTCGAAGGCACTCGGCAAATGCTGCAGGAAAGCGACGCCGAGCTTCAACAGATGGCTGCTGCCGATATTGCGCAGCTAGAGCCGGACCTCATCCGCATCGAAGATGAGCTCAAAGTCCTGATGCTTCCCAAGGACCCGCTCGACGAGAAGAACGTCGTCCTCGAAATTCGGAAAGGTACGGGTGGCGACGAAGCTTCGCTGTTTGCTGGTGAGTTGTTTCGTATGTATGTCCGTTATGCCGAGACGAAGCGCTGGAAGGTAGAAGTGACTTCTTCATCCGATTCGGAAGTCGGCGGACTGAATGAAGTCATTGCTCTGATCAGCGGCGACAAGGTCTACAGCCAGCTTAAATACGAAAGCGGCGTTCATCGGGTGCAACGGGTGCCTGAGACGGAGCAGCAAGGGCGTGTGCATACGTCGGCCGTCACAGTTGCTGTGCTGCCCGAGGCGGACGATGTCGAGATTCACATCGATCCCAAGGACATTCGCATCGACACTTTTTGTTCCTCTGGTCCGGGTGGGCAATCGGTCAATACCACTTACTCCGCAGTTCGAATGACTCACCTGCCGACCGGCCTGGTGGTCTCGTGCCAGGATGAGAAATCGCAGATCAAGAACCGAGCCAAAGCCGAGCGTGTCATGCGTTCTCGTCTTTATGAACTCGAGCTCGAAAAGCAGCAGGCCGCGATCGGCGCCGAGCGCAAATCGATGGTCGGCTCAGGGGACCGCAGTGAGAAGATCCGGACGTATAATTTTCCTCAGAACCGCCTGACAGATCACCGGATCGGATTGACCTTGCATCAACTCGATCTCATCATGGAAGGCAAGCTGGAGGCCGTGTTTGACGCTGTTACGACACACTTCCAGACCGAGAAGATGAAGCAGATAGCCGATGGGCAGCAAAACGGGGTACCTGACAATAAACGAAGCCCTTCGGCAAGGGACGAAGCTTCTTGAGGACACCGGAGTTCCGGCCGCTCGCCTAGCTGCTGAGGTATTACTCGCGCACGCGCTTTGCCAGGAGCGCGTGTATCTGTTCGGGCACTCCACGGACGAACTCACCGAACTTGCCTGGATCCACTACGGACGCTACCTTCATCAACGGATGCAAGGTAAGCCGACGCAATACATCACCAAAGTACAGGAATTCTACGGCCGTAATTTCGCGGTCTCCCCCGCGGTCCTAATTCCCCGCCCCGAAACCGAGCATCTCGTAAGCGCTGCGATTGAGCGCGTTGTTCCTGGGATGAGGGTAGTGGATGTTGGGTGCGGTTCCGGAGCAATCGCCGTAAGCGTCGCTCTCGAATGCCGCGCGGAGGTCTGGGCAGTCGATATCTCTACAGACGCGCTCGCCGTAGCTTCGCGAAATGCGACAGATCTGCGAGCTCGGGTTCAGTTCGTGGCTGGCGATCTTCTCGAATCTTTCGCTCCTGAGAGCTTCGACTCGATTCTCTCGAATCCTCCTTACGTGGGGCTGCATGAAGCCGCTGCGCTTCAAGCGGAGGTGCGAGACTACGAGCCCCACATCGCTTTGTTCGGCGGGGAGACCGGCGTCGAAATCTACGAGAGGCTCACGACACAAGCGAGTGAAGCGCTCCGCTCCGGCGGCTGGCTGATCCTCGAACTGGGTTGGCGATCGCTCGAGCCTGTTGAGCGCATGCTCACCTCGGGTTGGTCGGATGTGGAAGCAATCCCCGACTTGGCGGGAATTCCCCGAGTTCTTGTTGCCAGACGGTCGGCATGACGCGCACGATCTTCCATCTCGATATGGACGCGTTCTTCGTATCTGTCGAGGAGCTATTCGATCCTTCGCTCAAGGGCAAACCTGTGGTGGTTGGAGGAAAGGCAAACGCGCGCGGTGTTGTCTCGGCCGCCTCATACGCTGCTCGAAAGTTCGGAGTGCACTCGGCGATGCCGCTCCGGCGAGCAGCGCAGTTGTGTCCCCACGCAATCTTCCTTGACGGTCATCCGTCCCGCTATCGCGAAATGTCAGCGAAGGTGTACGAGGTACTCAATCACTTCTCGCCTAAAGTAGAGATGGCTTCGATCGATGAGGCTTATCTCGATCTGACGGGATCCGAGCGATTGCTAGGACGGCCGATGAAAGCTGCCGCCAAACTGCATGATGCCGTGAAGAGCGACACAGGCTTAAACTGCTCGATTGGCATCGCGACTTCGCGTCTGCTGGCGAAAGTGGCTTCCGATCAGGCGAAGCCGCACGGTATGCTTTGGATACCACCGGGCTCGGAGGCAGCCTTTCTTGCGCCGCTCGCGGTCCGTAAGATACCTGGCGTCGGCAAGAAGACTGAGGAAAATCTTGCGAATTACGGCATTCATCGAGTTGGAGATTTGACGCGGCTCGAGGATTCTTTCCTGGAATCACTGCTCGGCAAATGGGGGCTGGCGCTTGCCGGCAAGGCGTTAGGGCTCGATGCCGGTGGATACTTTCAAGGCGACGTAGGCGATCACGACGATCCGAAATCGATCAGTCATGAGCATACGTTTCATGAGGACTCCGCTAACGCGGACCTGCTTGAATCGACTCTGGCAAAGTTATCGCAGATGGTCGGCCGCCGGCTAAGGGAGCATGAGATGCACGCGCGGACCATTCAGATCAAACTTCGGTATTCCGATTTCACAACGCTCACGCGCGCGCACACTCTTGAAGCAGCTACTCAGATCGACCTCGAACTGATCGAACAGTCCAGGCTTCTTTTCCGCAAGAATTGGAATGGTTCGCCGGTACGGCTACTTGGTGTTCAGACATCTTCACTAGAGAACACGGAAGGCCAGTTGAATCTCCTTGAAGGCGAGAAAACGCGGAAGTGGCGAAGCGCTTTAACAGCCGTCGATAAGCTGCGGGATCGGTTTGGCGAGAAGAGCGTATCTGTGGCTTCGGGGATGAAGGGCATGTACGAAGAGCGAGTACATGAAAATCCAGTTGGACTGCCTGGGAAAAAGTCGAATGCAAACGGGAAGGACGAGGATGACAAGAAACATGGCCGGTAAGGTTCATTTTGCGAACTTACCGGCCATGCCTATTTACGGACTAGCTTCTACGCAAACCGACCACAGCAACCAGTTCCTCCAAGTGGTCACGAGTCTTTTGAACTTGTGTCGACATGGCTGACGCGCTCTCGGCTGTCTGCTGAGAATTCGCGGCGTTGTTGTTGGTTACGGCCTCCATGCGCGAAATGGCACGGTCTATGAGGGCGATTCCCTTCGTTTGTTCCTCGCTCGCAATGGCAATCTGACTCACTGCTTCACTGCTGTTGACGATCATTGTCGAGAGTTCGTGGAACGCCTCGTGTGTCGTCGATACAAAGGTCACACCCTGCTCAACGTCGGCGATCGTCCGTTCGACGATGTCGCCGCTGGTTCGAGTTGCCTCGGCTGCGCGTTGCGCCAGTGACCGGACTTCATCGGCAACGACGCTGAATCCTGCGCCGGCCTCACCTGCCCGCGCCGCTTCGACAGCGGCGTTCAGCGCGAGAATATTCGTATAAAAAGCGATCTCGTCAATGCTCTTCAGCACGGACGCCACTTCTTTATTCGAAGTGGAGATCGCCTGCATCGATTTTGTCAGATCATCGACAGCGCGCGTAGCCCGGTCGACTGTTTCGCGCGCTTTTCTCATTACCGAATCGGCGTCGGAAGCTCGATTTGCATTCTCGCGTGTTGTTGCCGAAATCTGCTCTAGAGACGCGGAGGTCTCCTGCAGATAGGCCGCTTGATCCTGCGCGTCGCGAGCAACCACTTGTCCTGAGGCCGCCATCTGAGCGGATGCCTCGGCTGCCTGGTCAGCAGCCTGCTGCACTCCGACGATTACCCGAGCAATAGGACCAACGATGGACTTTCGGATCGTCATGCTGACGATTCCGCTTGCCAGAACCAATGTGGCGGCGAAAACAATCAGGGCAAGCGAACTCTGTTTCGCCGTCTCTTGCTGCAGCGAGTCCAGTTGATTCCGCAAATCCTTTGAGGATTGCTCCTTGTATTGGTCCAAATCCTTTTTCAACGCTTCCATGCGAGACGCCATCTCCCGCATCCGTTCCTGTGTTTCCGCAGTCATGTTGGCAGGATCCGATAGCGCCGCACTATACACTCCTCGCGCATCGCTCGAGAATGCTTCGACCGATGAAGCAAGTTTTCTCGATTGACTTGCCCTTTCGGGCGCCACACCAGGAATCGCCGCGACCGCCTTCAAGTACCCGGCGACACGCTTTGCTTCCTCCATGCTCAAGTCCAACGCAGCCATGTCCTGAACGACGACGGCATCGCCGAGGGCCTTGATCATTCGCTGAAAGCCCGCTTCCGCCTCCTGGCTGCGCTGCGCTGACGGAAACAGCGCCTGAGCAGTTGTCTTTAAAACGGCCACGGTGGACCGGCCTTGAATCTGGTTCAGCACCGTCGAGAGGACGAACCCGAGAATAAAAACTCCGATGCTGAGCCAGATCTTTTTCGTTACATTCAGGCGTTTCATGGATAGATCACTTCACTTCTAGAGTCTTGACGCCGGTCACTGCTGCGCCGGCGCTGACATAGCCGACAGCGCCCTTTGTCTTTGCGACATAGGTAACTACTTCGGCGTCGGATGCGAACGATTTGGGCAGAGAAGCTTTGCCTGTGAAGACAAGGCTTCGGTAGTACGTTGACAGTGCCGCATCGGTCTTACCGATGTACTCTTTCAAGAAGGAATCATGAGCGGCCCCGGATTTCCCAAGTACTGGTTCCACCCGCGTGCCGTCATCGAGCGATGTCTTGGTGGCAAGAAAGATCCGTTTCAATTCGTCGGTCGAGATATCAGAAAGCGTGACGCTCGAATTCGCAATCACCTTAACTTCCGCCGCGCTCAAGGCGCCCACGAGGAGCGTCATGCCGGCGACAATGATTAGGTGCTTTAGATGTTTCATCTGATTAGTCCTCGGTCGAAATGTTTAGAAGCTGAACCCGGTGCGAAGGACGAACATGTTGGTTTTCTCCTTCAAACCGGTCGGGTTCGATCGAAGATAGAATCCACGTGCTGAGTAAAAATCCCCGTATCCGTCCATGAAATGTCCCTCTGCCTTGATGTTCCAGGACTTCGTGATCTCCACACGCGCGGTGATTGCCTGGTCGAAGATATGACCGGCGGCCGGCGCCGTCGAGGTGGGAGCGTCGACATAGAACCGAGTGATACGTTCCTAGTTGCAGTCTTTCCACTACACGATATGCCACGGAGGCGAACATCCCATGTCACTGCCGTTGCGGATCGACGCCTGGCCGGCAGCAATGAGGTCTTGCCGTTTGTAGTTGTTCCGGTATTCGGCGTTGACGTGAAGCCTCTCGCGGGAGTAATCCACATACAGCACGTTGGTGTGCTCAGGATTGGAGTCTACCGAATACGGCAGATTGCTGGCATTCGGAATCGTGCCCTTGACCAGATTGTCCTGCTTCATGAAGGAGTAGCCGACAAGAAGTCCGGGGACGTTGGTGGTCCAGCGCACGTCTGCTCCGCCCATCGTTCCTGTAAAGCTGTTGAGGGGAATGTTGTTGTCTTGGGTGCTATAGCGATACCTGCCGCGCGTGTCGTCGGATCGTGAACCGAAATACCCGGTATACGCTACGTTGCCAAACTTGCCGAGGGCGATCTCGCCATAAACATCGCAGCCAGTGTGAGCAATT
>DASQLD010000018.1:0-8325 GCA_035630195.1 Bryobacteraceae bacterium
CATCCTGGACGGTTGCAGCCGGTACATCGTCAACTGGGATCTGCGGGAGTCGATGACCGAAGCGGACATTGAGGTCATCCTGGAGCGAGCCAAGGAACTTCACCCGGAGGCGCGGCCCCGGATCATCTCCGACAACGGGCCGCAGTTCATCGCCAGGGACTTCAAGGAGTTCATTCGGATCTCGGGCATGACGCACGTCAGAACCTCGCCGTACTATCCCCAATCGAACGGAAAAATCGAACGTTGGCACAAATCGCTGAAAGGGGAGTGCAACCGGCCGGGAACGCCGCTGTCGCTCGATGACGCCCGGCGCCTGGTAAGCGCTTACGTGGACCACTACAACAACGTCGGCTGAACAGCGCGACGGGCTACGTCACACCGAAGGACATGCTTGCTGGGCGGCAGCAGAAGATCCATGCCGAGCGTGACCGGAAGTTGGAGGCGGCGCGGAAGCAACGGTAGATTCATCGCCAGCAAGCCGCTTGACGTCAGCTTATGCCCGTTGGGCGTGGTTCTGCTGGTGATCGGTTCATCCATTCGCAAGTCGTCGCGGGTGCGGAGTCTCAACTTCCGTAATCGTCGAGAGCGCGGGTGTTGCCGGCTTGGATTGCGCGCGCGATTGTTGGAGGCACGGGCTACTCCTCCTCGATGCCCATATCAGGCACGCGCCTGCTGTGGTTTGATTAGGGCGAGAGTTCGGCTCTAAGATGTGGAAAAGGGAAAAGTGTCATAACCGCTTCTGCGCCGGCCCAGCTGCCTGTTTGCCAGCAAGAACAGTCACACTCGGAAACAGCTTCTGGCGACCAGCTCGCTTATTTCCATAGTTATCGACAAATTCGAAACTCCCTTCTCTCAATTCAAGCACTGCAATATCAGCCGGAGCGCCTTGTTTCAGTGTGCCCCGGGTCTGGAATACCGGAAAAACGCGGGAAGCGTTGACGGTTGTTGAAGCCACCACCTGATCTAACGACAGGCCAAGCAGGAGGAATTTCGACATGACGTTGGGAAAATTAATTACCTGATCTGCCCGGCTGGACATAGTCCAGTCGGTCGAGAGAGTATCGGGAAGAAAGCCGGCTTTTAGCACGCGATCTGCGATATCCCATCGCAAGTGACCGTTCCTTCCATTGCCGAGGTCGAAGAGAACGCCACGCTCGCGAGCGTCAATCACCTCCGGCAGAATCTGCCCAGCGTTATCAATGATGCTGTTGGGAGGAGGCGCAAACATGTGGGTAACAATGTCCCCGGATTTGAGAATCGGCAGCAGTTTGGCTAACGGCGACGCTGTCTGGCCCATGTGGATCATGACAGGCAAATCGAAAAACGATGCGACCTCCCGTGAACGTCTGAGCACCTCCAGATCGTTCGAGCCGGTTACGTTTTGTGACAACCGCGCCTTCACCCCAACGACCATGTCGCGGTTGCGACTTATCAATTCCCGCGCGGCGCCGACATCGGCTCGGCCGATTTCCATAGTGTCACCCTCCTGCCTGAGGACACCGTTACGACCGATGTTGATCAGCACTCGGCACAGTTGCGGCCCCCGTTTTGCGGCTGCGATCGTCTCGTCGATGCCGTCCGCGCCTTTCGTTCCCGCATCGATTAAGGCTGTCACACCGTCGCTCAGACACAGCGCCAGCCCTTCCTTGGGACCCCCCGCATGAGTGTGGATATCAATTAATCCAGGCACAACCAGCTTGCCGCGCGCATTAATGGTCTCCACAGCGCTGCCGTTGAGGGCGGCCTGCACGGCTGCTATATGACCGTTGATAATGCCGACGTCCCGTATCGCGTTAAGCCCACGCGAGGGATCGATCACGCGGCCACCCTTTACAATCAGGTCGTATTTAGAGGGCTTCGCCGCGAATGCAGTCGACACTCCGGAGACCGTCTCGAAGATCGTGCTTGTATACAGGAACTGACGCCGGTTCACAACGAGCAGTGTACGCCAGAGTTCGTCGACATGCTCAGAGAACGCGAGACGGCCCTTCCGGAACGTGGCACCCACCGTCGACAGCCCTCCGGGTAACCGAATCACGCCAACCGGAAGTTGAACCGGCCAAGCCCCGCGAGCCACCCTCCGGAGGGCATCTGAACACCCGATGCCCGGCGGATCATCCCGTTGAAATACGCCGGGCACCCTGGATTCAAAATTCCTCTTTTCCTACCAGTTGGCCTTTCGCTTCGACTATGAGCCTCTAGCCGTCACGCCCGACCCACCGCCTGGACGAAGCGCAAGATTTCTGTGTTCCGGTGCACTAGGTGCACCTACTGTGGGCCAAACTGATCTCCTCTTGAAACTAGTTGCAGTTTCCGTTCGCTGCTTCCTCGTGCCAGCCGAGGCTCGCGCTATACTCACTAACGGAGAGCGTCCGCTCTCCATTTCACGCTGAACCAATACAGACACAAGAGTCCGTGATTCTTCTGATTGACGTCCCGTTGAGTTCAGCTGTTGCACACCACATTCTTGACTTAACACTCAAGCAGAGAGTCAAAGTGGATTGCTTCCAGGGAATATTCAAAGCAAGAGCAGCGAGAGCTTGATACGCTCCCGCGAATTTGAACGACTCCTCTTCCGAGCTGCCGGGCATACAGTTGCCTCACGTAATTCGAGCTGAAGACGCAGCCCCGCGTTGCTGAAGCATTTGGCGACACTTCACCCGGTACCGTAGTTCGACTGGAATCGATACAGAGAGTCGACGCGCGGTCGTTCCTCACCGGTAGTGAAGAGCGGTAGCACAATTTATCGAAAGCCGAGAATAGTTGAAATGGGAGATTATTGGATGGAGTCGCCCGAGAACCATGGCGTCCGAAGAGCAATCCCTGACAACGAGTGCCGATGCGGTAGAGGAGCAACTTGCTCGTATCTTGGTCAGTCGCGATTTTGCAAATTCCGTGTCTTTGTCCGCGTTCCTGCAATTTGTAGTCCGGGAAACACTGGCGGGTAAGAGCCAGGGGATAAAGGAATACGCCGTCGGTACGGAAGTTTTCAACAGGCCCGAATCCTTTGATCCCCGCCTGGATACCATCGTTCGCGTACAGGCCAGCAAGCTGCGCAGCCGTCTGGCGGAGTATTACGCCACAAACGGGGCTAACGATCCCATCGTTATCGAGCTTCCCCGTGGGTCATACGTCCCTATATTTCACACTAAGCCAACGACCACCCGCGACAACGTCACGATACCGCCAGGGACACCCACGCGCAATTTGCTGCGCCGCCGCGGCTTAATTGCTGCCGTTTTGGCCGTGGCGAGCATCGGTATACTCGCGGCGCTTTACGGCATTCGCGGATCACAAAAGTCCGTTCGGGCGGATCCGATCCGGTTTACGCTATCGCCGCCTGAGAACACTAGCTTCTATGGCTTTCCTAGCGTATCGCCGGACGGTCGTCACGTAATCAACGCTGTAATGACTGCGCTGGGCAAGAACGGCCTCTGGCTTCGGTCTTTGGATGCTGTTTCTGGTCAAATCCTGCCAGGCACCGAGAGAGCGACAGCTACCGCGTGGTCAGAAGACGGAAAGTACGCTCTATTTCGCGGGCCTGGCGCCAGTCTTACCAGGATCGATGTGGCGGGGGTTCAGGTTCCAAGAGTCGTTCCCGGACCAATTCTGGGCTTCGGTATCAGTTGGGGAAAAGATGAGGTAATCCTGCTGACTCCGCGGGATGGAACTGGGATTGGAAGGATCGCGGCCACAGGAGGATTGATCTCGCAGGTCACATCATTAGATGAAACCCACGGGGAGTTAGCGCATTATTGGCCGCAATTTCTTCCGGATGGCCGTCATTTCATCTATTTCGCTCGGAACCGGAACCCTTCGGAAAACGCGATCTATGCAGGATCTCTCGACGGCAAGCTTCGCAAGCGTTTATTGACCAGCGAATCGCGAGCGCAATTTGCGCCAGTCGGACAGGATTCGGATTCCCGCTTCGGCTACCTTCTCTATGCTCGTGAGGGTACGGTGTTCGCTCACAAATTTGACCCCAACAGGCTGGAACTCTCAGGCGAGGCGAAGCCCGTAGCGCAGGATGTCCTTCAAATGCCATACGGCAGGGCAGCTTTTTCCGCCTCTTCGACGGGAGTTCTCGTGTACGGCTCACGTGTCAACACAGGTGGGCAATTGACAATGTTCAATCGTGCCGGCATGCAAGTGGGAACCCTTGGCCCTCCCGGTCTATGCGGCAGCGCGGTAATCTCGCCGGACGGCAATCGCATAGCTTTCGACTTCGACAACGGACCCAATCGCGACATCTGGACAGCGGAGATTGCGACCGGCCATGTCCAACGGGTAACCTTCGACCGGGAAGTCGACCACGCCCCCATCTGGTCGCCAGATGGTAGCCGAATCGCTTTCGACTCCCATCGGAGTGGCCTCGGCGATCCGTACGTCAAAGCTGTGGCCGGCGCCTCGTCAGAAAGCCGCCTGCTCCCTTGGAACAATGCAACTACTGTGACTGACTGGTCGCATAATGACGCGTTTATCGCGTTCACGAATTGGGATCCGGCCAACCAACCCGATATCTGGATTCTGCCGCTCCAAGCAGGAGGCAAACCGTTTCCGTACTTACAAACCAAGGCAAACGAGAACAGAGCACAATTTTCTCCCGACAGTCGATGGATCGCGTACGCGTCGAATGAGTCTGGCAGGGAGGAGGTCTACGTGCAAGCCTTCGACGGCGCCTCACCTGCAAGCGGCGGGAAATTCCTGATATCTACGGCCGGCGGATCACAACCCTCTTGGCGCGGCGACGGTAAGGAACTTTTCTACCTCTCCCCAGACGACAAGCTCATGGCGGTGGAGGTAGATACGAAAGGAACTTTCAAGTCAGGCAAGCCAAACCCACTCTTTGTCATCAACGGACTTTTTCGCTGGGGGGCGGGGAATAACTACGACGTTTCTCAGGATGGGACGCGCTTTCTGATGGCAATCCTGTGGCGGCCGACTCCGCCGGCTCCGATTAATGTGTTCGTTAACTGGCCGGCTCAATTGGAAAAATAATCCTCCATAAGGCAAGTCACTGCAACCGGTACGCTTTCCGATGCGGATTCTCCGTTAATTCGCCGCTATTCACTCCTTTCCGGGGTCCGGCCGGAGCATCCTTCCCTCGATGATTTCGCGTAGCTTTAAACTTGCCCATCCGCTTGCGATTGTGTGTCTCGCTCTGGTGAGTCCAGCCTGGGCTGCGGCCGGTGCGCCGGAGCGAATTCGAAGGTTCTCCAATTGCCAACTCGGTAGCCCGGAACTGGTGGAGGCCGAGGCCCTGTCTGTAGCGGGAAAATACGCGGAAGCCCAAGCTAGATTCGAATCTGCCCTCCGTGGCGAGGAAGGACGAATGCCTCCTGATCCATCGAACTTAGCCTGCCTGATGAACATGATCGGAGTGACCCTTCTGCGTCAACACCGTCCGGAGCCGGCGACCGTATGGTTTCGGCGCTCGCGCGAGTTGGCCCCCCTACCCCTCGCGCTTGCTGCTTTCGTTGCCAACAATCTTGCCAGTGCCTACATTGACCTCGGCAACCTCGATGAGGCAGAAGAGATCGGACGTCAGGCCACGCAACTGGCGGAGAAGGCGTTCGGGCCGGATCATATCGACACGGGGGCTGCACTCGCAACTGTTGCCTCGATTCACTACGCGCGCGGAGACCTCGACCGAGCGGAACCCATCTTTCGCCGGGTCTTGTACAACCTCGACAAGACGGCTGGAATCGACACCTATGAGATTGCGATGGCGGCGGCAAACCTGGCGCAGGTGTATCTCGCGCAAAAACGCTCCCATCAGGCGCGACAGCTCTTTGAAAAAGCAGTAGCAGAATTATCCAAAAGCGAAAGAAGGCGTCTCGACGAGATCGCTTTGTGTCAGACAGGGCTGATGCTCACTTATGCATTGGAGAAGCGAGAGCGGGAAACCGGGTTGCTGATGGCGCGCCTGCTGACGTTTGGCGAGGAGGTCCTCGGGCCCCAGCACGCCTCATTCGCAATGATCCTTCAACGGGCCGGCGCCGCTCGCTTCCTACTCAAGGATTACCAGGCATCAGTTCGACTATTTGAGCGTGCGCTCCCGATTATCGAGAGGTCCTATGGTCCGTCCTCTCCCCAAGCCATCGATTGCCTGAGGTCATATGCCAAGTCCGCTCACATGGCAAAGGATAAGATCAGCGGCCGCCAGATCGAGGATCGACTACGCACCGTATCTGAACTCGCTGACTTGCCGGAGACAAGACAAGGCCGATACCTTCACTAAACACGCGCCCGCCATAAATCCGTTCATGCAAGTCAAAAACTGCGCTCGCGACGCAAAGCTTGCGAGTTTTCAACCAGCAGTCTTAGTGTCGTGACTGGAACGGCTATTAAGTCACGACCTGTGTTCCTTCCGGCAATGGGCCAGCGATAGCTTTTGAAATCACGCACAGGGCGTGTCATGAGTGGCCCTGCTTGATAGTGCTCTGCGCAGTTCCCTTCGCATTACCGCAAACGTCTATGTAATACTAACGAAACTCTTACAACGAAACTCCTACATTGATTGGAAGCCTTCCCATCCTGCTCGCTGCCTCAGGCGTGTTCGGAATCATCGATCCAACCGGGGGGGAGGGCGAACGAGTACGCAATACCGCAGTTGTCCCAACCTTGCCGGCACATTGTTAGTGATCCGCCGATGCGAGGTATCCGCCTCCCAGGCATCGCGCACAGGATGGTCGGATGGGGGAGGTTTCTTGATGCCTCCACGCCGAGAGAAGAACGCTATCGGAATGCCATTCTAACTCGTACGGGCTGATGGTTAGTTCCACTTGGAACGCCCATTGTTGATATTAGGCGCTGTAGCAATCGATATAGCCAATCCACTAGTCGGCGACAACTCATCCATGTGGAACGGCTTTGTTTCCGGTAGCGCCGTTCTCCGTGCGCAATTTAGCCCATTCGTGTTTTTAACTGGTCTTTTACGCAAAACTGGTGGGCTGGGTTTCGTTTCTCGGTCTAGCCACCATGGTACCGAGGACCGGTTTAGCCGACGAATGTTTGAATTAGTCGAGTTGGCACGTGCGCGCCGGCGGCAGCCAACCATCTGCCGAGTCCTACTGTAAACGTTGTGACACCGACTCTCTTAAGAAATTTCAAAGCGATAGAATGCACACATTACGAATGCCGCTCGTTGCCGGTGACAAACTGGGACCCTATGAAATCCTGACGCCGATTGGCGCCGGGGGCATGGGCGAAGTCTACAAGGGCCGCGACACTCGCCTCAACCGCACGATCGCCATCAAGATCCTCAAGGCCGGCGCGCGTGAGCGCTTCGAGCGCGAAGCCCGCGCCATCTCTGCGCTGAACCATTCGCATATTTGCCACCTCCACGATATCGGCACACAGGACGGCATGGATTTCCTGGTAATGGAATACCTTGACGGCGACACACTCGAGCGACGCCTCAAAAAAGGTCCACTGCCAATCAAGCAGGCTCTGACTCACGGAATCGAGATCGCCACCGCTCTCGCGGCGGCACACCAGGCGGGCATCGTCCACCGGGATCTCAAGCCGGCCAACATTATGCTCGTCAAGGCAGGGGCGAAGCTCCTTGATTTCGGACTGGCAAAGCCAACTATCCATGGCGCCGGCGATTCAACGGCGACGCTCGCGATTACCAGTGAAAACGTGCTGATCGGCACCGTCCAGTACATGGCGCCCGAGCTACTCGAGGGCAAGGACGCCGACGCCCGCAGTGACATCTTTGCGTTCGGTCTGGTTTTGTATGAGATGCTCACCGGACGCAGAGCGTTCTCAGGCGGCAGCGTCGCCAGTCTGATGGCAGCCATCCTAACCTCTGAAACGCCCGCTCTCACGCGGACCCAGCCGCTCGCGCCACCCGAACTCGACCGCATTGTCGGCAAGTGCCTTGAAAAGGATCCCGCCAAACGCTGGCAGTCCGCACAAGACATTGTTTGGGAACTGGAATGGTCGGCCGAAGCACTCGGTCGGCCGTCGGCAGCACTCCCATCGCTCGTGTCTCGTCCTCGCTTGCCTTGGCTGGTCGCCGGCGGCGCGCTGGCGATGTTTTTGCTGCTGGTCATCGCGTACCTGTTCCGCTCCCCGCAGGCTCAGCCGTTGCGCGCTCTATCAATTGTCGCTCTGCCAGGGCACAGCATTCTGGAATCCGTGATCTCGCCGGATGGCTCCCGTGTTGCCTTTACGCTCCTCGATCCGAGCGGGAAACGGCAACTGTGCGTTCGACCCCTCGATTCTGTACAACACCGGGCTATCCCCGGCACTAATGGCGCATCAAATCCGTTCTGGTCGCCTGACGCGCGATATCTCGGCTTCTTCGCTCAACGAAAG
>DASQLD010000019.1:0-4347 GCA_035630195.1 Bryobacteraceae bacterium
GATCCTAAAAGGCAGGACTTCCCCTTTTTGGATACCGGCCTTATAAGACGGATCATTCTCCATGATGTTGCGAGCTTCTTCTTCCGTATCGGTCTCGACGACAATCAGGCCGAATGTCTTTTCGCCGTTGATGGAAGGTCCGGCAAGGACTACTTTCCCTTCAGCGGTCAGCTTCTTTAAATATTGGAAATGATCGCCCATGATCTTTCCTTCTTCTTTGGTCGCATCGACAACGAAGGTGGCCCGCACGGGCTGGATGCGAATCAGGAATGCCTTCTTTTGCTGGGGCTGCTGTGCAAATGCTATGAATATCAAGAACAGTACAAACGCCAGAAACTTCATTGGGACAGTTTAGTTCATACTTAGCAAAAACGCGGCTGTTGGGACATAATCGGGAATAATGAGACTCTTCTTTGTTCTGGGGCTCGCTATCGCGATCAAGGTTGAAGCACAGGCGCCCGCAAAGCGCGTGACGCAGGCCAAACCGGCAGTAAAGGCGGCTCCGAAGCCCGCTGCCACTACGGCGAAGCCATCCATCGGAGAAGTTCGCGAATGGATGGATGCAGCGGAAAAGAAACTGCTCGACGTTGGTGTCGAATCCGGCCGCGCCGATTGGATCGCCGCTACATACATTATCGAAGACTCCGAGATTCTGTCCGCCCAGGCTAATCAGCGGGCCATCGCCGCCACCATCGACCTGGTGAAGGACTCCGCCAGGTTTAAAGACCTGCCCCTGCCGGAAGACATCGATCGCAAAATGAAGCTGCTCAAGCTCTCCTTAACACTTCCCGCGCCGTCAGATCCCAAGGAAGCCGAAGAGCTGACGCGCATCAAGTCCGGGATGGAAGGTACGTACGGCAAAGGCAAGTACTGCCCGGAAAAGGCCCCCGAAGGCGATACGAACAAAGACGGCTGTCTCGATCTGACTGAAATCACGCGCATCATGGCCACAAGCCGCAATGATGCGCAACTGCTGGAGGTATGGGACGGCTGGCACAAAATCTCACGCCCGATGCGGAAGCCGTTCCAGCGTTACGTGGAACTCGCCAACAAAGGCGCCCGTGAGATCGGCTTCAAAGACGTCGGCGCGATGTGGCGCGAGAAGTACGATATGGCTCCTGACGCGTTCGCCAAGGAACTGGATCGTCTTTGGGAACAAGTCAAGCCCCTCTACGTATCGCTGCACGCCTACATGCGCACCAAGCTGATCGAGCAGTATGGCGAACGCGTCGTAAACTCGAAAGGACCAATTCCCGCGCACTTGCTGGGTAATATGTGGGCCCAGAGCTGGGAAAATCTCTATCCGGTTGTCGCCCCTCCCAATGCCGACCCCGGCTTCGATCTCACCGAAATCCTGAAGCGGAAGAAAATCGATGAAAAAGAAATGGTGCGTTATGGAGAGCGATTCTTCACTTCTATTGGCTTCGATCCACTTCCGAAGACATTCTGGGATCGATCGTTATTTATCAAACCGCAGGATAGGGACGTCGTTTGCCATGCCAGCGCCTGGAATGTCGATTACGTGGATGATTTGCGAATTAAGATGTGCATCGATATCACGGCGGAGGATTTCAATACGATCCACCACGAGCTCGGTCACAACTTCTACCAGCGCGCCTACAACAAACAGCCTGTTCTCTTCCGCGACAGCGCCAACGATGGATTTCATGAAGCGATCGGCGATGCTGTCGCCCTATCGATCACCCCGGATTATCTGCAGAAGATCGGCTTATTGGACCGAGTTCCCCCGCCGTCGAAAGATATTGGTCTTTTGCTGAGCAAAGCCCTCGAAAAGATCGCGTTCCTTCCGTTCGGCCTCCTCATCGACCAATGGCGCTGGAAGGTTTTCAGCGGTGAGATCACACCGGAAAACTACAACAAAGCCTGGTGGGATCTGAAGTTGAAGTACCAAGGAGTCGCTCCGCCCAATCAGCGCTCAGAAGAGGATTTCGATCCCGGCGCCAAGTATCACGTTCCGGCGAACGTCCCTTACACTCGCTACTTCCTCGCCCACATCCTGCAGTTCCAGTTTCATCGCGCGCTGGCCAAGGAAGCCGGCTGTTCAGAGCCTCTGAACCGTTGCTCGGTCTACGACAGCAAACCGGCCGGAGAGAAGCTCAAGGCAATGCTGCAGATGGGGATGAGCCGGCCGTGGCCGAATGCATTGAAAGCTCTCACCGGACAATCGGAAATGGACGCTACTGCCATCCGAGACTACTTTGCTCCCCTGCAAAAGTGGCTCGACGAGCAGAACGCAGGTAAGCCGGTCGGCTGGTAAGCAACCCGCACCCCGCTTCAGTCCCCTTACAATTCCCGCAAAGAGGGACTGGAACCGCGGCTAAAATTCGCACATCATAATGAGTGCCCGCCTGATTGAATTTTTGATCTGGCGCCTCGAAGCGAACTCGCTGACGATGACGCCTGACGACAGGTGTGTGCGGAGGCAGACCGTGCGGTTAATAACTGGTATCGATACAGCGATGCCTGACGTAAAGCGGAAGTGGAACTATCACGCCGCTTGGAATCAGAACGATCTAATGTGGCGGGAAGACTTCCGCCAACTTGCCGATTGCGGTTTCGATCTACTCCGGTGGCAAAAGCCCTGGTCGATGGTTGAGCCGAAGCCAGGTGAATACCGGTGGGACCTCATCGATCCAAAGGTCGAGTTGGCCACACAGCTCGGGATCGAAATCTTCTACCCGATCGTTCACTTCAACTTGCCTTCCTGGCTGACCCACGGTGAAGCCAAGCACGCGATCTACGCCGATAGCCTGCCCGACAAAATTGCCGAGTACACTGACAAGCTGCTCACCCGCTACGGATTCAAGCTGGTGATTCCCGTTGTGGAAGTGCAAATGGACGCCTTCCAACGCGGCCGCGTCGGCAACTGGCAGCCACATAAAAAGTCCGTCCGCGCTTATAAGGATATCTACAGGCGGCTCGTAGAGGCATACAAAGCGTCAGCCCGGGTCGCAAAGTTCCATGGCGCGACGGTCGTATGCTCTGAGCCTGCCACAGAAATACAGACCGTGGTCGAACTCAGCGACGTCACCGACATTGCGGGTATCGATCTCTACCCTCACATGCACAAGCAGAAGTCGATCATAGGCTTCCTTCGGTGGTGGTGGCAGACAGCGCACCTGCCGCTTTGCATCAGCGAGTTCGGCACTCCCGAAACGTTCAACCCGACCACCAGCATCGACGAGTTCAATAAGTTTGTCACTGCCGGTGTCGACGATCATCGGATTGTCACCGCTCGCCTTCTGGGCGATGCGCTACGACAGGCCCGCGAAGAAGGGATTCCCATCCCGCTTGGCGGCTGGTACCCAGGGACAGGCAATATCGGCTGGGGCTACTCTCTTACACGCGAGCGTAAAACAGCAGATTGCGACCGCGCCGGTCTAGTCGACCTGACCCGTCAGCCGGATGGCTCTCTCAAACGCGTACTTTGCCAGAGCCTCGTGAGCGAAATGCTCAGCCTCGGGAAAAGCAAATTGCCCAAGGTTCCCGAATTCCTGCCCACCATGGATATGGCCATCGGCGCTGCCGCATCGGGCGACTAACGTTCCGGCCGTAGTACGTTGGAAGAACATGCAAAGTCGTCGTTCTTTCCTGGCCGTACCGGCTGCGTTCGCGTTCGTCGATTGGCCCCAGTGGCGCGGCCCGGCACGCGACGGATCAGTACCCGCTGAGGCCGCGAAGCCCTGGCCGGAACGCCTTCGCCGGGTCTGGAACATGTCCGTCGGCGAAGGTCACTCCTCTCCCGTAGTGACCGGCAAGCGTGTCTTTCAATTCACTCGATTGCAGGACCGCGAAGTCATTGCAGCATACGATCTCGATTCCGGAAAGCAGCTCTGGCAGCAGGGCTATCCCGCTCCCTACACCACGAACCCTGCTGCGACTGGCCACGGCAAGGGACCGAAAGCCACGCCAGCCGTTTCGGGGAATCGTGTCTACACGCTCGGCATCGAAGGCATGCTCGCCTGCTGGGACGCCAACACCGGTTCGAAGGTCTGGAATTTTGACAGCAAAGGCTCCCCGGATTTTGGAGCCGCGTCATCTCCAGTGATCGACGGGACCACTCTGATTGCCGCGATCGGGCCTCAGACGGGCGGCTCCCTAACTGCATTCGATGCTGCTAGCGGCAAGATCAAATGGCAATGGAAGGAAGACGGACCCGCTTATGCCTCGCCCGTTATCGTTAGCGCCGGCAACGTTCGTCAAGTCATCACGAACTCACAGAGTAATCTCATCGGGGTCGCGCTGTCCGATGGCAAACTGCTGTGGAAGCAGCCGCTCAAAACTTCCTACGATCAGAACAGCGTCACTCCGATGATCGTCGGCGAT
>DASQLD010000020.1:0-6777 GCA_035630195.1 Bryobacteraceae bacterium
TTTCTGCGCAACTCGTCGATTCCACGATCGCATGCGTCGGCTGAAAACGCATCGCTGAAAACAACCGCAGCAACAGTGAAGAACGGTGAAGAGCCCTTGTCAAACTTCAATCCGCAGTCGCCTGATTCGTCAATAAAGGCAAGCATCCGTTATGCAGTTTTCTTGTTGACCGATGATGCCGCCGACAGACGATCTTTCTCAATCACTCTCTTCGAGCCTAAATTATAACCATCTGACATTCGATCCCGATGGCTCACATTTTAGAGAATTCTTCAACGATTCCATCGGCTGCGGGTTAGCTTGCTGATCGAACAGTTTGCGCTAACATCCGCTGCTGAACATTAGATCTTCGCGTAGTCGTTCGTTCGGCCTGGAGCGCTTGTGCTACATTGTTCATCGACATGCAACAAGTGAGTCTCCTGCCTGATCCTGTAGAGGATCAAACGGGTGAGGAGTGGGCTTTTGTCCCGGATTATCCAGACGCGGAGTTGGTCTTCGCCCTCGTCTGTGCAGTTGGGACGGACTATAAGCCTGTTCTGGAATACCTGAAAGACACCATAAAGCTCGCTGGGTATGCGCCAAACGAGCTTAAGATCAGCGAGTGGTTCCCCGAAGTCGCTGATCATCTCGGCCTCAACCTGAGTCTCTCTAATGCGACCGAGTACGACCGTATCTCGAGCAGAATCGAAGCCGGCAACATCATTCGTGCGGAAACGGAGCAGGCTGATGTGTTTGCTCTGATCGCTGCGTCCAAGATCTACAGTACGCGCGAAAGGGATGACGCAAAGAACCCCGTCGCACATAAACGGAACGCTCACATTCTGGTGTCTTTGAAACGGCCAGAGGAAGTCGACACGTTACGAAAAATCTATGGTCCCGGGTTATTCGTAATCGGTATTTTTGCCGATGAATCTCAGAGAAGTGAATACTTGACCAAACGCAAGGGCCTTGATGCAGGTCAGGCTAACAACCTCATCCAACGGGATGCGAAAGAGAAGAAGGAATTTTACGGGCAGCGTACGAGGGACACGTTCCAGATGGCGGATCTGTTCGTGGGCCTCGACGGAAAGCAGTATGAAAAGGGCATCGGGCGTTTTCTCGAACTGGTCTTCGGTAATCCATTTAGCACACCGACGCGAGATGAACACGCGATGTTCTTAGCCTACGCCGCATCCTTACGATCGGGGGACTTGGCTCGGCAAGTGGGTGCGGCGCTCACGTGCGCAGGGGGTGATGTTATGTCCCTGGGTTGCAACGACGTCCCTAAGCCGGGAGGAGGATTGTACAGTTGCGATGATGGTGAAGCGGATAAGCGTGACTTTCGGGACCGTGGAGATCAGAATGATGCGCATAAGGCAAAAATTATCGACGACATCATCCTTGCGTTTCGCCGTAAGTTTCTGCCGGGAATGACGGAGCAGCAGATTCTGGAGCAAGCACGCCCGCTTCTGCGTGAAACGATGGTTTCTGAGGTTACGGAGTTCGGTCGGTCTGTACATGCTGAGATGGATGCGCTTACAGCCGCTGGCCGCATTGGCGTGAGCTTCCAAGACGCGACGTTGTACACCACGACATTCCCCTGCCATACATGCACAAGGCATATAATTGCAGCCGGAGTGAAAAGAGTGGTCTACATCGAACCGTATCCAAAGAGCCTCGCGCCTCAGTTGCACCAGGATGCAATTCGGATCACTGCCACGCCACGCGGAGGGGACGACCACAGAATTCCCTTTGAGCCGTTCTTGGGGATCGGTCCACGTCGATTCTTTGATCTCTTTTCACTGAAATTGAGCGCAGGGTACACTATTGAACGTAAGCTTGATGGCGAAGTAGTGGACTGGCAGTTTCGCCGGGATGCCAGGCCGCGTGTGCCTATGGCACCCACGTCTTACCTCGAGCGCGAACAGTTAATTCAAAAGACCCTTATACATGTTTTCTCATCTAAAAAGCGGAGGCGCGAAGATGGCGCAAGCTCGGGAACTGCAACCGAAGAGCGGGAAAGATTTTTGGAACCTTCTGGAGGAGACGGCCCGGCAGGTCGAAAATTGGCCAGACTGGAAGACCGGCGTATCGGGGAGGTTGGCGGTAACGTCGCGGCAGGGGATGAGCGATAGTTTCACAACTCGAATTAAAGGACGTCGGTTAGACCCAAGTTCCGGAAACCATCCTCGGGAACGTGCCTAAATCATCTGACGGGCCGAAGAGTTGAGCCTTGGCCCGTCACGTTGTCCTTTCCTATCCCACCTTCAATCCCCGAAGCCCGCCGCTAAGTGCCGCGCGCGATTCATCCGCGGCTTCCGATTCACCTCAATCACATCCGCCATCGCATCCTCCCAAACCTTCGCCGCGGCGAGTTCATCCGCTTCCAACGCGTGGCTGTAAATCGATAGCGTCACATTTGCATTCGCATGCCCAAGCCGTTTGGCGACCGTGGGGATCGGCGCTCCCTTGCTCAGCAGTTCGCTCGCGTGTGAATGCCTCAAGGTATGCAGGCTGGCGGCCGTGAGACCTGCTTTGCGCAAGATCTCAGTCACGCGACAACTGATCGAATCCGGCCGATAGAACGTTCCTTCCGGTTTGCAGAACACAAGATCGCCTACGGCATAGTCCGGACCGAAGAGAGCGCGATCGCGTTCTTGCTGCTCGCGATGCTCCCGTAACGCCACCAAAGCGATAGAGGGAACCGAGAATCGCCGCGGCTTCCCTGACTTCGTCGACTTCACGCGCAAGCCTGCTTTCGTCTCCTCGAGACTTTTGTCGACCGTCATGATTCCCGATTCGAAATCAATGTCCGACCAAGTCAACGCGAGCAGTTCGCCCCGGCGACATCCGGTGGCAGCGCCAAGCACGACAAGCGGATAGAGCCGCATACCTTCAGCCGCCTTGAACGCCTGGCTGATTTTGTCGCGATCGAGAACCGCAACATCACGCTTCACAGCCTTCGGAAGCTCTACGCGATCCATGGGATTCATCGTAAGCAGTCCCCAGCGAACGGCAGTCTGTAAGCAGCCGTGAACAATAAACGCCACATGCCGCACCGTGCGCGCGCTCAGGGGCCTTCCTTGAGGATGTTCGGTAGTCTGGCGCCCGCCACTATCCTGAATTTCGTTAAGCGCTTTCTCGATCGTCATCGGCTGAAGCTTCTGGAGTTCGATCGTGCCGAACTTGCGGACAGCATACGCGCCGAGTTCCTTGTAACGCTCAAGTGTTTTCGGTGCGCAGCGGCGGCCGGCGACTTCACTGAGCCATTCCTCGAAGAACGCAGCGAACGTGCGTGAGTCCTTCACCACGGCCGCCCCGGCGTGGTGCTCGACGATGGCACGGCGCAACGCTTCAGAAGCCTCACGCTTGGTTGAGAAGCCTGACTTGGTAACCTGCTGGCGCTTCCCTGTTTCATCGCGGCCAGCAAAGAAGCTGTAGCCCCAGCTATGGCTTCCGTTTTTTAGTGGGCGTTTTGTTATTGTGCCGTTCATTGATTGTATATTCGCGGAAAGAATCGAGCAGCGAATCAACCTTTAGAGATTGATCTAGCTGTTTGTGAGCGGTGACGAGATGCTTACGTGCATCCCGAACGCCCTCTAACAACCCGGCTTTATCTAGTTGCAGGGTTTCTAGTTTTTCAAGGATAAGCGTGGCTTCTCCAATGTGAGCGCTGACCGAGTTGGTGAGCTTGCTCAACTCAGCAATGAAAAGTAAGATGTCATGCGATAGTTTTTCTTCGCGGGTTGTGGGCGGTGGCTGGCCGCGGATGAGCCTTGCGACGTTGCCCATGCTTTCAGTCATCACTTCTTTTTCCAAGAAATATCTCGAAACACCAAGTTGGTCCTCTAGCGCCCGAAAAAAGATGGTCGCTAGATCTTCTCGATCGCGAGCCCTCGCCAGT
This sequence comes from Bryobacteraceae bacterium, assembly GCA_035630195.1. Lineage (GTDB taxonomy): Bacteria > Acidobacteriota > Terriglobia > Bryobacterales > Bryobacteraceae > DASQDN01. The sequence goes on from DASQLD010000020.1 coordinate 3,884, forward strand.
TGTGCGAGTCGCATTAGCACAGCACCACGAGGAGGCATCAACGATTCATAACGCTGAACGGTGTTCAAGCTCTTATCAATTAGCCTTCCGAACTCCGTTTGACTAATCGAGTCGCCTTCTTCGTTTTTAATCGAAAGCCTCAAACTTTTTACCGCACTCCTTATTTCTTCACTTGACATGATACCTCATGCATGGTGTATTGTGTATCTAGCATTAGGTGATTTAGACAGATCAGTTGAGAGGATAGCAGACGAAATGAGATCAACACTTGCAAAAGAGGGCTCTATCGAACGGAGGACCTACTCAGTACCAGAAGCGTCGGCCGTGTCTGGTCTGGGAATTACGGCTATTTACCGTGGCGTGAAAGATGGACGAATCCCGCACATCCGTGCCGGCCGCCGAATCTGTATCCCGAGGTTTGCGTTTCACCAATGGATCGATACCGCTGGTGGCCAAGTGTTTGGAGGTCCGCATATCGGATAGGCAGGATCAGTTGCTCTCAACTGTCTCTCAATGCGACACATCCGCGCACGGCAGTGCAACGCCGAGCGAAACCAAAATCAAAAGCCCCGATAACTTTCCGTTTCCTTGGACGGTCTGGAAAGCGATCAGGGCCTGAACTTCCTCGTCAAAGGAGTCAATTTCATGATACGTCAGCAAAAGACTGCTGAAAAGAGAAAAACGGATCTCAATCTCGATCCTTCAACTAGCCCGCAAAAGAAAGAGCCGGCACAAGGTGCGCGAAAGCTAACCGAAGCACAAGACCGGTTCGCTGAACTCGTCGGCGACATGCTCGTCAATGGAGGAGATCGTGAAGACATTATCCTTCTCATCCACGCAGCCTTGCGCCACCAACTGCGACGTATGTTTCCCGATGAAACGACTCTGCAACAAGCTAAGGAATGCGCCTGGCGCTCACAGGAAAGAGACTATACCGAACTCGCTCGGGACTGGAGCACCAAGCGAAAGACGGCCGACTATCCTGATCCGACAACTGTGAAGGAAATGATTGCCGCCGATATCCGCCGTAGGTGTAGATCGTCAATGGACAGTTTCCTAGAACGCGCCGAGGGAACCGTTGACCTTTACATCATGCACGACGTGCTGTCGTCATGGGAGTCGGGGCATAACGAACTCGGAGAGGCGTTCTTTCAAAACCTGGCCACTAATGACTCGTATGTCAGGGTCTATTGGAAGCATGAGAAAAAGGTAAAACACTTCGCGGAGATGCTCAAGGAATCATAGGCAAGCGCGTTATGAAATCTTTGGGGATTGACGCTCGCGAGGACTACATCCGAGTCCCTTACCGGCACACGACCTGGCTCGTGAATACATCAAAATGTTAGCCGCCGCGAGGTAAGTGTCTTCCTCAGCGCTCGTCGTAAAGCCTCAGGTGAATTCACCTAGGGATATCAACGCGCAAGCGGTCCGGCAGTAAAGGCTGACCCCCGACGCAAGCCGGCACGCCAGCCCCGTCGTTCCAGCGAAAGTAAAAAGCAACCTAAAGGAGTTAAACGATGATCTTCAATGTTTTCAGCAAGCGATTAGCAAGTTCATGTCTTCTAATGTTCATTTCCACTGTCCCCGCGTTCGCACAATCGGACCCGTGGACATCTTCAGCGGTCAATTTACAGACAGCTTTCACTGGCCCCATTGCTACCGCCCTGATTGCAGTGGCTGTTGTCATTGCGGGCCTTACGTTCGCCTTCTCCGAGGGCGCCGGTAAGCGTCAGCTCGCCGGTATCGCTTTCGGCGGAGCCATGGCCATGGGTGCGACTCGTTTCATGCTGTGGCTGTTCACGTAGAACCATGCGCCCCACGTTTCGATCCCTGAACAAAGTACTCACGCTATGCGGCTGCGAGCGAAGACTGTTCATTTCTGGGCTGTTCGTATCTTTTGGCCTGTTCGCTGTGTTTACAAGTGTCCTGGTCGGCTTAGCAACCTTTGGCTGCTTTGCTGCTCTCGGATACTGCAAAGCGAAAGATCCGATTATGCTGCGGCTGATTTTCAATCCCGGCAAATTCAAGGCGCTATATGATCCTGCGCGCCGTAAACCGTTCGCGGTAACCGTCTATGATGGCTCAATCTACACTCGCTAATTTACGCCGTGAAAATCGCCGGGCCGGTGCAATGAACGAACTGCTCTCGCCCTGCGCCTTTGTCACAGAGACCGCCGTGCTAACCAAGCGCGGCGATCTCTTCTCTGTCCTTCGAGTGCGAGGAGTCGATGCCGAGTGCCTGGAGCCCGACACGTTAGACGATATCTGCCGGCGCTTTGAAGGGACGCTCCGTATTCTCGGTCCCGAGTACCGCGTCATGCAGTACATTGTGAAGCGCGACTCGCCGCCACTGCCTTTATCAACTTCGACCGACACGCTGGCACGGGCGCGTAGTTCATGGTTACAGAGCCATGCTACCCAGCTTTTCTCAATCAGTCTTTACCTTGTGGTCTTACGAATGCGGCCACCGCAGGAACAAGCCAAGCTGGCGTTCCTGTCCTACTTCTCGACTCGTCAAACGCTAAGCGCCTCGAGGCAAGAACTATCTCGGGATGCTGATCAGCTTGCCGCGGCGATCGACAGCTTGACTATCCAGCTTTCCGGTACAATCCGGCCGGAACAACTGGACCAGCGCTCAACAGTGCGATTCCTGCAAAGCCTGGTGAACCTGTCGCCCAGCAAGTCAGAGCCGTTTGGAGAGATCCCTAAGTTTCACTTGGATCAGCATCTGTCGCAAAGTGGCATTGAATGCTGGCCCCGTCATCTGAAGAAAGACCAGTACTTCATCAAGATGCTTTCGCTGGTCGATCCCCCCAGCCGAACGTTTCCACATCTACTCCGCGGGTTGTTGGCGGTCCCGTGCAACATGATCGTCTGCTCGGAATGGAAGCGCG
>DASQLD010000021.1:0-3370 GCA_035630195.1 Bryobacteraceae bacterium
CCCGACACTACGATCGGCACGACGTCTGCTCCGAACTTGAATGCAGGGCGGATCATTGGATCCACAGGCGGCCGCGTTCTTCAAGTCGGTCTGCGGTACAGCTTTTGATGGCGTGGTTTGCGATTGCGCTACTTCTTGCGTTAGGCGCGTTCGCTGCTGATGATCCCAAGAACGCGCCTCCTCTTAAAATTGTGCGCGTACCCGCGTCGACCGAGTCCGACAAACTTCTCACGATAGCCGATTTCTCGGCCAGCGTGATCGGTGTAGGTAAGGGCAAGATCGTCAACCTGCGGACTCCCAAAGATGATTTGTTGTTGCTGGTCGTAACGGATCTGGTCGGCGATTTGATGATGGTGGATTCGGCGCGCAATTCACTTTCCCAGGAAGTCGTCGGCCTACCGCCAAACGTGGCGGTAGGGTTGATGCGAGCGCAGGAAGGTCTCCAGGTGCTGCTGGATCCTACTACGAGTCGCGAGGCGTTGGAGGAGTCGCTTGCGGAACTGCCGGTGACTGGTAAGGCGGAGTTACTGGAGACAGTAGAATCTGTATCGCAGGTAGCCGAGGCCGTTGGCGCGAAGACGGGTGTTCGCGTCGCAATTTTGTATCTTACCGACAGCGATGTCCGAAATTATCGCGAAGACTTCACGAACCCGGTCATCAATTCGAGCGATTCTCGCGATCTGAGCCGTAAGTTTCCCGAGGGCTTAATCCGCGAACGCATCTCTCGTCTGGACAAGGCGCTGGCGGCTTATCAGACGCCAATGTTTATTATTCACATCGCAAGGTCGAGCGACCGGCTGAATGAGGCGTATCAGAGCGGATTGCTCCAGATTGCCACGACTACGGGTGGAATGGCCATTTTCTGCCGGTCGAGCGCCGAGGTTCCCCAGGCAATCTCGGACACACTGAAGGCGATTGGCGGTCAATATCGCGTTCACGTTCAGTTGCCGGCCAAAGCGCCCAAATCATTGCTGTTGGGATTGGCGGTGGAAGGCAGCGCCCTGCGCTATCGGGATCGCTATGAACTGAGATAATGCGCGTCTTCGTATAATCGAAGACAAATGGCAAATACGACAGTCGCGTTCGGTGTAATTCTCCTGGTGCTCGGTATTGCCGGATACTTCGGGACAGGAATGGTCAGTCTGACCGCTCTGATTCCAGCTGCATTCGGACTGTTGTTATTGATTCTCGGCGTTGTCGCTAAAGATCCCAAAAAGCGAAAGCACGCCATGCATTTTGCGGCAATGGTCGGGCTTCTTGGCCTCGCGGGTTCGATCGGCGGTTTGATAAAGGCTTTCAAGCTGCTCACCGGTGAACTGGTAGAGCGCCAGAATGCAGTGATCGCTCAAGCGGTGATGGCGATTCTGATGATTGTGTTTGTTGTGATGTGCGTGCGATCGTTCATCGAAGCGCGCAAGAGTCGCGCGGTCTAAAATGGCAGCGAATACGCGATGGATCACCCTGCTGTTTGTCGCCGTTCTTCTGGCCGCTCAGGATAAGCCGAACTATCCTATCCTTGGTCGGATTATTCGCGAAGATCCCCGTCTGGACCAGATTATCGCCCGCGACGCGCGCATCGAGGTTCTGGCGTCGGGGTTCGAATGGTCGGAAGGACCGGTCTGGCTTTCCCGGGAAAAAGCTCTGCTCTTCTCCGACATCCCCAATAACGCCGTCATGATGTGGCGGGAAGGAGAACGGGCGAAGGTATACATGAAGCCGGCCGGTTTCACGGGCGCGGGCGAATACGGTCGGGAACCTGGTAGCAACGGCATCACGCTTGATCCCAGCGATCGACTGGTGTTTTGCGAGCATGGCGACCGGCGAGTTTCGGTGTTGGAACGGAATGGCGGCAAGCGCACTCTGGTGGATAGTTTCGAGGGCAAACGACTGAACAGCCCAAATGATGCCATCTACGACTCTAAGGGAAATCTGTACTTTACCGACCCACCGTACGGCCTGCCGAAACAGTGGGACGATCCAAGCCGTGAGTTGAACTTCTGCGGTGTTTATCGACTCGGTACGGACGGCAAGCTAACCCTATTGACGAAGGATCTGACGCGCCCGAACGGTATTGCGCTTTCTCCTGACGAAAAGACCCTCTATGTGGCCCAGTCCGATCCGAAGCGCGCAATCTGGATGGCGTATACATTGAGCCCGGAAGGGACGATTGAGTCAGGTCGCGTGTTTAAAGACGTGACGTCGATGGTGGGGAAGATGCGTGGGCTGCCGGACGGATTGAAGGTCGACAAGAGTGGAAATCTGTTCGCGACTGGTCCGGGCGGGGTCCACGTTTACGCTCCAGACGGCACGCTGTTAGGACGCATTGAGACTGGGGAAGCAACCGCAAACGTGGCGTGGGGTGATGACGGAAGCACCCTTTACATCACAGCCGATATGTACCTCTGCCGGCTAAAGACCCTGACAAGGGGTGCGCGCCTCCGCTAGGTGACGGCCGCGTTACAATATTAGTTTGCGTATCAGAATTCTGTTATACATATTCGTGCTCTGTGGCATGGGCTTAATGTGTGTGGCCGGACAGTCGTCGACGAAGAAGACGGCTAACAGCACCACGGCGAAGAAACCTGCTACTACTACGTCGAGCAAAACGAAGAAGGCCAAATCCGGCAAACATGTGGCTCAGACCCGTCGGTCCGCTCCGCGCCAATCGGCGCCAACCGCCGAGCGTTATCGGGAAATTCAGCAGGCGCTGACCGACAAAGGATACGGGGCAGGGCCCGTCGATGGGAATTGGGGGACCGAGTGGGTCGATGCCCTGAAAAAGTTCCAGGCGGGCCACAATCTTAACTCCGACGGCAAACTGGGTTCGCTATCGCTGATTGCCTTGGGCCTTGGCCCGAAGAGGGAGCCAATGGCGGACCTGGCAGGTAAGCCGGAGCCGATCGAGTGATTGTAGGCGTTCCGACCGAAGTAAAGGATCACGAGTCCCGAGTCGGTCTTGTTCCTGGTGGGGTCGGAGCGTTGATAGATGCGGGGCACCAGGTTCTCGTACAGTCGGGAGCCGGCGTCAGAAGTAGCCTTCTCGACGCCGAATACGAAGAATTCGGCGCTGAGATCGTATCGAGTGCGGCGGCTGTTTGGAAGCGCTCCGAACTGATAATCAAAGTTAAAGAACCCCAGCCTTCTGAGTATGAGTTTCTTCGTCCGGGACTGACGCTATTCACCTATCTTCATCTCGCGCCGCTTCCAGAATTAACCGCCAAGCTTCTTGAACCGATAAGCGGCAGTTGGGATGGGCGCATCAGGGGCGAAGTGTTTGGTAGAAATGGACATGTCGTTGGAAAGCTCATTGGATGGCGCTCACCCAAAAGGTGAAGTGAAAAAGTCGGAAGCAAGGCCAGAAGCGGAAGGC
>DASQLD010000022.1:0-4120 GCA_035630195.1 Bryobacteraceae bacterium
TCGCCGGAGTATCAACCTTCAGGAGGCGGCCGCACGATTGGATATCTCGATGTTTCCACCACCTTCGATCCGAAGACGAGGACGGTATTTTTGAACGTATTGAATCGTAGTCAGAAGTTGGACATGGCGACGAAAGTCGAAAATGTCGAAGGCCGCATCCCCGCAGTCGTTGATGTTTGGGAGCTGAACCATCCCGACCTGAAGACCACGCATACCTTCGGCTCCGACAATAAAGTTCGTCCAGTTTTGAAGACCGTGAATGTCGCACCCGCCGGGAATGGTTTCACTTACGTGTTCCCAAAGCAGTCCTTGACAATCTTGAGAATGAAACTCGGGCAGTAGAATCGGCGGCCGGAAACAAAAAGGCGGTCCGGTAGGAGTCCGGACCGCCACAACTTCAACGGGTGGAAGAAGAAGATTGTTTAGCTGCGTTCGTCGACGCGCAGGTTGTTGTCAACCGAGAACACGCCGGAGACGCCATTGGCTCGAATGTTCGCCATGTTGCGGTCCGCCTCGTTCGCGACGACGCCAGCCAAAGTAAGATTGCCGTTCTTCACGATAATGCGAATCGGCGGTTGCGGTCCCCAGTTGTACCGGGAGAGCGGCCCGAATCCGTAGATCGAGTAGAATGCCGCTCGACGAATTCGCTCGTCGTTGGGTGACAAGGGTAACACTTCGATATTGTTTACGACCTTCTCAATTCCCTCAATACGGCTCACCACGCGCCCAGCGTCCGATTTAAGAGTGGGGCGGGTTACTTGTCCGCTGAGAATGACTTCATTGCCATTTACCTGGAACTCGAGGTTGTCGAATACGCCGAACCAGTGCAGCATGACCAGTTCATGCCGGACATCCCGTTCGATTGCGGTAAGCCCATCCTTCTTTTGGGCTGTGCTAACTGCGCCGTGCGCGAAGGGTGTTAATAGCAGCGCTGCGGCGATGGTCAATATTGTATTTTTCATTTTCTTATCTCTTCCGTCTACATCCTTTTAGATGGAGGGAAAGGTTAGGGGTTGCAGGCTTTACGAAAGTTTACGGAAGGTTTACAAGTGCCTTTGGCTGTACAGGTCCGATTGCCTTGTATGCATCAATCCGGCATACTGATGCATATGAGAACCACGCTCATTTTGGATGACAAGCTGCTCACGCGAGCCAAAGAACTTACAGGAATCGCGGAGAAGACCGCTCTTGTACACGAAGGTCTGAAAGCTCTGATTGCGCGTGAAGCAGGGAAACGGTTGGCTGCTTTAGGCGGTACAGAGCCGGGGCTTCAACCGGTTCCTAGACGGCGTCCGACGTGACACTGGTAGACACATCGGTCTGGGTCGACCACTTCCGTCAGTTCAATTCATCGCTCGAGCGTCTGTTGGTAGGGGGCAGCGTCCTTATCCATCCCTTTGTCGTTGGGGAGTTAGCCTGCGGGAACTTAAAGAATCGCCAGGTGACTTTAGGACATTTGAATGAGCTGCCGGAAGCAATACCGGCGACCCACGATGAGGTGTTCCAGTTGATCAATGATCGAAAACTTTGGGGACAAGGGATTGGTTGGACAGATGCCCATTTGCTTGCGTCCGCAATGTTGGCAAATTGCACGTTTTGGACGTTGGAACAACGGCTTGCCGCCACGGCGCGAGCAACAGGAGTAAAACTGTTTGAAGATACGGCCAAGCCGTCCTAATCCGCAGCGAAGGAGGACGTCTTTGCTGTCCTTTCCAACAAGGCGATTTCAGGAATATCTTCCGCGACAGTGACACCTTTTTCCTTCATTCGGCGCGCAGATACCAAGACACGCTTTTCGAAGGTGCCAGCGGCTTCGTTGTAGGATCTTGTGGCGCGATCCAGATGTGTGCCCACCATCGCAAAGCTCTCAGCCAGTTTCGCCAGACGTTCATACAGTTCACGTCCAATACGGCTGATCTCAAACGCGTTTTGTGCAATCTTCTCCTGCCGCCAGCCATAGCCGATCGCTTTTAGAAGAGCAATCAAAGTCGTCGGCGTGGCGACCAGGACTTTCTGGTCGGCTCCGTACTCGATTAGGCTGGGATCATGTTGCAACGCGGCGCTATAAAACGATTCTCCCGGAAGAAATGCGATCACAAACTCAGGCGCGTGATCGAATTGCGCCCAGTATGCTTTCTGTCCGAGCTTCTCGACGTGCGCCCTCACCTGAGCCGCGTGGTGCTTCAGCTTGGCAGCTCGAAGGCTGTCGTCCTCGAGTTCGATCGCGTCCAGATAGGCGGCCAGCGGAGCTTTCGAATCGACGACGAGACGACGTCCGTTCGGCAACTGCACGATCATGTCCGGCCGTGATCGCGTGTCTTCCCCGTAGAGCGTCTGTTGGACCCGAAAATCGCAGTAGTCGACCATACCTGCGATCTCGACGGTGCGACGCAGCTGCATCTCACCCCATTGGCCCCGTGTGTGCGGCGTTCGCAGAGCTTTGACCAGATTCGTCGTCTCCGAACCCAGAGACTGCAACTGCGACGTGAGCATGCCATATGCGGATACGCGTGCCGTTTCGAGTTCCTGGATCTTTGTATCCACTTGCGTCAACGAATCCTTCAGCGGACGTACTAGTTCGTCAATCGCCATCTGCCGTTTCGCCAGAGCTGTATCGGCAAGGTCCAGGAACATTTGGTTATTCGCCTGAAGGGCCTGCGCCGAAAGTGCCTGAAAGGATTCAAGCAGTTTGGTCTGCGCCTCACTCAGAACCCGTTTCTCGGCCTGCAGTTCGGCGTTGCGCTCGCGCCACTGACTAAGATCAAGTGCGAGCTCAGACGCTCGGCGCTCGGTGTCGGCAAGGCGGACTCGCAGTTCCTCGGCGCTGCCAACTGTCTCCCGCAGATTCATCACGTCTTCCGACAACTCGGAGATACGCGCGTCTGCCGACGTCAGACGCTGACGAAGATCATGCTCCCGCATAAGAACTGCGTTCACGTTTTGACGCATGTACAAATAGACAGCGGCCGCTGCTAGGAAGGCGGCTAAAGCTGTCCAGAAGAAAATCATTGCGATCTATTCCCTTACAACGAAAAATGGCGACCTGGTGTTCGGAGGTTCACCAGGCCGCCTTAGTTCCCCACCAGCAACTAAAAACTCAACTACATCCGCTTGTGCCTCCGCAGTTTCCGCACTTATAGCAAGATCCGTTCCGCGTCATGATCGACCCGCATTCGGCGCAGAGAGGCGCATCAGCCACGGGCTGATCGAACTGCAACGCTTGCTGTGGACTGGGCTCGGTCGGCTTCAGCACCGGCGTATCGCCTGCCTCGCCCGCCGCATATTCAGGTCCAAGGAACTTGGCCCCGAGCCAGCGGAAGATGTAATCCATAATCGACTTCGCATACGGAACGGTGGTGTTGCCGGTCCAGCCGCTAGGTTCGAAACGGACATGGCTGAATTTATCGACGAAAAACTTGAGCGGTACGCCATACTGCAATGCGTAGCTGATTGCCGTGGCGAAACTGTCCATCAATCCTGAGATGGTGGATCCTTCCTTCGCCATGGAGATGAAGACCTCCCCTGGCTGGCCATCTTCATACATGCCGACGGTGATATAGCCCTCATGGCCGCCGATAGAGAATTTATGCGTGACCGACTGCCGTTCATCCGGAAGTTTGCGACGGACCGGCCGCGGAACAATCCTCTCGACCACTCGCTCGATAACCTGCGGCTGGGCTGCCGCCTTCTTCTCTTTCGTTGAGCCCGAGCCCGAGCTCAGCGGCTGCACACGTTTGGAATTGTCGCGATAAATAGCAACGGCCTTGAGACCTAGCTTCCAGCTCTCGAGGTAGGCGTTCATGATGTCGTCAACCGTGCTCTCTTCGGGCATGTTGATCGTCTTTGAGATCGCGCCCGAGATAAAAGGTTGAACGGCAGCCATCATCTTTACGTGACCCATGTGATGGATAAAACGAGCGCCGTTTTGCGGACGGAAGCTACAGTCGAATACAGCTAGATGCTCATCCTTTAGATGGGGAGCGCCCTCGATCGTACCGGTCGCGTCGATATGCGATACGATCTGCTCCACTTGATCCGGCCGATAGCCGAGCTTGATTAAGGCCTGCGGAACGGTCTGATTGACGATCTTGATCACGCCGCCGCCAACAAGCTTCTTGTA
>DASQLD010000023.1:0-6820 GCA_035630195.1 Bryobacteraceae bacterium
CGACGAACTTGTGCAATTACGGTAGACCTGCCCACCCTCAAACGGCCAGCGCCTTCCGAACACAGCCGATCACTCCATCCAATCTCTGGGGCTTAGGCGCCCTATGACGGTTAGATTCGAACGATGAATCGTAATGACGAACGTTCTGAAGCAGGACTGCGCTCGAAGTCCGGCGAGGAGCCAATCGTTAAGAACGTAGTCGGTCGAATCGAATCTTACTGGTATCTTAGTTGTTAAGATTGCGACGAGAACATCCGGCCTCTCGACAAGATAGATCGTTGGCTATGACAACCGCAGGACGTACCTTAGTCTCGACAGCTCCAATGAGCGTGCCAACCACCACATCGCCAGGTTTCAATGGGATTCTTCGTCCGCATCGAGCCGCTCTATTGATTGCCTCCTGAAATCGTTCAGGTCTTCCTCTGACCAAGCGTCCGTCCAGTCGATGCGCCGAGCAGGAGAGACTGTCGCCAATCTGAGAACGAGAGCAGAAAGCTCATCTGCGGCGTTGGCAGGAAGTCTTCGGAACGCTTCGAGCAGAGTAGTTTCCTCAGCAGTAAGCTGCATTGCGTCTCCTCTGAATGACAGTATACGAGGGTTTTGAACTGCCACTTCCGTCAAAGCCCAAGCCCTACTTGCTACAATCAATAAATATTTAGCAACGAAGGACGGACGCCAGTGGCCTTGACGCCCGGCAGATCGTTAGCAGCCATCTATCCCGGTTCTTTCGATCCGATTACCAACGGACACCTGGACTTGATTGAACGCGCCAGCAGGCTCGTGGACCGCTTGATTGTTTCCATCTTACGGAATGAACGCAAGCAGCCGCTGTTTTCCATTCAGGAACGAGTCGATATGCTCCGTGAAGTCACAGCCGGACATTCCAACGTAGAGATCGATTTCTTCGAAGGACTATTGGTAGACCATGCATCAGCCCGAGGCGCAACTTTGATCATCCGGGGCATGCGCGCAATCTCGGATTATGAGCATGAATGGCAAATGGCGCTGATGAACCGCCGCCTCCAGCCCGAAATTGAAACCATGTTTCTGATGGCCGGAGAAGCGCATTCCTTCATAAGTTCCCACCTGGTGAAAGAGGTGATTCGCCTGGGAGGCAATATCTCAGACCTGGTGCCGCCCGCCGTCGAAAGACGGCTTAAAGATCGTATTCTCGGAGTTAACGCCTAATGCAAGCAGCCCTTGACCTATCGGAACGAATTGCCCTGATTAGCGTATCATCCACTATGAAAGTGGCCGCTGACGCCGATCGTCTTCGCCGCGAAGGTGTGGATGTCGTCGATTTCGGAGCCGGAGAGCCGGACTTTCCCACTCCCGACAACATCAAGCAAGCGGCCATCCGCGCCATTGACGCGAACTTCACGAAGTACACGCCGGCAGGCGGCACTCAAGAATTGAAGCAGGCTCTGGTGGACCGGCACAAGCTCGATTACGGGACCGGTTACTCTGCCGCGGAATGCGTTGTCTCGGTCGGCGGAAAGCACATCATCTTCAACCTCGCGCAGGTTCTCCTGAACCCTGGGGATGAAGTGATCATTCCGGTTCCCTACTGGGTCACCTACAAAGACGTCGTGAACTACACGGGAGCCAAGTGTGTGTTCGTCGATACCGATGAGGCAAATGGTTTCACACTCACCGCGTCAATGATCGAACCGCACTTGAACGACAAGACGCGCATGGTGATGATCAACTCCCCATCGAATCCTAGCGGGGCTGTGCTGGCGCGGGAAGAGTTTGAGAAGATCTTCGCCTTAACCTCACGGCGCAACATCTGGCTGCTGACGGATGAATGCTACCACCGCTTCGTCTATGATGGTGAGCCTTATTCCATCGCCTCCTCCAAAGGCGCGAAGGATACCGTACTTGTCGCCGGTTCCCTGTCAAAAACGTACTCAATGACTGGTTGGCGCATCGGCTTCGGACTCGGGCCGGCTCCGGTGATGGCATCGGTAAACAAGCTGCAGAGTCACAGCACGTCGAACCCGACCTCCATTGCTCAGAAGGCTGCGGTGGAAGCTGTACGCGGTCCGCAAGAATCTGTCGGCGTCATGTTAGCCGAATATCGACGAAGGCGCGACTTCGTTATCGATCGCCTCCGCCAGATACCCGGTGTAAAGATCAATGTGCCTAATGGCGCGTTCTACGCCTATCCGGATATCAGTTGCGCGATGCAAAAGGACGGAATGCGCACGTCAATGCAGTTCGCCGAGCAGTTGCTTTCCAAGGCTCACGTCGCTGTTGTTCCGGGAGAGGCCTTCGGTACCGAAAAACACATCCGGCTTTCCTACGCTGCGTCCATGGAAGACCTTAAACGGGGCCTCGACCGGCTGCACAAGTTCATCGTCGAAGCATGAGCGTTCGACTTCTCCCGCCGAAATTTGTCGAACGGGTATGGGGAACAACGCGCCTGTCGCCGCTGTTCCCCGACCAGGACAATAAAATAGGCGAAGTTTGGTTTGATGCCGGGACGGATTTCCCGCTCCTGATAAAATTTCTTTTCACATCCGACAAGCTTTCCGTCCAAGTTCATCCCGACGATGTTTATGCCCGTGAGGTTGAGAATTCGCGCGGCAAAACGGAAATGTGGCACATCCTGTCGGCTGAACCCGATTCAACGATCGCGCTCGGTTTTCAGGAGGAGTTCACGGCTGATCAGGTGCGGGAAGCGATCACACGCGGCAAACTGGAAGGGATGCTGAACTGGGTTCCCGTGAAGGCTGGCGATACCTTCTTTGCTACGGCGGGCACGGTTCATGCGATTGGAGCCGGCATCACGCTCTGTGAGATTCAACAGAACTCCGACATAACGTATCGCCTGTACGACTACAATCGACCTCGCGAGTTGCATGTGGAGAAAGGTTTGGCTGTTTCTAATACCGGTCGGTACGAGGGTCGAAGACAGTTCCCCGTAACATGCGATCACTTCTCGACGGATCTGCTCGACCTCGATCAGTCCACGCAATGCCTTACTCGGTGTGATGGCGTACTGATCGTTCTTGATGGTGCTGGCACGCTTGATGGCGTTTCCGTTTACTCCGGAGAAGTAGCTTTAATCGGGGAACAGCCGTCCGTCACAGTCTTCCCGGATGGCCGGATCAGATTGCTTCATGCCCAGTGCAGCGTTTGAATCTTAACCGAACCCCAACTCGTCTACACTTTCAAGGGGCGTGCCGCATCGGCGGCAAATCAGCGCGCCGCAATCGCCGCATGCCAGTGGATCAGGGATCGGCTGCGCGCAACGTGCACAATAGAATTCGGGGGGAGATGATTCACTCACGGTACTCATCCAGTTAGAGGGGTTGTCAGACTAAGTCTTGCACGCGAGGATGCCCGTCCGTATTAAATATTTCATACTCCTGGTAGCATGCGTCACCTTTGCGCCATTCCTGACTGGATGCAGAAGGCAAGCTGCTAACGATCCCAGCATCGGTACGGCATTTTCGGGTCCGATGACGCTAAAGCTGCGCGCCGAGATTTCGCCGGCTTCTCCAACCATTGCGACTTCACCGCACGGGGAAAAACTTGAGATTCTGCAAGTCCGTCGGAGGTTTGTGCGAGTCCGCACTCCCTCGGGCCAAGTTGGATGGACTGACTCGCGAAGCCTCCTCTCCAACAAACAGATGGAAGGTTTGGCGGAACTCGCCGAAAACTCCAGGAAGCTGCCTTCGCAGGGCGAGGCTACCGTGTTTGACGCGCTGAACATGCACGTGGAGCCAATGCGAGCCTCCACGAGCTTCTATCAACTTGTCGAAGGTATGCGCGTTACCGTTCTGGCTCATCGAGCATCCCCGCGAGCGCAACCTGGCTCGACTCCTCCTGCCAATCCTCTGGATCTGAAGAAACCGGAGCGGCGGGTTCGAAAGAAGAAGGAGCCCGAGTACCCGCCGCCGCCTCGCCCGGCCGCTCCACGTCTCCCTGCGAACTGGATTGCGCTGTCGAAGACGCATCTTCCTCCCCCTCCCCCGCCTCCACCTGAGGATCCGGCAGAAGCGCTTAGAAAGAAAAAAGGCCGCGCGAAACAGCGTCCTCCGGGGCCTCCCATGGAGGATTGGAGCCTCGTCCGTACCAAGGATGGGAAGGCAGGTTGGGTTCTCTCCCGCATGCTTATCATGGCAATTCCTGACGAAGTGGCTCAATATGCGGAGGGCGCCCGTATCACGTCGTACTTCCTCTTGGGAACCGTAAACGATGAAGGCGTCACCAAGCACCATTGGCTTTGGACCACGGTTCGAAGCGACGGAGCGCCTTACGACTACGATAGCTTCCGGGTCTTCACGTACGTCGTCCGTCGGCACCGCTATGAAACTGCCTATATTGAACGGAATATCGAAGGCTTCTATCCGACCGACGCGAAGCCCGGAACCGTGCCCAGGTTCTCGTTGATCCTGCGAAACCTTGAAGATGGGAAGCTTTACAAAAAGACCTGGATCATGGAGGGTTATCTAACGCGCAAGATCGCGGACGAGCCTTATGTGCCAGGTAAAAAAGAGGACGACGCGGCGAAGCCCGCCGATTCCCTCACAGACAAGATTCGAACGCTTTTGGATCAATAACGTCCTAAACTCGGTCCATCGCCAGGAATTCCTGGATGTGCGGGTGGTCAGATTGTTCGAGCTCGGATACGGGGCCAAAGTAAATAACCCTACTCTCAAACAGGAAAACGACCTTATCCGCCACTTTGCGCATCAGGTCCAGGTCGTGCGTCACGACTACGGAGGTCAGATTTAGCTGCTTCTTCAGCCGCAGCATGACATTGCCGAGGTGAGTTGACATGATGGGATCAACCATCGTCGTCGGCTCGTCATAGAGAATGCATTCCGGCTGAGCGGCCAAAGCGCGGGCGATCGCAACCGCACGACGATGACCCGTTGAAAGATCGGCGGGAGACTTGTCTGCTTCTTCCTCCAAATCCACCATGCTCAGTAATCCTTTGACTACGTCTTCCTTGTTCTGTTCGTCGTAATCCTCGCGCAGTTCCAGCGAAAACAGAATATTCTCAGCCACGGAGAGCGAGTCGAACAAGGCGCCGCTCTGGAACACCATCGTCACCTTGCGGCGAATCTCGCGCAGTTCCGGCTCGGTCATGTCGGTAATGTCCCGATAGGAGGCGATAATGCGGCCGGAATCAGGTTTCAGAAACCCCATCATGTGTTGTAAGGTAACTGACTTTCCTACGCCGCTGCGGCCGATGATAGCCATCGTCTCCCCGGCGTCGACTTGAAAGCTGCAGTCGACTAATACAGGCTTGTCGAACGTCTTAGAGACTTGGCGGAACTCAAGGTAATGAGGAAACTGCTCGTCCTGGCTCAAGGCTCAGGCCTCCTGTCGCATGAAAACGTTCCAGTCCTCTGGAGTATTCAGATTAACCGACAGTTTGTCCGATTCGATGCGCCAATAGTCCGCATCGAGTTGGCTTATGGCCGCTTGAAGCTTCGTTTCACCGGATTCGAAGGCCCTACCCAGGACTGCGCACGCGTCACTCCGATAGGCGGCGCAAAGAACCTGCCTGCGGCCGTCCGGGGTCACTGGAATAACGGCTCGAACGTCGAGACTCCGAATGCGATTGAGGAGGAGTCCAAAAAACGCCGCCGATACCTCGGGAAGGTCGCACGCCGCCACCAAATTCCATCGTGTTCGGCTAGCTCGAAGAGCAGTCACCAGGCCCCCTGTTGGTCCAGCGCCAGGATATTCGTCTCGGACGACTGTGTAGCCGAGTCCTGCATATCGCCCCGGATCGCCAACAAGCGAGACAGTTCCGGCAATGGTCGAGAGTTCACTAGCGATGTGGCCCGCCAAGGTTTGGCCATGGTAGATGATCAGAGCCTTATCCGTCCCCATACGGGAACTTCGTCCGCCGACCAGGACATATCCCGAGACATCTGCGAGCCCTGCCATGAGAGAATACTATCATTCGACACGTGTCAGACCAGTTCTCTTAAAATGCGATTCCGAGTATAATCAGGTGGAAAACAAGAGAATGTATTTTTGTTCAGAGCATAAATCAGGGGCGCGTTCAGTCTGTTTGGCGCTGCTACTGGCCGGCGCGGTTTCCGCCGCGGCGCTGCCCCCCACTGGTCCACGCATCCGAAGCGTGGTCCGCGCCGATGCTCAAGGACGTCTCATAAGATCTGTTGTGGTGCTGCAACCAAACGTGGTTACGTTAGATCGAGCGGCGGAACCTGACTCCTCGCAAGCTGCGGAAGCACCTTCCGTACCAGATTTGGTCGAAGCTGTTGCCAAGCGGTATGACGTAGATCCGTTGCTTGTGCATTCCGTTATCCAGGTGGAAAGCAGCTACAATCCGTACGCTGTGTCCATCAAGGGCGCCCAGGGGCTGATGCAGCTTATGCCCGCCACAGCCCGCCGGTTTGGCGTCCGTAACTCATTCGATGTAAAAGAAAATATCGAGGGCGGCGTTCGGTATTTAAAGTACCTCGATTCCCTGTTTCCGAACGACCGCAAC
Organism: Bryobacteraceae bacterium; assembly: GCA_035630195.1. Classification (GTDB taxonomy): domain Bacteria; phylum Acidobacteriota; class Terriglobia; order Bryobacterales; family Bryobacteraceae; genus DASQDN01. The sequence goes on from DASQLD010000023.1 coordinate 6,482, forward strand.
CTGACGATCGCGGCTTATAACGCCGGCGAAGGCGCGGTGTGGAAATATGGCAACAAGGTTCCTCCCTATCGTGAAACCGAACAGTATGTGCAGCGCGTGGGTATGAGATACGGAAAGGCGCGCCGGGAAGCCGATCGGAGGAAGGTTTCGACGAGGCCTGCCGTGCAAACCGCTCAAGTGTCGGAACCGCCTCAAGCTCCCGTCGAGGCGTTTGTCGACTCGGATGGCCGCTTACACCTCCGTAACGTCCCCACAGCAGATCCCTCCTCGGAGCAGCACCCATAAATGCGCTATGGCGTGTAGGCCCAAGTCTCGGACGGTCCTAGCAGGTTTCCTCCT
>DASQLD010000024.1:0-7999 GCA_035630195.1 Bryobacteraceae bacterium
CGCGCTGGGACCTGCTGAATCAGGCTCACTACATGTGGGCGTCGGTGCAAACAGTACGGGGATGCGCAAAGCACTGCTCATTTTGTTCGGTATGGCGCACCGATGGCCAGCGTCCAAGACAACGGCCTTCCGACCCCGTGATCGAAGAAATTGTCGAACTACGTCGCCGTGGGTTCCGATTCATCGCCTTGGCTGATGACAATTTCTACCCGGTTTCGCTCACGGATATCAAGCTCGCTGAGCGGCAGAACAACGTGGGTCGGGTTGCCCAGCTAAAAGCGATTCGTGCTGAACGCTTCGAACTGATGGAGCGTCTGGCCGAGTTGCCCAAGGATATGGTGTTCTTTACTCAGATCACCATGGAATCGGCAGAGGACCCCGAATTTCTGGATGCGATGCGGAAGGCTCGGATCAAAGGAGCTCTCGTCGGTGTCGAGGCCGTAACCGCGGAGGGCTTAAAGGCCGTCTTCAAGGATTTTAATCTATCGGGTGAGAACCTGGTGAACCGTCTCCGTCAATTCCAGGAACATGGTGTTCATGTCCTTGGATCGTTCATCTTCGGACTTCCGACAGATCGCGCAGACACGTTCAAGGCAACCGAAGATCTCGCGTCTCGTTCGGGTCTGACGTTTGCTCAATTCGTGATGCTTACGCCGTTTTGCGGTACCGTCGATTTTGAGCGATGGGAGAAAGCCCAAGGTCCGAATCCCCCATCCGTCGATGGTATTCCGATCACGCGTTACTGGTTGATACCGGCGGACCGGCGACCTAAGATGTTCATGCCACATCCGACGATGAGTTCGGACGAAATGCGCGAACGAACGCAGGGAGTCTGGGACAACTTCTACAGTCTGCCGGCAGTCTGGAAGCGATCACGATGCACTCCGAACCTGAAAGCGCGGCTTGCGTTCGTGTTTATTTCAAAACTGTACCGCCAGATGTATGCAAGCACAGGCATTGCGACGGATAGCGCACGAAGAGAACGAGCCAATCTCTGGGCTCGCCGGATCGCTCGGATGACAAGGCGGTTGTTTCAAGCTGAACCGATGCCTGAACTACAGGTTCCTCGGCAGTCCCCGGTCGCGCCGAGCCGCAATCCTCTGCAGGTACTGAACTAGCCGTTGCCAGGCTGGGGTCACACTGGTGACCCCTTATCGTCCAAAATCAGTTAGAATGACCTCTGGGGGACCGCGAATGGGCTTGCCACACTGGTCGGTTGCCGCGCTGGCTCTCTTCGCGGCGGCAATCATCGCGAGCGCCCAAGTCTATCCTCCCGGTCAATATCCACCCACAACATATCCTCCCGGGCAGTATCCACCGAACCAGTACCCCGGCGGCCAGTATCCGCCTGGTCAATATCCCCCTGGACAATATCCTCCGAATCAGGTGCCAGCAAGGCTTCCCGGAGGTGTAGGAGTCGGCATTCCTATCCCGGAAATTAAAATTCCGAAACGAGAGAAGTCCGAAAAGGACAAGAAGGCGGAAAAGACGAACGACAAAGAGATCAAGATCACTCTCAAGACGATTGATGGAACATTACGCGAGCTTAGAGAAAAGGACCTGATTCTGGAGACCGCGGAAAAAGGATTCTTGCGATTCCGCCTTCTGACGAAGACTCAGTTCCGGAGCAAAGAAGGTGAACCCGTTCGCGATTCCCTGCTCAAACCCGGAGACCAGCTACAGATCAACGTGAACCCCGATGACGAGGAGACGGCGTTCCGAGTCATCCTGGTACGAAAGGGCACTCCGGCAGAGCTTGCGGCCGCTTCGAAGCCGGTAGACAGTGCAGCTATCAAAACGCCAGAAGGCTTGAGTCCGGACAAGCCAGAACTACAGCGCAAAGAGACCGCGTCGCCTGAGCCGGTCGAGGATGCTCCTCCGAAGCAACAACGCAAACCTGCCGTCGCCGAGGAGGAAAAGCGCACCGGCATCTATGAAGGCAAAACTGCGTCAGCCAATGAGAGTCTTTGGTTCGACAAGGGTGATGAAATCATAGAAGAGGCCCGCGAAGCTGCCGGTGAGTATTCCGATACCCTGCCCGATTTCGTAGTAAATCAATTCACGACCCGATACGCCAGTAATTCCCGTCCACCACAGTGGCAAGCGCTCGATGTTGTGTCGGCCGAAGTAGCTTGTGTGAAGGGGCAGGAGGAATACCGGAATGTCGCGATTAACGGCCGCTCTACGAAACGCGCAATCGAGAAGACCGGTTCCTGGTCGACCGGCGAGTTCGTAACGGTTCTGCAGGACGTGTTGTCGAGAATGACAAATGCCGCCTTCGTCAAACGAGGCGAAGATCGCATCGGTCAACGCAAAGCATTCGTCTACGATTACACGGTCAAGCAGCCGAACTCGCATTGGACGATTGTCGCCACCTCGGCATCGTACAGCCCCGCATATCAAGGCGCAATTTGGATCGACAAGGAGACGCATCGCGTGTTGCGGGTTGAAATGCGTTCGCTGTCCCTCCCGTCTGACTTCCCATACGAGAAGGCGCAACTAGTACTGGACTATGATTCCGTTCGAATCGACAACGGCATGTTCCTGCTCCCTGTTCACAGCGAAAACCTGCTCTGTGCACGGGATTCTGATCTCTGCAGCCGCAACGTAATCGACTTTCGGAACTACAGGAAATTTACAGCCGAATCGAACATTCAGTTCGAGCGCAAGCTTACTTCGTTGCCCACCCAATAAGAAACATTGGGATGGCGACAAGCGACCCCGGGTATTCCTTCTCGGTGCCGCTCTACCTCCGCGATGGCGCGATAGGCCACGATCTGGGCGGTCTCTCGATAACAAAACCGTCCAGGCGAAACCTACCCTACGTAATCGCTTCTAACGGTAAGGCACTCCTCAGGAATAGCCTTCTCAAACGAAGACTGGTAGCCAATTCTGCATGCTAAGACTTGTAATGTATTTTATAAATGATTTGGGCGGCGACATGGCCTTGTTTCGCATATCTCCTTCGTGGTCTGCGACCAATCCCAAACGCTTCGATATTCGGATTAACGGCTACGCTATGGCGGTTAGAGAGGGCAACATTTAGATGGCTAGCGGCTTCGCTGACGATGAGTTCGCTTCGGAATTGCTTTCGAGTGGCATTTCAGGACTTAATGACGTGCTCGCGGGCGGGCTGCCCGCTGGCCATCTCTATCTCATAGACGGAGATCCCGGCACGGGCAAGACAACCCTTGGTATCCAATTTCTGCTCGAGGGTGTTTCTCAGCAACAACCGGGCCTGTACATAACGCTTTCGGAATCGGAAAAAGAGCTTAGGCAAGTGGCCCGTTCCCACGGCTGGAACCTATCGGGGATTGACATTTTCGAGTTGCTTCCGATGGAGGACAGCTTAAAAGCAGAGGAGCAGTACACTATCCTTTACCCCGGTGAGGTAGAGCTGCCGGCCACCATAAAGGCCATTCTGAAGCGTATTGAAGAAAGCGATCCAAAGCGGATTGTTTTCGATTCACTCTCTGAGCTTCGATTGCTTGCTCGAGAGCCTTTGCGGTTCCGTAGACAACTCCTTGCTCTCAGACAGTACTTTGCGAACCGGGAGTGCACGGTCCTCTTACTCGACGACCATACGGGCGGCGCTGACGAGAGAGACCTCCAAAGTATTGTTCACGGAGTCATCCGTCTGGAAAATCTCCCCCGCGACTACGGCACGAAGCGCAGAAGGCTTGAGATAGTAAAACTACGCGGTGTCCAGGTTCGCGAAGGCTATCACGACTACAACATTCGCACCGGAGGCTTGGAGGTTTATCCGCGACTTGTTGCGACAGAGCATAAACGCAGCTTCTCCTCGGGCCTTGCCGTGAGCGGCCTCCAGGAGCTCGATGCGCTTTTGGGGGGAGGTCTCAATAGAGGCACAAGCACCCTTCTCATGGGTCCTGCCGGGGCCGGGAAGAGCACAATTGCGCTCCGCTACGCTGCAACCGCAGCGGAACGGGGAGAGTACGCATACTTCGTCACCTTCGACGAAGGTTTACCGACCTTGCTCGAACGAGCTGAGGGACTGAGTATACCTGTCCCAAAGCTTCTCGAATCTGGTCGACTGCAAATTGAGATTGTGGACCCTGTTGAGCTTTCTCCGGGACACTTCGTTTCCCGTGTTCGGGCTGAAGTCCAAAATAACCATGCGAGCCTCGTTGTCATTGATAGCCTGAACGGTCTCCTCGCAGCGATGCCCGGTGAGCATTACCTCACTATTCAGCTTCATGAACTTCTAGCTTTCCTGAGTAATCAGGGAACAACCACCATTCTGGTGATGGCCCAATACGGGATTTTGGGTCAGAGCGTGGCGAGTCCTGTGGATGTTAGCTATTTGGCCGATTCCATCATGCTCCTTCGTTACTTTGAAGCGATGGGTGAGGTGCGCCAGGCAATCTCCGTCGTTAAAAAACGCAGCGGAAAACACGAGCGGACGATCCGAGAATTACAGCTAGGGCCAGATACGATTCGCGTCGGAAGACCCTTGACGGAGTTCCAAGGTGTACTTTCAGGTGTGCCCAGTTATGTAGGCAAACGAGGTCCGCTGATGCAAGGGACGGATGATGAGTCCAAGTCCTAGTTTGGAGCGCGATTCTTTAATCCTGATCCACGCTCCTGTTGGCCGCGACGGGCAACTCCTGCACGATCTCTTCCACCGCGCGAAACTCCAATCGATAGTCTGCTCAAGTATCGATCAGCTCTGCAGGGAAATAGAACTCGGAGTAGGCGCCCTCTTCATCACAGAGGAAGCGCTACAGTCACACGCAGTAGAACGTCTTTCTGAAGTGCTGCGAAAACAGAGCGCATGGTCGGACCTTCCCTTGGTGGTTCTCACCGTCGGTGGTGAACCTACCGTCGCGAGTCGAGAAAGACTTTCTAGTCTTGAACCTCTGGGCGATCTGACTCTTCTTGAACGCCCGCTCCGCTCCGATACTATTGTGAGCGCCGCGCATACAGCCGTTCGCGCCCGATTAAAACAATATGAAATAAGACGGCGTGACGCAGAACTGCAACTGGTCACCGACAATGTGCCTGTTCTAATTTCCTACATTGATGCCGAACAGGTCTACCGGCGCGTTAATAGAACGTACTTCGAATGGTTCGGACAGCCTCCCGAAGCCATCGTGGGTCGCACAATCGAAGCAGTGGGCGGGGAGCCCCATTACTCGAACGCTCAACCCTATATTGCGCGTGTGCTTGCTGGTGAGCGTGTCAGCTTTGAGTCGCAGATCTGGGACAAAGATCGCCAGCCGCGTTACGTCAGTGTTTCCTACGCTCCAGATGTGGCGCCAACCGGAGCTGTCCGCGGGTTTGTCGCTCTGGTGCAGGACATAACCGAGAGAAAATGGAGTGAGCGTCGTAATGCCTTTCTCGTGCAGCTCGACGACGCCACTCGACCATTGACTGACCCAGCCGCGATTACCCAGAGCGCTGCTCGGCTGCTGGGTGAATGGCTCGATGTCAATCGTTGCGCCTATGCCGATGTCGAGGAGGACGAAGACACATTTAATCTAACCGGGGACTACAACCGAGGGGTACCGAGCATCGTCGGGCGATATAAGTTCGCACAGTTCGGTGAAGAATGCCTTCGACTAATGCGCGCCGGCCAGCCATACGTTGTCGAGGATTCAGAAATCGATTCGCGCGTCACCGATGTACGGGAATCCTATCGGAGCACTTTGATCCGGTCCGTAATCTGTGTCTCTCTCCAAAAACAAGGACGGTTCGTAGCCGCCATGGCGGTGCATCAAGTCACGCCGAGGCGCTGGCAACCGGATGAAATCGAACTCGTCCAGCAGGTGGCAAACCGCTGCTGGGAATCGATCGAACGGGCGCGGGTGGTGCGGGAGTTGCAATCGAGTGAGCAGCAGTTCCGCACTCTCGCAAACACCATTCCGAATCTCGCCTGGATGGCTTACCCCGATGGGCACATCTTTTGGTATAACCAGCGCTGGTACAGCTATACCGGCTCCACTGCGGAAGCGATGGCAGGATGGGGCTGGCAGAGTGTGCATCATCCGGAGGTGCTTCCCAAAGTAATGGAACGCTGGAATCGTTCTCTTGAGAGTGGTGAGCCCTTCGAAATGGTATTCCCGCTAAAGGGCGTGGAGGGTGTATTTCGGGAGTTTCTGACACGTGTCGAGCCGGTTAGGGACGCGCGTGGCGCCGTTTTACGTTGGTTCGGCACAAACACAGACATCGCAGCGCAAAAGCGAGCTGAGAACGCCCTGCGAGAAGGCCAGCAGCAACTTCGCATTGCTCTGGAAACTGCGAAACTCGGATCATGGAGCCTCGATTTAGAGGCGAACAGCCTGGAGTGTTCGCCTCAATGTTACGAGAATTTCGGCTTGACGGAAGGCGACGCTTTCACATACCAGATCCTTCTTGAGATGATCCATCCCGACGATAGGCCTCGAATGCAGCAAGCCGTCGAGGACGCTATTCGAGATCGTGCTGACTACAATGCTGAGTATCGGATAATCCGTCCCGATGGAATAACAGGATGGATTGTGGCGAGCGGCAGAGCGCTTTATACCGAAAACGGCGAACCCTACCGCATGGTGGGAGTAACTCTGGACATTTCAGAACGTAAGCGAGCAGAAGAAGAACTTCGGCGGTCAAACGATGAGCTGACAAAGGCTAATAAATATCTCGAAGAGTTCGCGTATGTAGCGAGTCATGACCTGCAGGAGCCGCTCCGCATGGTCAATAGCTATTCTCAACTTCTTGTCAAGCGGCTCGGACCGCAGGAAAGCGCGGACCTTCAGAAGTATGTCAACTACATCCGCACCGGAGTGCGGAGGATGGAAGATCTTATTCGCGACCTCCTCACGTACTCCCGCACTGCCTACGCCGATGAGGACACGCCGGCCCACGCAGCGGACTTGAACTCCGCTCTGAAGCAAGCGCTCGATCTTGTTGATAGCCGAATGCACGACAGCCAAGCTGTCGTCACTGCCGAATCGCTGCCCATCGTTGCCGGCGATGAGGGACAGCTCTCCCATGTGTTTCAAAACCTTCTCTCAAACGCATTGAAATACCGAAATCCGAATGCGCCTCCTCGTATTCATATCGGCGCCCAACGACGAAATAGTCACTGGGTAATCAGTGTCAGCGACAATGGTATCGGTTTCGAACAAGACCAAGCTGAAAGAATCTTTGGCCTATTCAAGCGCCTGCATCGCGACGACGAGTATCCTGGAACAGGTCTGGGATTGGCAATCTGCAAGCGCATTGTAGAACGCTATCACGGACGAATGTGGGCTGAATCCAAAGAGGGCGTCGGCTCTACATTCTTCTTCTCACTGCCGGGAGTTTTCTCATGAGTAAACCGGTACTACTTATCTTTCTGGCAGAGGATAATCCGGGTGATGTGGACCTTTTGGAGGAGGCCCTCCGGGAACACAACATTCCTCACAAGCTCTTGCTTGCCAAAGATGGTACGGAAGCCAAAAAGTTTATCGATCACATGGGACAAAATCCTGATGCTCCCTGTCCGGACTTCATCTTGCTCGATTTGAATCTGCCCAATGCCAGCGGATTCGAGATATTCGCTCGATTTCGCGATCATCCGCTTTGTGTTGAAACACCGGTCATTGTGGTCACGTCCTCTGACGCTCCAAAGGATAGGGAGCGGGCGACGCAGCTCGGCGCGGCTCGATATTTCCGAAAGCCTTCCGACTTCGAGGACTATCTCAGGCTGGGCGCCTTGCTGCGCGAGGTTGCCCATGAAAAAGGCCTCGCTCATCGCTTGCCCTGAATTGGTTCAGTTCGAGCTCGAGCTCCGATCTCGGCGGACGCCGCGAAGTCGGAGCACAAGGCTAGTTTTCGCGAGCGCGCGATAATCAGAGATTGGACCAAGTTCGCTGGAACCACGTAAAAGAGGTGTTGGCAAATGCGCTAGAGATGCCTCACGCCAAGCGCTCCACCTATCTCGACCAGGCGTGTGCATCAGACCCGGAACTACGACAAGAAGTCGAAACGCTCCTTCAGGCCAGTGAAGACACCG
>DASQLD010000025.1:0-8247 GCA_035630195.1 Bryobacteraceae bacterium
GTTCTGCGAGCCTGTGAATTGTTGCGATCATTTCGATCTGACGGCGAGCTCTTGCGTCTTCGGGACATGGTCGAGCGCACGGGTCTGCCAAAGAGCACAACGCACCGGCTCCTACGAACGCTACAGAAAGGCGGAATGATCGAGGAAGCAGCTCATGATCAATATCGCTGTCTGATTCGCGCTGCTGAGCGCCAGCGACGACTGCGCGTCGGGTTCGGAGCGCAAACCACGTCGACAACTTTTTCGCAGGCAGTCACGGATAGCGTGCGCAAAGCCGCTTCTGATAACAACGTGGATCTGGTGGAAGTGAACAACCGCTATAGTTCTAAGACTGCGCTGCGCAATGCGGATCTGCTCGTGCGGGAGCGTGTAGACGTAGCAATCGAATTTCAGACCTATGAGAACGTCGCGCCAGTGATCGCGGCGCGATTCCTGTCGGCAGGTATTCCGGTGATAGCAGTTGAGATTCCCCATCCGGGCGCCGTGTACTTCGGAGCGAACAATTATGAGGCAGGGATCATTGGAGGCCGGGCGCTCGGCAGGTGGGCGAAAGATAACTGGACCGGAGTAGTAGACGAAGTGATTCTACTTGAGGAACGGATAGCCGGTCCGTTACCGCAAGCTCGTCTTACCGGGGCGATCACTGGTATCAGGGAGGTTTTGCCCGAGATGACACGCGCCAATGTGATTACTTTTGATGGCAAAGGCGCATACGGGCCCTCCTTCGACCTGGTACGCAAGCATCTCCGCAAGCAAACGCGAAAGCGTACCCTGATCGCCGCGATCAATGACCCAAGCGCGCTTGGGGCGCTACGAGCATTCGAAGAATGCGGCTACAACTCCTATTGTGCTGTCATGGGGCAGAACGCCATCGCGGAAGCACGCGAGGAGATACGAAAGCCGGGGTCGCGCTTGATCGGATCGGTAGCGTATTTCCCCGAGCGCTATGGTCAGGAGCTCATTCCGCTCGCCATTGCGATGGCCGCCGGGAAGCAAGCCCCACCGGCAGTATTTACGAAGCACAAGCTGGTTACATCCAAGAACATCGATGAAGTTTACCCGCGGGAGAAGGCCGCAGCTGCTGTAGGATAACCTCGTACAGTCAAAACAGCGCATGGACTGGAACCAGATCGAAGTTTTCGTACGGTTTTCGCTCATCGCACTGAGTTCCATCTTCTTTATCGTCGATCCACTGGCGACTATACCTTCCTTCCTTGCCCTTACAGGTGGCTACAAACTTGAAAAACGTCGCCAGATGGCGAAGCAGGCCGCTTGGACATGTTTCGGTGTGTTGAGCGCATTCGCGCTGGCGGGCAGTCTCATCTTCAAGACCTTCGGCATTACTCTCCCGGCATTCAAAATCGCGGGCGGGCTCTTGTTGCTTTTGGTTGCTGTCGAGATGCTCGAAGCCAGGCGCTCTGGAACTCAGGAAAGCGAGGCCGAGCTTCGTGAGGGTGAGACGAAAGAAGAGGTTGGGGTTACACCGCTCGGGATACCGATGCTCGCGGGCCCGGGTGCTATCTCGACCGCGATGGTGCTGATGGCGCAGTCGCGACGCTGGTGGCAGGCGATACCGGTATTCGTCGCGATTGCGATTACAGCGTATTCTTCCTATGTCATCCTGGCGAGCGCGGACCGCGTGCGGGGCAAGCTGGGGGAAGTTGGCATTCGCATTCTGATGCGGCTGATGGGCTTGGTGCTCACCGCGATCGCAGTCCAGTTCGTCATAAATGGCTTAATTGATCTCGGAGTAATCCAGCCCCAGCCGTTGCCGAAGTGATCTAAGTTCCCGCCGGTGTCACGAGGAAGGGTTGTGTTGTTGGAGCGGGCGACCCCGACTCCGGCTCATCCGTGATTGCAAACGCCGCGGTGTTGGTCAGATCCACCGGACCGGTCTGTAAATGCACCGCAGATCCATTGGCATCCGGAAGGAAAACGCCAGCGGGCCGTGGAGCCTGACCTTTCGGTATGATCCACATCTCGTAAGCTCGCCCGGCAGCCGGCGCGGGCAGGTTCGATGCAATAAGCATTACGCCGGATCGCGGATTTACAAAGTACGTTCCGCGAGGCTGATTCGCGCCGGGCGCGGCTGAAGCCGGTCGTGTCTGCGGATCTCTTAGGAAATCGAGTTTATTCGAAAGCTCGTCCGATTGCACTTGCAAGCTTCGGATGCGGCCGCTGGCGACCGTCAGCTCATTCGAGCGACGATTCGCTTCCCATCCGAGCCATACGGTGGCGAACGCCAGCGCGGCCGCCAAACCCATCCACGCGAGCGGCGCCTTTCGACGCGGCGGCCGCACGCTATTCACAACGCGCTCCCGCAAACTTGCCGGGGGCTGCTCGAGTTTCACCGAACTCAAAACGCCAGAGTTCAATGCCAGCGCTTCGCGCAGTGCTGCCGTACAGTTCGAGCAGTTGTCGCGAAGGTGCTGATCAATCTCTGAACGCTCTTCCGCGTCGAGTATGCCGAGGGCGTAGAGTTCCAGCAGTTCCCGATTGGTTTCGCAACTCATACGGGCGCCTTCGCAGTGAGCTCATCACGAAGCGTCTTCAGTGCGGACCTGATCCACGTCTTGACCGTCCCGAGAGGCTGATGAATTCGCTCTGCCATTTCCGAATGCGACAATCCTTCGAAATAGGCCAACTCAATCACAGTCCGCTGGTTTTCTGAGAGTCGACTGAGAGCCGTTCGAACTTGTTCGAGCTGTACGCTGTCCAGCAGATTGCTTTCCCAGTCTTGGAAGACACCGGGATGATCGCTGTCGGCCGAAACCATACCCTTCCATACGCGTCCTTGCACGGAACGGATGTAATCCAGCGCTTGGTTGCGGGCTACAGTCAGTATCCAAGGTCCAAGTGCTCCACGCTCGGCGTCAAACCCCTGAGCGCGTGTCCACACTCGCAAGAAGCTTTCTTGCACCAAGTCTTCCGCGACGGCATGATCGCGTACAATCCGCAGAATGATCGTATAGGCCAGCCGTCCGTAGCGATCATAAAGTTCTCCGATTACATCCCCATCACGAGCCTTTAGACGCCGCGCAAGATCGCCGTCCTCAGGAAATCGGAGAACTGTGGCTGCAATGGCGAGAAGTAACAGACTGTCGACAGGTACTTTCATGCCGGAACAGGGCAGTGACCCTACCTAGTTTAGTCGAACGCGGGCCGCATTCTTCTGCCGAACCGCGGCATCGCGAGTCGACCATCGCGCTCTACGGATCGATCGGTGGCGTCTATATAACTAGCCCCACCACTGTTCGCCGGTAGCGAGATGCGCTTTGACGACATCGGGGTTCAAAACGAAGCCAAGCCCTGGCGTCGTCGAGACCGTAATAAAGCCGTCTTTGAACATAGGCGCGTCATAGACAACCACTTTGTCCAGCCAGTCACCTTTGCCCATCACTGTCTCGCACGCCATGTAGTCGCGAATTGACGTGGCCCAGTGGACGTTACACAACGTCGCAACGATGCTACCGGTATTGTGGGTCGCCATCGGCAATCCGAAAACTTCGGCCATATCGGCAATTCGCTTTGTTTCGAGAAAACCGCCGCTGTTCCGGAGATCCGGATGCAAGATATCGCATCCCTGATAGATGATGAAGTCCTTGAATCCCTGGCGTCGTGTCAGGTTCTCACCCGTGCAGATGGGCACGCGTGAGGAGGCGCAGAGCCGCTTCCAACTGTCTGAGTACTCGGGAGGAAGCGGATCTTCGAACCAAACCGGTCGGATGGATTCGATTGCTTCAGCGTACTGAATCGATGTTCTTAAATCGTATTCCCAATGGCAGTGAACCATTAGGTCGTGATCCCAACCGATGGCCTCGCGGCAGTTCTCCCAGCCCTTCCGAATGCGAGACAGTTCCGTGGTTGTCAGCATTCGGTTTGAGCGATCGCGCGCGTGGTCGATTTCGGGCGTGGTGTGCTGACTACCGAACTTATGTGTCTTGAAACCGGCCGGGTCAGCCTTCACCTTCTGCGCCCACTCGCGACACGATGCGGGATCGAGCATGTTCTTCGGCGCGGCGTGATCGTATACCTTTACTTTCTCCCGGAAACGGCCGCCGAGCAGGATGCTGACTGGTTGTCCTAGAATTCGGCCAGCCAAATCCCACAGCGCCATCTCGATACCGCTGACTGCACGCATCAGACTGTGTGCCGATCCGTCCGTACGCGTGCCGAGTCCGACATAGATGGCGTCGATCTCCAGTGGATCCTTGCCAACCAGTTCCTGCTTCAGCGCGAGAACCTGCTCCTTCACTCCAACGCCAGGACTGCCGTATGCTTCTCCGATGCCGAAAAGTCCCGAGTCGCTGACAACTTTCACGAGTGTGTAGTTCCGCGAGGGACCTTGGACCACCATTGCCTGTAAGTCCCGAATCTTGACTCTACCCTTGTCGGGAGCAGCCATCGCATGGTAGCGGGTCAGAAATGGCGCCGCGGAAAGTGCTTGAAGAAAAGATCGCCGAGTCATCGTGATTGATGTATTACATCACGACTTTCGGTGCACAAGGGGGTGCCTTATTTCAGAGCTGCTGAAGAGCCAACTGCTCCTCTGAAGGCTCCGCTCAACAGAACCATGGCTCTTCCATGTAAGGGATCACTGTACGGGGCAAAAGCCGATAGTCGACCGGCAGTGGGCTGCCGTGAGCGGCTTCCCAAATATCGTGGAAAATTGCTGAGCGGGATTTCTTTGCTCGCAGACCGGAGCGCACGATCGTGGAGACACGCGTCGCAAGCGCTTCTACCTCGGAATCAGGATGCCGCCAGGGATATACTAGCGCCTGCCCATCGAAGGAACCGATGTAACGCCGAGTATCCTCCAACTCGAGCAGCCTTGAACCGGACGGAATCAATAGTCGCAGACTCCACTGGACCGGAGCTACATTGTCGACGAGATCAAGTCGCCTCACTGCATCCAGCAGCGCCTGAAAACCTTCAATCGTCGTCCACGGCGTGAACGGCAGAAACGTTGGTGTCAGCGTCAATCCGGCAGCACGGAAAAGGCCAGCAACCTCGATGAAGTCTGCGCTTGTATGGCCCTTGTCGAGTCTTTCCAAAACATCCGGCTGCACCGATTCAACCGCCGAGATCACAAACAGACAACCTGTGTCTCGCAGCGTGGGCAGCATATTTCGATGCTTCAGCAGATGCTCAACTTTGGCGGTGATGTCATAGGTGATCGATGGGAACTCCCCGTGTAACCGCTCGACGATGCGCTGACCATGCGTGGGACCGTTCAGGAAGTCCGGATCACCGAACGTGATGTGTTCGGCGCCGGCTGCGACCTGTCTACGGATATCCTCCATCACGATGTCCGCCTGCACTACGCGGAAAGATCCTTGATATACGGGAACGACAGGGCAGTGGCGGCAGAGATGCTTACAACCACGACTCGCTTCCGTATAGCCGACCCGACTTTTCACACCGTTCGAAACAAGCTTTGGATACCGTTCGAGCACGGGAAGGCGTCCTCGATCCGGCACAAGAAACGCCTGTCGTTCAAGGGATGTTTCTGATAGGGATCCGGCGCCGTTGGCAAGCGAATCAACAAGCCTCACCAGCGCGCCTTCGAATTCGCCGCCGAGAATACTTTGCACGCCGAGGCTCCGCAGATGCGCATCGTTCAGCGGCGCATACAGACCGTAGCAACATAGGTGGGCGCGCGCGTTCAAGCTGCGCACGCGTTCTAATACGGCTCCCGCCAGTCGCGTCGCGGTGTGCATCGGCACATAGATCGCAATCAGATCCGCTTCTTGAACCTGAACGGAAGGAAGCATCCCGACGGCGAGGTCTGCGCAAGCAACCTCGTGACCAGCAGACTGCAGCCATGCGGCCGGCGATGCGAGACCGAACGGCTGACGACCCAGCTCGTAGGTGGAAATGAGAACTACCTTCACCTCCAACCAGTTTCACACGCTACTGTTTAGCGAAATACAAGGCCGCATGCGCGTTCGAGGTTCGTCCTGCCAGCAACCTTTTTCCGGGCTGCGCCGGGCGAGCGCGGCGAAAGACGTGCTGTGCCCGCCCGAAGTGGCCATTCCTTGGAAATCGGTCAACCAAACCTGGAACTTTACGAGCGCCAGCATTCCACGAATTGAGCTACGCGAACGTCAACTCTGTTTGGCCCCATTCCGGATTCTGTTGGTAGTGCTAGCCCTCGTGTGCCCGGGCGTAGTGTATTCGGAGGAACCCTCAGCCAAAGATCTCTACAAACAGGGTCGTAAAGCGGAGAAACGAAAGGAATTTGCTCAAGCTTACCTGCAGTATTCGCAAGCCGCAGCCAAAAATCCATCGAAGCGGGAATATTGGATCCGCGCGCAGGCTCTTCGAACGCGCGCAGCAACCACAGCCAATGTGATGCCGATCATGACGGGGACGAGCGGTGTAACCGAAGCTCCGGATCTCCCGGATCTGCCCGAACCAACGCCTAAGGAAATAGCCGAAGCTCGACGTCCGCAGCCACCGTTTGAGCTGAAGGCCTCTCCCCTGCGGCGCGACTTCGATCTCCGCGGCGACGCTCGGTTTCTGTTCGAGCAAATATCCAAACCCTACGGTCTCGACGTTGTTTTTGACGGTGACTACCCAACCGGGGGCGCGCCGATGCGCTTCCGGATGAGCGAGGCGGACTATCGTGAAGCCTTCTATGGCGTGATGACAGTGACATCGTCGTTCATCGTCCCGATTAGCGATCGTGTGGTGATGGTTGTCAAGGACACTGAGCAGAAGCGCCGGGAGATCGAAAACCACATTGTTGTGACGATCCCCATTCCCGGACCGGTCACGATTCAGGAGGCGCAGGAACTCGGCCGGTCGGTGCAGCAGTTGATGGAGATTCAAAGATTCGCCATTGACTCCTCGCAGAGGCTAGTCATTCTCCGCGACCGCGCCTCAAAGGTCCGCCCAGCGCAGATGATTCTCGAGCAAATGCTGACATTGCGGCCGCAGATATCTGTTGAGGTGGAGCTCATTGCAGTTGGAGATTCTACGTCGCGAGGACTCGGTCTCACCTTACCCAGTCAGTTCGCGATTGTTCCTTTCACGGATCTTGGCAGGTTCACTCGTTTCATCCCCGAGGGGTTCGTAAACTTCTTCACCTTTGGCGGTGGATCCACATTTTTGGGGATCGGTATAGCCTCGGCGCAACTCCTGGCAAACTGGACGCATTCTGTTGGGAAGTCGGTTCTGAAGGCAGAGATGCGTACCGTAGATGGACAGGCCGCCTCGTTTCACGTCGGCGATAAGTATCCGATTATGACGATGGGATACTTCGGACGGGTGAATGTCGGCGAAGAAGTGTTCCGGCCGCCACCGACATTCAATTTCGAAGATCTAGGGCTGGTTCTGAAGGTGACGCCGAAGGTGCATGACCGCCAGGAAGTTTCGCTCGATGTGGAGGCGGAATTCAAGCTTTTGGGAACCACCAGTTTCAACGGGATTCCGGTGATCAATAACCGCAAATTTATCAATCGGATACGCTTGGGTTTCGATCAATCCGCTATCGTTGCGGGTCTGGTCAGCGACACGACAACGCTTGAACGAAGCGGACTCGCGAATGTGCTGGATGTGCCGGTACTGAGTTCAATCCTCGGGCGGACAACGAAGAACCATGACCAAGCCGAGATCTTGCTTGTCATAAGACCCCGGCTTATGAGTTTGCCGCCTTCCGAAGCGCTAACACGTCAGATCTTTATCGGCGCCGAGAGCCGGCTCCTCACACCGATGTAGTGGGATTTAGCGGGTGAACACGTACGCAACGCCCGGGGAAACTTCGATCCGATCAACGCGCTTGTGTAACTCGAAGGGCCGTCCGATCTTCGCCTCAGGATAGTTGGGAATCAGATAGTTGTTAATCAGGAAGTCGAGCGCTGTTCCTTCAATCGGGATCCCTGAGACCTCTACGCGATCAATATAGACGGTCGCCTTGCCATAGCCGGAGGAAACGCGCGCAGTGACTTCAACTTCCCGCTCGCCTTCGAGAAGCTTACGCATGATCCAACTTGTCGATTTCCCTCGTGCGGATCGGAGCTTCAGAAAGTCGACCATTACTTTACCCGTGGCTGTATTATTGCCGACCAATTCGACGTTAGGATCCCGAACCCCTACCGGAACAACTTTCGGAAGCTCTGTCTGCACGTACGCGTTCAGCTCGTGAGCAGTGACTGCCACCTTGCTTCCTGCTTTGACCGTCTGCCTGTCGATAGCTTGGAACTTCTTTTTTGCGTTTAGGTAATCCGTGCTGGAAACCGCCGC
>DASQLD010000026.1:0-11306 GCA_035630195.1 Bryobacteraceae bacterium
GATCCGTGCATCACAAGGTGCGTGTTTGGCAACTTGCGATTGATCTCCTCGATCCTCGACATCACAAGGACTTCACCGGTCGGTTTCTTCGTGAACTTATAGGCGCCATGGCTTGTACCGATTGCAACCGCCAGAGCATCGATACCGGTGCGCTCGACAAACTCGACAGCTTCATCGGGGTCGGTCAGGTGCGCCAAAGCATCGACATCGGCGCCATGCCCGTCCTCGATGCCGCCCAGGCAACCGAGCTCCCCCTCGACGGTGACACCACGAGCATGCGCAATCTCGACTACTTCGCGCGTAACTCGAACGTTGTACTCAAAGTCAGCCGGAGTTTTGCCGTCGGGCATGAGCGAGCCGTCCATCATTACGCTCGTGAACCCCATCTCGATCGCCGAGATGCACGTTTCGGGACTATTGCCGTGATCCTGATGCAATGCGATCGGAATTTCGGGATACAGTTCCGTTGCCGCGAGCATCAGATGATACAGGAAGCGGTCATTCGTGTAGCCACGGGCGCCCCGGCTGGCTTGTACGATCACGGGCGACTTTGTTTCCCTGGCAGCCTCCATAATCGCCTGGATCTGCTCCATGTTATTCACGTTGAAAGCGCCGACGCCGTAGCCGCCTTTCGAAGCTTCATCGAGAAGCTGCCGCATAGAAACCATTGCCATAAATATTTCCTCCCTCGAGTTGGTTTACGGATTGAGATGGGTTTCCAAAACGCGAGCGAGGCTCACTCAGATTACGGAAACGCCGATTATGAGAAACACTTCGGGGCTTTCCCTGACCAAAGATTTTATCATGCGCGCATCGTATGCCGACTAAGGCGCCTTAGCACCACTTTCAGTTGTAAAGAAACCGAAACAGCGGTACCCTAACAGGAAATGCAAATGAGGGTCAGGTGTCTGCTGTACGTTTTTTTCATCTTAATCGCTGGTACTGTATCCGCCCAAGTGACAACATCCCGTCTTACGGGCACGGTACAAGATGCGAGCGGCGCCGCCGTTCCGGGGGCAACTGTCACCGCTCGTAACGAAGAAACCGGCCTCTCTCGCAACGTCACTTTGACGGAATCCGGAATTTACACGTTCGATGCGATCCCGACAGGCTTCTACACGGTTGAGGTGGAAGCTCCAGGATTCAAGAAGGCGTCGCTCAAGAACAACGAGGTCCGCATCGGCCAGCCAACAACGGTCAACGCGACGCTCGAAGTTGGGCAGGTCACGGAAACGGTAGAGGTCGTGGGAGCTGCCGAAACGGTGCAAACAAGCACGACGGGAAACTATGGCAACGTGCTCACCGAGCAGCTCATTCGGGATCTTCCAATTGTCGGCACACGCGGCCGAAACCCTCTGAATCTTGTGATGCTGCAACCCGGTACCTTCGACGGCTCGAATACCGGAGGTGGTTTTCACGTCCACGGCGCTCGCGATCGAGCGTGGAATTTCACGCTCGACGGTATCGACAACAACGACCCAAGCGCGGGTGGTTCGAACTTCGCTCCGACCCGCACGAATCCTGATTCGTTAAGCGAGTTCCGAGTGGTTACCAGTAACCCGACTGCCGATGTTGGTCGTAATAGTGGCGCCAACGTGATGCTCGTCACTAAGAGCGGTACAAATGAGTTTCATGGTACGGGCTTCTGGTTCTATCGGACACCGCTGTTGAACGCTAATGAATGGGCGTCAAACTTTAACAACCTCGGCAAACGGCAATTCGTTCAGAATATTTATGGCGGTAGCATCGGTGGACCGATTTGGCGCAATAAGACGTTCTTCTTCGTGAATATTCAGCGCCTTGCTGCATCGGAGACGCGCACGGTCAATCGGCTTACGTACACTGCCGACGCCCGTCGAGGCCTGCTTCGTTATGTCTCGGGCGGACGAAATCGTCCGTTCGGCCAGACGGGCGCTTCTGTCGACGCGGCCGGCAATCCGGTAGCGGGTGTAAACATTGCGACGTACAACGTCGTAGCCAATGATCCAGAGCGCAAGGGCATCGATCCGACGATCGCCGCGGCCGTTGCAAAGCTGCCACTGCCGAATAATTTCCAGGGTGGCGACGGGCTCAACACTGCGTACTACACGTGGTCGGCCCCGGTGAACGAGAAGCAGCAGGACAACACGATCAAGATCGATCATCAGTTCAACGACAAGCATTCAGTCTTCGGACGAGGGTCTTGGGGATATCAGGATTCAGTTTGCGATGCCGCGAACTCGGGTACCGCATTCTTCCCGGGCTCCGGCTGCAACGTCAACACCGAGCGTGGTCCGAAGAACATAGCCGCCAGTTGGCGATATGTTGTGACACCCAGCGTTATTAACGAGTTCATCTTCGGGCATAGCGATTTCACGTTCAATTTCCTCAGCCCGCTTGCGCAACCAGGCCAGCTTTTCTTCCGGGGTGGAGATGGTGGCGGAACGGTGTTGAACAACCTTGGCGCTGCCGATGCTCCCGTGTTGGTGGAAAATCTCTCGTACGCCATCGGGAATCTCCGCACGATTCGCACGCGCCAGTTTGTTGACAACCTGACGTTCGTCAAGAGCGCTCACACTTTCAAGACCGGCTTCAACCTTCGTTTCGTGCAGCACGCGGACATTCGTGGATCGGTTGGTGGAGCGAACGCAAACACGACTGTCGACTTCAACCCCGCGGTGAACACGATTAACCCGGCCGCCTTCAATATTCCGAGCGACCTGAACGTACTGTTCGATCGGCCGGAATTCGACCGCAACATCAACTTCCTGCTTGGCCGTGTCGGGGCTATTTCGCGCGGTTTTGCTTCCGACGGCCAACGCTATGTAGACGATCTGCTGCGTGTCAAAGGTCAATACGGCGAGATGGAAATGTACTTCCAGGACACGTGGAAAGTCCGGCGGAACCTCACCATCGACCTCGGACTGCGTTGGGAGTTGCGCAACGCACCGACCGAGGCGAGCGATCTGATCGCCGCTCCGGATCAGCCTCTGGTCTATGGCGCGCCTCCAACGCTCACGGCAAAATGGATTCAGGGTCAGGCGTTCTACAAGAAGGACTGGAACAATCTTGGACCTTCGATCGGCATCGCTTGGGATCCGTTCGGAGCAGGGAAGACGTCGATCCGCTCGAACTACCGCATCGCTTATGACCGGCTTCCTACATTCGGTCTGTCAACGATCTTCCAAACACTGCCGGGAATTACGACGGGGATCACGGACAACACGTTCGGTCAAGGCGGAGGCCGCTTGGCTAATGTGCCCCAAATCAATCCTCCTAACGTTCCACCATCCTCGCTGGCACAGCCGACTCCGTATACAACGAACACGATCACTGTAGTCGATCCAAACATCGAAGTCGCGACCACGCATATGTGGGCCTTCGGCATTCAGCAAGAGATCGCTCCACGAACAGTTTTCTCGGTCGACTATATTGGCCGGCGAGCTCACAATCTTTATGGCTCCTACAACGCCAATCAGACCGAGATATTCCGGAATGGGTTTCTGGACGCGTTCAAGGTCGCGCAAGGTGGCGGCGAGAGCCCATTACTTGACCAACTGACACGACCCGATACGCGTCGCACGACAACTGAGTCGGGCGCAGCGTTCCTGCGGCGCCAATTTGCAAGTGATCTGGCGTTAAATAACGTTGGTATCGTAGCGCAGAATCTGGGCCAGAGATTTGAACGCAACGCGGCGGGGCAGACCGTGAGCGCAACCTCTCTCTCCGGCCTTGGACCATACTTCTTCTTTCCGTTCCCGCAGTTTGGCCCGGTTCGCGTCATCGAATCGAATGACTTCTCGACATACCACGGTCTGGAAGTACAGGTTCTGCGACGCATGACCAAGGGACTCGAAGCGCAGTTTAGTTGGACTTGGTCGAAGTCGCTCGACACGCGATCCTACGATCCCTCGCTGACCTTGTACGGAACAGGTACTCAGCAACAGGCCACCTCGCATCCCTTCGACATCGCGAATCGCAAACTAAACTATGCGCGTTCCGACTTCGACCGCCGGCATGTCCTGAACTCATACTGGACTTGGGAAGTACCGGTCGGCCGTGGCAAGCGGTACGGCGTCGACATGAATCGTGTTGTCGACGGTGTTATCGGCGGTTGGTCAATCTCCGGGTTCCTCCGCTATCAGACTGGCCGTCCCTTCACCGTCTTCTCGGGAGCCAACACGCTCGGCAATGTCTTCCAAACAACCGCGCAATGCAATGCTTGTTCCCCCGACGATGGCAAGGTGTTCACGAATTCAGCCGGTATCGTGCAGTTTTTTGATCAAGCGACACGTGAGAAGTTCGTCGCGACACCCGCCGGCGAGATCGGCAACACTGGGCGTAACTTCTTCAATCTTGCTCCGACCTTCAACATGGATATGTCGCTATCGAAGCGCTTTGCAATTACCGAGCGCGTCGATTTCCAAATCCGTGCAGATGCGACGAACCTGACCAACACTCCTTTATGGGAGGTTCCGACGGCGGTACGTACGTCAGGAAGCTTCGGTAACTTTACCGGTCCGTCCGAAATAACAGGCTCGCGCAAGATCCAGCTTGGGGCGAAGATCAACTTCTAAATGCTTCGAGCGATTGTGGTGGTAGCGCTGGCATTCACAGTCCGCGCTTCCGCCCAAACAAAAGACAGACTACAAGAGCGCATCGCTGCCTTCCCGGGCAGCGTTTCGCTTTATGCTAAGAATCTCGAATCCGGACTCTCCATCGGGATTCGGGAATCCGAGCCTGTTCGCACCGCGAGCACCATCAAGCTGCCGATCATGTTGGCTGTCTTCGACGCTGTCGCTCGCGGAAAAGCGAAATGGGAGGAACCACTCACCGTCATCGCAGCCGACAAGGTTAGCGGCAGCGGCGTCATTGGGTCCGAGATCTCCGATGGTGTTCGACTTCCGCTCAAAGATGTCGTCAACCTGATGATTGTGCTCAGCGACAACAGCGCCACAAACATGGTGCTGGAACGATTCAGCGCTGATTCAGTCAACTCCTACCTCGACAAGATTGGCATCAAAGACACGCGTTCTCTCCGAAAGGTTCGCGGTGACGGCACAGCTCTTAAGTCTCCTACGGGTTGGTCTGCCGCGGGAAAACTTCCAGAGAACCAGAAGTATGCCTTGGGAGTGTCGACACCAAAAGACATGGTCACCATCCTTGAGCGATTACACAAGGGTGAGATCGTTAGCCCTGAGTCCTCGCGCGAGATGATCGCCATTCTAAAGCGCTGCCAGGACGATTCCGGAATTCGTCGCAAGCTGTCGGAGTATTCAGTAGCGAATAAGTCCGGGTCCCTCGACGCGCTTCGTTCCGATGCCGGCATCGTATACTCCAAAGGCGGACCGATCGCTATGGCGATTACGGTCGACGGCATGACGAAGCGGGATTATACGCCCGATAATGCCGGCTCTGTTTTGATCGCCGACTTAGCCAGGATACTCGTCGAAGGACTTGCGGCCAAGTAGTAGAATGCGTGTATCCGAAAGCGGAATCAGGAAATTCTAGGAGGAATGAAGCCGTGTCGCTGCCGAAAATGGATCGTAGATCCTGGCTGCGTTTGATCGCTCCCAGCGCGTTGTTGGGACTTGATGGCACTTTTACCGTCAAGCCCGGCAATGCCGCTCAAGTGAGCCCGAAAGACAACATCAAAGTCAGTAAAATCGAGACGTTCGTCCTCAAGAACTCCTGGGTCTTTGTGAAGATTTCCACCGACGCCGGTATCACCGGCTGGGGTGAGATGTTGAAAGACGACGCCAAAGCATGCGCCGCCGGGGCTCTGGAGGTAGGGAATTACCTAATTGGTAAAGATCCTCGTCGAGTCGCCTTTCACTGGCAGGCCATTCACCGCGGAGCTTTCTATCGCGGTGGTCCAATCAAGACCGCTATATCAAGCGGCATCGATCAAGCCCTCTGGGACATCACCGGGAAAGCATATGGACTTCCGGTACACAGGCTCATGGGCGGTCCAACGCGTGATCGTGTCAGAGTCTATGGCCGAGTGAACAAAGAAAACGGCGTCAATGCGATGAAGACGCAGTTACGAGCCTTTGGCCGTGGTCCGAACAAGTATGTGGAAGGGCAGAAGTATGTCGATGGAGCTGTTGAATACTTCAAGGCGCTGCGCGCGAAGGTCGGCCCGGATGTCGACATCGGCGTCGAGTTTCATGGAGAAGTTCAGCCACCGACAGCTCTGATCCTCATGAAGGCGCTCGAGCCGTACAATCCATGGTTCTACGAAGAGATCGTTCAGGCCCTCAACGTCGACATTATGGCCGAACTTGCTAAGAAAACCCACATACCGATCGCAACCGGCGAGCGCATTTTCACAAAATGGGGATTCAAGGAAATTCTTGAGAAGCGCGCTGCCACCATCCTGCAGCCTGACATCTGTTACGCAGGAGGTATCACGGAATTGAAGATTATTGCCGGGATGGCCGAAGCCTATTACACGCCGATTGCTCCTCATAATCCGCAGGGGCCGTGTTCTCTTGCCGCCAGTCTTCAACTCGCCGCATCCGTGCCGAATTTCCTGATTCAGGAGCGAGGCGACAACGAGTACAGCGATCTGCTGGCCAAACCATTGCCTCCGATTCAGAACGGTCATCGGCCGTTGCTGACCGAACCCGGCCTGGGCATCACGATCGATGAAGACAAACTCAAGGCGCAGGTGGGAGAGCCAAGACCTTATAACCCACGGTTTGATCCGGACGACGGTTCGGTAGTCGACTGGTAGAAACTATTTTGTCAGAGGGCTCCGGCGGAAATACATCTGGGCCCTCTTGACGTCTTTGAATATCTGAGCCTTCAGCGCTTCGGGCGAGTCGAACTTCCTCTCCTCCCTTACTCGCTTCAGAAATTCCAGGCGGATCAGTTTCGGAGTATCTCCTTCAAGAGGCAACAGGAGGAACGTCTCGATGGTCCGGCGATCTCCGTTGAACGTCGGTCTCATTCCTATGTTCGTAATCGAAGGCCAATACCTTCCAGCCCGTAGATCCGTAGTACGAGTGACGTAGACGCCATCGGCCGGGATTACTTCCGCCTTCGTTTCGAGATTCAAAGTCGGGACGGTTTGCTTAGCTCCAATTCCATGGCCTGGAACGATATCGCCGCTGATCGCGTACGGCCGCTCAAGCAGTCTGCACGCGAGTGAAACGTTTCCTTCCGTAAGAACTCGGCGTACTTCCGTGCTCGAAACCATTCGGCCACGGACAAACACACTTTGCACGATTTCGACATCGAAGCCGTTTCGCTTCCCCAGTTGCATTAATAAATTGACATCTCCCGCCTGTTTGGCGCCGAATCGGAAATTCTGTCCGACAAAAACTCGCCTGGCTACGAGGCCATTCTCCAGCACTTCCGCAGCGAACTGTTGCGGCGTGAGGCTAGCGAATTGCGAATCAAAAGGAAGTACGAACGCCTCTTCAATTCCTTCCTTACGGACCACCTGCAAACGCTCTTCAATCGTGGTGAGCAATTTTGGAGCACGCTCGGGAGCCACGACGGCGGTCGGATGAGGATGGAAAGTGAGGATTGCAGGTCGCCAGCCTTTCTCTTTGGCTACTTCCACTACGCGGCGAAGTAATTGCCGATGTCCGGCATGAACACCATCGAAGTTGCCTACGGCTACGGCGCGGAAATGCGCATCGACGCTAGAAATACTGCTATAAATGCGAAACATTCAGCTCGCATCTCCATGAGTCCCTTGTCCGACTTGGATGCGCAAACCGTCGTATGCCAACCGTACGCGGGCAGGGAAACGGCTCTCTGTCGATTCATGCGGCAGGTCATGGCTTATGTGAGTGAAGAAAGCCCGTTTCGGAGAAAGCTGCTCTACATATGTCAATGCTTGCGTGACCGTTGTGTGCGTGGGATGCGGCTTATGCCGCAGCGCGTCGAGGAATAGAACATCCAACCCGCTGAGCTTCGCCATGGATTCTTCTGGAATGGTACTGTGGTCCGTCAAATAGGCGGCATCCCCGAACCGGTAGCCATAGACAAACGATCGGCCATGGTGGAGAAGGATCGGCATGAAATGCAATCCGAATAGATCAACACCTTCGAACGTGAGCGGGTGCATCGATAGTCTCGGTATTGCCGATTCCGGATTGACGTTATCGAAGATGTAATTGAACGAGCACTGAATGGTCGAAAGTGTTTCCGCCGACCCATAGATCGGGATCTCGCCCTTCTGTCTCAGATTGAGAGGACGGACATCATCGAGACCCATGATGTGATCCGCATGGGAGTGCGTGAAGAGGATTGCATCGATCCTGCCGATCCGTTCTCGCAACGCTTGTTGGCGGAAATCCGGCGTCGTGTCGATCAACACGGTGCAGCCGTGATACTGCAGCATGATGGAGGGCCGCAAGCGGTTGTCGCGAGGGTCAGTCGACGTGCACACTTTGCAATCGCAACCTAACGTAGGCACACCCATGCTGGTACCCGATCCGAGCACCGTTATGGTGACTTCCGGCATTAGATGATCAGATTCGACTGCGAGCCGCTCACCTGGACAAAGCGAAATCGGAGCTCGGTCAGCGAGTTTTCAATCAACCGCTGCTCGTCCATGGTCAAGTTCCCCTTCGTTTTTTCGCTGATCATCGCGAGCAGGTCGATCGAGTGACGCGCCACCCGCAAATCAGGCTTCGGCCGGTCTTGTTCGTCGCCAAAGTGAATCAGTCCCATGGACATCTCGGCCTGCATTTTCAATGATAGGACGAAGAATTCAAATGTTGCCGGAGGTAGCGGCATTTCCTCTGGATTCGGAACTTCCGGGTCGCTCATAATTTCTCAGTGTACATGGGGGGGTTTTTTCGAGGGCATTTACATCCGGCCCTCGCCGGGCCTATAATGCTTCCCGACATCATGTATACACGTCTGCTCACTCTGATCACGGTCCTGGTGTTGGCCGGCGCCTGTCTCGCGCAACGGCATAAGCTGGCGGCCATCAACGCGGAAACCGAAGAAGGCAAGATGCTGCAGGCCATTAGTCAGGAAACCGACGCTTCGAAGAAACTTGCGTTGATGGAGGAGTTCGCTTCGAAATTCCCCAAGCACGATGCGACGGGTTGGGTGTATACGCAGTTGCAGGCCGGCTATAACAAGGCGGGGAACTCCGACAAGGCTGTTGCCGTGGGCGAGAAACTACTTGTGTTAGACGCGATGGACATAGATGCGGCGTATGCCAACTTGAAAGCGAGCGAGGCGAAGAAGGACTCCGAGGGTGTTTTGAAGTGGTCGGGCGCCACCTCTGGGATCGCTCAGAAAACGGCTGCCGCTCCCAAGCGTGACGATCAATCCGATGAGGAATACAAGCATGCGGTCGATTTCGCAAAGCAGGTTGATACCTACACTGAGTACTCGCTTTATGCGACAGCGATCCAGGAAACCGATCCGGCCAAGGCAATGAAACTTGCCGACGCGCTTGAGCAGCGAAATCCAAAAAGCCAATACATCGAGATGGTGATGCCGCGCTACTCCGCGATGGCCAGGCAGGCGAACGCGCTGCCGGCGGCAGTAGCTTTCGGCGAGCGAGCATATCAGCGAGGCCAGTACTCGGAGGACATGCTCTTATTGATGGCTGATCAGGCGATCCAAGGGAAGGAACCGGTCAAGGTCATTCAGTATTCAGAGAAGGCTATCGAGGTTATGGGTACGCGACCCAAGCCGGAGGGCGTGTCTGACGCCGACTGGGAACGCAAGAAGAACGTAACCAACGGGCTGGCGTATTGGATGGCCGGTACAACGCTAAGCGGCCAAGGCAAGTGGGCACAGGCGGACAAGGCGTTGCGGCCGGCGCTGCCGCTGGTTAAGGACAACGAACAACTCTACGGGATGGCGCTATTCCATCTTGGTCTCGCCAATTACCGCATGGCTCAGGCAAGCAAGAACAAGACTCAGATTGCCGATGCGATCAGCTTTTCCAAGCAGTCCGCAGCTATCAAGGGTCCTCTCCAAGCGCAGGCTGCAAAGAACGTTAAGGTGATGCAGCAGGAGTTTGGTGCAAGATAGAGGATATGCGATTTGCGCTGCTCGCGCCTGTAGTGGCGTGTGCGGTGTTCGCGCAGAACCGGCAAGTCACCGATGCCGAGGTCATGCGTGTACACCGATCTGCACTGATTATCGACACACATAATGATGTGTCGATGAAGACCGTAAAAGGTTATGACATCGGCCAGCGGGCTCCCCGAGGAAGCACCGACATACCGCGTCTGAAAGCAGGGAACATAGGAGCGACGTTCTTCGCCGCGTATGTGCCTGGTCGCTATGCTCGTGAGAAAAAGGCCGCGGCCTACGCGCGCACAGTTATCGACTCCATTCGGAATGACATCGCAGGACGTCATCCCGAAACGTTCGTCTTCGCTAAGACAGCCGATGATATTGTGAACGCTCGAAAGCGCGGCAAGATTGCGGCGCTCATCGGACTTGAAGGTGGACACGCCATCGAAGACAGCGTTGAAACGCTCGGCGAATTCTTCAACTCCGGTGTTCGCTATATGACGCTGACACATTCCAATACGAACAATTGGGCGGATTCCTCGGGCGACATTCTTAATAAGTCGGTGAAGCATCATGGCGGACTGAATGATCTCGGGCGAAGCATCGTGCGTGAGATGAATAAGTTGGGAATGATCGTCGACATCTCGCACGTTGCGGACGATACGTTCTGGGATGTGTTGGAGACCAGCCGGGCCCCTGTGTTCGCGTCCCATTCCTCTTGCCGGGCCATATCGAACGCTCGGAGGAATATGACGGACGACATGATCGTGGCGATGGCAAAGAAGGGCGGAGTCATACAGATCAACTTTGCCTGCAGCTTTCTCAATGATCGGGTTCGGACCGATGCGGTTCAGGAGAAAGAGAAAATCAACAAGAAGTTCGGAAACGACCAGGATTCGCTGAAGACCTACGTCGAGGCGAACTTCGCACGCGCGACTTTGGCTGATGTAGTCGCTCACATCGACCACGTGGTCAAGATCGCCGGAATAGGCGCCGTTGGAATCGGCAGCGACTTCGATGGCGTGGACTGCACTCCCATCGGCCTGGACGATGTCTCCAAGTTTCCGAATCTGACGAGGGCTCTTTTAGAGAAGGGATACACAGCCGAGCAGATTCAGAAGATCTACGGCGGGAATACCCTCCGATTAATGCGGCAAGTAGAAGCCGCATCCCAAAGTTGACATAATATCCGTTATCATAACCGCCGGTCGTCGCTGTCTCACCAGCGCCGGCTCGTGGCCATGATAACGAGACATTATGCCCCTGCCGCACGTTTGTCCCGCGCTATACGCGCGGTAACCCAAGTTCCTGGTCGATTAAGA
>DASQLD010000027.1:0-7086 GCA_035630195.1 Bryobacteraceae bacterium
GCGACTCGCAAATAGCCGAAGACAAGACATGGGCTGCCGTGGCCCGCGCTCTATTCAATACAGATGAGTTCCTAACACGCCCATGATCATCGAACAAACCCGCCGTCAATTCTTTCAAACCTGTGGCATTGGAGTAGGCAAAGTTGCGCTCGCCTCCATGCTCGCCGATGGCGCTCTCGCCAAGGGCAAACATCACGAAGCCAAAGTCGATTCCGTCATTTATCTCTTCATGGCGGGCGGTCCCAGCCAGCTTGAAATGTTCGACTACAAGCCGGCCCTCAAGAAGCTTGATGGTCAGGTTGCGCCGGACTCGTTGCTAAAAGGCAAGCGTTTCGCTTTCATGGATACCTTCACAAAGGATCCACCGAAGCTCATGGCCACCCGTCGTGAGTTCCAGCAGTGCGGCCAAAGCGGTAACTACATTTCCGATCTGTTGCCGAACCTTCGTGGCGTAGCCGATGAGCTTTGCATTCTCAATGGCATGTCCACCGAGAACTTCAATCATGGCCCGGCGAAGCTCTTTGTCAACACTGGATCCATCCGCCCCGGCCGGCCGAGCATCGGTTCATGGTTGACGTACGGAATCGGTAGCGAATCGAAAGATCTTCCCGGCTTCGTCGTTTTGCAATCCGGACCGCGCGGTCCGCGAGGCGGCGCGCAACTCTGGTCGAGCGGCTTTCTTCCAACCGCCTATCAAGGTGTCCCGTTCCGCTCCACAGGCGATCCGATCCTTAACCTCTCAACACCAGGCGGTGTCACCGGACAGCAACAAAGGCAGACGCTCGATCTCGTACAGGACCTCAACCGCTTGCAATCCACCGCCACCGGCGATCCCGAGATCCAAACGCGCATCGAAGCCTACGAGATGGCTTACCGGATGCAGACCAGCGGGCCCGAACTCATTGACTTCGGCAAGGAATCAAAAGAAACCCTCGCCATGTACGGAGCCGAACCAGGTAAAGGCAGTTTTGCGAACAATTGTCTTCTTGCCCGCCGCCTCGTCGAGCGTGGTGTGCGCTTCATTCAGCTCTATCACACCGATTGGGACCATCACGACGACATTACGAAACCGCTCGAAGGCGTCTGCAAAGAAGTCGATCAACCAATCGGCGCGTTAATTAAGGACCTCCGTCAGCGCGGCCTGCTCGACCGCACGCTTATCGTTTGGGGCGGGGAATTCGGCCGCACCCCGATGAGTGAACTTCGTCCGAAAGCCGGCTTCGGCCGCAACCATCACATTGATGCCTACACGATGTTCATGGCCGGAGGCGGCGTCAAACGCGGCACTACGGTCGGCCAGACGGATGAGTTTGGCTTCTCACCCGTGGGCGGCGACAAGTTCAACGTTCACGACATGCAAGCCACCATCCTGCATCTGCTCGGGATCGATCACCTGAAGCTGACCTATCGTTTTCAGGGACGCGACTTCCGCCTCACCGATGTGTCGGGCAACCCGATCAAGGCGGCTCTGTCGTAACAATGACCTAAAACAAAAGTTTCCTTGCACTGAGCCGGATGTATTCGCTCTCACGCGTTTCAACCAGTGAGGGGCGATTACACCTATGGTTAAACTTCATAAAACATTTCTAGCGCTCAGTGTAGCGCTCTTAAGCGCTGTCCAGGCGCAAGCAGCGGTAAAGATCACCGCTCTCCAGATGATCTCGACCGATGCCAGCGGCAAGATTCAAGGCGTCGGCGCGCATCGTTTCAAGACGACGAATCACGGTGGGCAACCCTGCCTCTACGTCGTCGAAGGGGAAGATCTGAATGGCGCCATCGTCAACGGTCCCGGACCTGCGCAGAACGGCGTCAACTTGAATCTTTCAGTCGGCACTCATACTTATACTATCTATGCGGAAAACGCCAATTCTTATAGCTGGAATAACTACACACTCAACCTGCACTTCGACAACGCGAACGAGGCGCAAATCTCCGCGCTTGCGCCGCTGAACTCGAACTCGACGCAGTTCTTCCCGCCGTCCGTTGCAAACGCCGAGTTCACTGAGACGTTGCAAGGCCACTCCGTTAAAGCGCCTAACACTCTGCAGCACAAGGAGGGGGCCACAACTGTAAAGCTCGTCAGCTTCCACATTGGAGCGCCGGCCTTATTTAATAAGGACCGCGTCAGCCCCTTCGAAGCCAAGAGCAACTCCAAGATGGACTATGTCGGACAGTTCACCATTGAGGTGACCGCACCGCCGCAGATTTCAAATGGCGGCGTCGTTAACGGCGCCAGCTTCGTCGCAAAGGTAGCGCCGGGATCGCTCTTCAGCATCTTTGGTACCGACCTGGCTATGGCGAGACAGGACGCGACCAGCGTTCCTCTGCCGACTT
This sequence comes from Bryobacteraceae bacterium, assembly GCA_035630195.1. Taxonomy (GTDB): domain Bacteria; phylum Acidobacteriota; class Terriglobia; order Bryobacterales; family Bryobacteraceae; genus DASQDN01. Next base: position 2,335 of record DASQLD010000027.1, read on the forward strand.
CTCTTGCTGGCGCTTCCGTCACGGTCGGCGGCAAGACTGCGCCTCTGGTTTTTGTCAGCGCGGGTCAGATCAACGCGCAGGTTCCGTACGATACGCCGATGGGAGAGCGTGTTCCAGTCATCGTGACCGTCAACGGACAGGCGAGCCCCGTGGCCAATGTAAGCGTGATGGGAGCCGCGCCTGGAGTGTTCCAATTCGGCGAGCGAAGAGCGGTCGTGCAGAACAGCGATTACACCGTAAATACCGCCGAAAACGGGGCTGCTGCGAATAGTTATGTCGTAGCGTATCTGACCGGCGCGGGTGAGGTCGACCATCCGGTTCCGACTGGAACCATAGCCCGAAGCGCGCCGCTATCGAAGCACAAGGGGGCCGTGACAGCAACGATAAACGGCACCGGCGTAGAGATCGTGTTCGCCGGATTAACCCCGGATTATGTGGGGCTCACGCAACTCAACCTGAAAGTCCCATCCCTTGCTCCGGGTACTTATCCTCTGGTCGTTTCGGTGAACGGGGAACGCAGCAACAACGCGATGCTGACCGTCAAATAGTACGTACTATGAGCAAATGACTATTTTCATTATGCCGCATTTCTGTCAAACTGACTGAAGTTTAATGCGGAATCCTCAGGGTTGTTACGGCGCTATTTACGAAATTCGGCGTAAATAGCGCGGTTCAACCCTGATGAGTTTCCAAAAAGGGTCTACGATTGGCGGACGATACGCGAGGAATTAGTAGTCTGAGGCCGTCCCGCCTGCAAAGACTCCTTGAGTATTACGAGAGCGGATTCGGCAGCATGAAGTTGTTCCAGATTGCTTTTGTGACCTGGCAACTTGGGGTCGATAAATTTGACCCGGAAAAGTTGATCTTCCACCATTGCGGCGACCGCTTTCACTTGCTCACTAGATAGCTGAAAGCGGATCTTGGTATCGGTCTGGTTAGGCATTCTGCATTCATTATATCACGGTTAAAATTACTTCATCATTCTCCAAAAAATGTGACTTGTGGGGTTGCTCGCGTGTCTCTCAGCTTCAATGCGACTACACAATCCCATACTCGTTTCGTGCCTGCTTTTCAGTCCCGCATGGGCAGATCTGATCGTGCTGAGGGATGGCGACCGCATCACCGGCGCAATTCTTAAGAAAGACGGCGACAACGTTACCGTCGACAGCAAGAATTTCGGCAAGATCACGTTCAAATGGGCTGAGATTGAGTCGGTCAAGAGCGATGGGCCGCTGAACGTTGTTCTAACCGGGGATCGCACGGTGAAAGGTCCCATTAGTACCGAGGATGGCAAAGTCATCGTGAATGCTCCTACACCCCAGACCGTTGTTCCAAGCGACATTGTGGCGCTGCGTAATGAAGCCGAACAGCGAACCTACGAGCGCCTCCTTCATCCAGGCCTTCTGGACCTTTGGGCCGTGATTGGTAGCATCAATATTGCCGGAACAAAGGGTAATGCCGACGCTTCGACGCTCACCACGCCATTTACCCTCGTTCGGGCCACCAACACAAGCCGAACAACCTTGTATTTCAATTCCATTCGTTCAAGCGCAGCGGTAGACAGAGTCAGCGAACAAACGGCACAAGCGGTGCGTGGCGGCTGGGCCTTCAACCGTGATCTAAGCAAGAAAGTCTTCTTAAACCTGTTTAATGACTATGAGTACGACAAGTTTCAGTCCCTCGATCTTCGGGTTGTGCTCGGAGCCGGACTAGGTTACAAGGTCTGGATGAGTGACAGGGGACGTCTCGATGTGCTTGCCGGTGGCGCCTGGAATCGTGAAAAGTTTGGAGCTATATTGCCCTCCCGGGAGTTTACAAGAAACTCGGCCGAAGTTTATTGGGGGGATGACTTCGCTTATAAGGTGAATACGAGAATGGCGCTCACACAGTCATTTCGCATGTTTAATAACGCAACGAATACAGGCGAGTACCGTGTAAATGCCGATGTGGGACTTTCGATGGCGATCATGAGGTGGCTGAGTTGGAATGTATCCCTAAGCGATCGTTATCTAACTAACCCTGCGCCCGGTCGCGTAAAGAACGACTTCCTCTACAGCACAGGTTTCGCCTTCACATTCGTTCCTGAGCGCTGAGGATACACTGAACAGTGTGTTCCTCCGCAGTGTATCTCTATCGCTCTTGCTTGGCGGTCTCGTGTCAGCGGCTGATGCCGACCTGATTTTCCACAACGGCAAAATTGTAACTGTAGATTCAAAATTTTCGATCGCGCAGGCTATTGCGGTGAAGGGCGGCCGCATCACGGCCCTTGGCGCTAACACAGATGTTTTGTCCAAGGAACGCGGCGGGCAAACGCGCGTTGTCGATCTCGGCGGCAAGATGGTTTTGCCTGGACTGATTGACGCCCATGTCCATGCGTTAGGCGCGGCGCTCAGTGAATATCGGAGTAAGCTGCCTCCCCTTGGGAGCATCGCCGATATTCAGACCTACGTTCGCGAGCGCGCCCGCGTGACGCCGAAAGGCGAGTGGATCGTTGTTCCGCGCACTCTACCGCCGCGGCTAAAAGAAATGCGTATGCCGACGAAGGCCGATCTCGATGTGGCTCCGGATCATCCAGTTGCGTTCGATGGGAGTTACGTTTGGTCGGCTAATACGAGAGCACTGCAGGTCAGTGGTATTACGCGGCTGACGCCGAACCCACCGGGCGGGGAAGTGGGGAAGGACGAGAAAGGCGAGCCCAATGGCATTCTTCGCAACGCTTCGAGCCTGCTAAAAGGTGTGCAGCGGGCTGAGTCGTTCACCGATAAAGAGAAATCGGAAGCGCTGAAAAAGATGCTTGGGCTGTATGCGGCAGCGGGATTCACCACCATTGGAGACAGGGCGGTGGGACCAGCGGACGTGGCAGTGTTCGAAAAGCTCCATGCCGCGAAGGAACTACCCTTGCGCACGGTGCTGACTTGGAGAATTGACGCGAATCGGCCGATCGACCAGATCGAAAGGGAGATTAACGCATCGAAGTGGAAGACCGGTCAGGGAGATGGATGGCTGCGTTTCGGTACTTTCAAGGTCACGCTCGATGGGGGGCAATCGGTGGGTACGGCTTATCAAAGGATGCCGTACGGTCCCTTCGGTCGTCAGCTTTATGGCCAGACGGATCCGGACGCCCGGGGCACTTTGTTTGTCGAGCCCGACAAGTTGTACCAGATTTACAAAGCAGCCCGAGCGAAAGGCTGGCAGCTAACAGCGCATGCGCAGGGAGGGGCCGCCATCGATACCTTGCTGAATGTATTTGAGCGGCTAGATAAAGACAAACCGATTCGTGGTGAGAGGCACCACGTCATGCACGGGAGCTTCATGAGTGAGGAGGCGGTGCAGAAGATGAAGCGGCTTGGTGTCGGTGTCGATGCGCAACCCGGCTGGGTGTATCTGGATGTTCCCGCGTTGCAGCGCGTCTTCGGTCTTCAGAACATGAAGTGGTTCTTTCCGTTGCGATCTTTTCTTCAGGAAGGCATCCCTGTAGCCGGCGGATCCGATCACATGATCGGGCACGATAAAGACAACGCGGTCAATCCATTCAATCCGTTTCTCAATATGTGGGCATGCGTTACTCGCATGACCACTGAGGGCAAGGTGTTTAACGCGGAGCAGCGCATCACTCGGGAAGATGCTCTAAGGATGTACACGACCGGAGCCGCCTGGGTTCACTTCACGGAGAAAGAAAACGGCTCGCTCGAAGTGGGCAAGTATGGCGATCTTGTTGTCATCGATCGTGACCTATTGACCGTACCGGTTGATGAGATCAAGCAGGTACAACCACTTATGACCATTGTCGATGGCCGTGTTGTCTACGAAAAACGCTAACGAATGTCAGCAAACACCATTACTACAAGAGATAAAGTCGCCGTTATTACGGGCGCGGGAAGCGGAATTGGCCGAGCGGCGAGTCTTGCGCTACAAGGAGCGGGTTACGCGGTAGTGCTCGCCGGGCGCACTGAATCGAAGTTGGAAGACACGGCGTCACTGGCGGTAAAGGGGGGCGGAAGGATGCTGGTTCTCCCCACAGACGTGAGTAATCCCGAGTCGGTGCGATCGCTTTTTCAGGCCACCGAAGAGGCGTTTGGGCGGGTCGATGTCCTGTTCAACAATGCCGGTGTATCAGCGCCTGGCATCCCAATGGAAGATCTTACCTACGAGCAATGGAATACGGTTATCGGAGCGAATCTCACGGGACCGTTTCTATGCGCGCAGGAAGCGATTCGAGTGATGAAAAACCAGGACCCGAGAGGTGGGCGCATCATTAACAATGGGTCGATTTCCGCGCATGCGCCCCGTCCCAGATCGGCTCCCTATACGGCGACCAAGCATGCGATCACGGGTCTGACGAAATCCATCTCCCTTGACTGCCGAGAGTATGACATCGCTTGCGGACAGATCGACATCGGTAACGCCGCGACGGAGATGACAGAGCGGATGACGGGAGGCGTGCCGCAGGCGAATGGAACGACTATGGTCGAACCTCGCATGGATGTACAAAATGTCGCTCAGGCCGTTCTCTATATGGCGAATCTTCCCCTTGACGCCAATGTGCTGTTCATGACTGTAATGGCGACGAAGATGCCATTCACCGGCCGCGGTTGATCGAACCAGCCATAATCTAGTCTCCCGTTTCTAAAGTCTCTTTATATTTATTGACCTTACGAATGATCTTGCTGGCACTGGCGACCCACTGAAATGGTTGTGGATTGCGATTGTAGTGCCGGACATAGTCCTTGATTGTCCTGATCAGGTCACGTA
>DASQLD010000028.1:0-7504 GCA_035630195.1 Bryobacteraceae bacterium
TCGAGTCCGCTGGCAGTTAGACTTTTCGCCAACCCTGAATCGGAAAACACATTCCTTAGAGATGAAATCATCTCCCTACCGTCACCAGCCGTCAGAAAGTCGCGGCCGGGTCGGAACAATCCTTCCGAGTCAGACCACGGCGCGGAGATCAACGGTATGCCGCAGGCGAGGGCTTCAAATGGTCGGATGGTTGGAATACCGGGCAGGGCATCCGCATAAGGGCCGCGCGGGACATGGACCGTCACCCTGTACCGGCCGAATACGTCGGGAACACGATAGTTTGGAAGCCAACCTCCGTATTCGATACCCGCTGCCGCAAATTCCTCCAGCACGGCGCCGGAATAACGAACCCCATAGATCCGAGCCTTGAGCTTGAGTGCTCTAACGGGTTCAATCAGGAACTCACGTAATTCTTTCGAACGCTCGCCATCTCCCCAGTTCCCGATCCAAACCAGGTCTCCCTCATAACTGCTCAGAGAACGTGGGCGGAACACGCGCGTGTCTGCCGCCTCATGCCAGGTCCAGGCGGATGATGTCCATCCGCTCTTCAGGTAAAGGTCGCGAATGATAGAGCCGTAGGCTAAGACACCGTCATAGTGACGGAGATCATAGCTCTCCATCTCCTCCGGTTTCGTAACGCTGCGATGGTGTGTATCGTGGAAAAACAGTCGATATCCGCCATGAATCGCTCGATGCCTGCCGATTGCCGCCACCAGCTCGACCGGGTTCCATTCATGAACGATCACGAGATCGGCGCCACTCAGCGCTCGCGAAAGGTCTAGAGACTCGAGATCATAAAGGCGACTAGTGATGTGTGGATAGATCCGCGCAAATTCTTGAAGCGCCTCAGGACCGTGCTGCTGAATGAGATTTGTGCGGCTCCAACCATCTGCTGGTTCGAAGATATCCACCTGATGTCCGCGTAACACTAACTCCGTGCTGAAACCGCGAAGGAAATGAGCGTTGCCATGATTCCAGTCCGAAACCAACGAATGACTGAAGATTACGATGCGCAAGCGAATCTCCGTTCGATAGCCCGTGTATAACAGTCGTGGTAACGTTCGGTCGTTCGGATCGTCGAATACGACCGGGCACGGTTCTCCGCCAGACGCGCCATCTCTTTCCGTAACCCGGGTTGATCGATGAGTCGACGGAGCGCACTGTGGATCTGTTCCCGGTTCTCGGGTTCCACGTAGATTGCGCTCTCACCCCAAACTTCGCGCAGGCTTGGAATGTCACCTAGCACCAGGACGCAGCCGGATAACGCCGCCTCCAGCGCCGAAAGTCCAAACGGCTCGTATTTTGCGGGAAGAACGAAAATCGATGCCCGGCAATACCAGTCAGCCAGTTCTGTGGTCGATAGCTTACCCAGGAGAGCGCAACCGGGAAAGGTGTTCGAATTCCCATCGGGACCGCGTTGCTCGCCGAAAACATAAACAGGCCACGGCAAGGTTGAGGCGATATCTGCAACGGCGCTGATATTCTTTGCCTCATCCCACAGTCGACCCGCGGTTACGATGATGGGCTGCTTCGGCGCCTTAGGAAAGAGACACGCGTTTCGACCATTTGGCACTACAGCGATTTCGTTCCCTGTGAAGTCGTAGTTCTCACGCAGCGACGCTGCCATCGAGTTGGTCGGAGCGGTTACGATGTCGGCCGCGTTTAACGATCTTTCGACTTCCTCGCGATACCGCCGCCAGCCATCAGGCAAAGGTTCGCCTTTAACGGCACGCCACCAGGAGGCGACACAGGAGTGAGCCGTCAAGACAACTGGGGCCTTAAACGGCAACGAAGCATGACCGTAACAGTTCAGGTGGATTACGTCTGGTTGCAGGCGCCTTTCCAGACTCAGCAGCCATTCGCCGGAGATTGCCAGATCCTGCCACGGATCTTCCATCCATTCGAGCTTCCTGTCCGAGTCCCACCAATCCAGCCCCGGTATCTCCGCTGCTTCCTCTCGTTGAGAAGCTGATGCTTTCCCGCCGAATGTTACCAGACTGATCTCAGCGCCCCGGCGGACAAGTTGGCTTGCCAGTTCTATGGTGAAAGTCCATACGCCCCCGACAGTGTCGCCTGTCATCAGAATACGGAGTGAACCGGTGCTAGTCATGTCGCGGCGATGCAAGCTCGAGTTGCACAAGCGGAGTTGGCTGCTGATCCTGAACGTCGCTAAATTCGTTGAACGTTTTCAGGTACTCTTCGTGCGCTCGTTCCCATGCGTGATCATCGGGATTTCCCCATTGCTTCGTGTAATCGGGAGAGCCCGGGTAGGAGAAAAGCGGTACAGGCTCATTTGCCCAAACCCCATGTGCCCGTAGATGCTCACGCCACTCTTTCACTTCCGATGGGTCATCGTCCTGTGAGTCCAAAAGATTCGCTTGAACAAACGGGACTCGCTGCTTGGCGTAGAGGAGTCGATCCGTCAACTCGGCAGTTGAAATCTTGCATTTCTTGTCTAATCGATTTCTTCCCGCTTCAGTGATACTCTCCACACCTGCCTCTATCGACACGCAGCCGGCTCTTCCCAGAAGGTCGATCATGTCTTCCTTCCAAAGATCGATGCGAGTCTGAATGCCAAACTTTATTTCTCGGCTCGCGATAACTTCCAGCACGTCGCGGTAGGGAAGGAAGATTTCGTCAATGAAGTAAATGTATTCGACGCCACTCGCAACTAAGCCGTCTAATTCCTCCGCGATCACATCCATGGGGCGCCGGCGAAACACGTTTCGGAAATTGTCTTTCGCGCAGAAGGTGCAATGATACGGGCACCCTCTGGACGTTTCCATCTCGGCTCCCGGTCCTTGAGGCTCCGCATCAAAACGGTGATGGTGGTGCGAGTGTTTGGCGAGGGTCTGACGGTCCCAGTGCAGTGCCGGAAGAGCCGCCATATCGGACGCATGGACGCTACCCTGCAGGCGCACACCGTCCAGAGAGCGATAGCACGTGGAATCCGCAGCCTCTCCTTCCGACGCCAGACGCGGGAGCACCTCTTCGCATTCCCCCATTACGACGATGTCAACGCCCAGTTTGTTGAGAGTACTCCGGGGAGTTGTCGAGGCATGCGGCCCCACGGCGACGAGCGTGCCTCCCGCGCTTCCGATTTCGCGTACCAGTTCTTGCGGGACCCGCAGTTCGGGCGGAGCGCACCGCCAAAAAAGATAGCTCGGGGCGGTTGTAATCACCGTAAAATCCGGCCGGAACGAAACGATCGATTGCCGGATTTGCTCGTAAGTCAAACCATCGAGTTGTCCATCGACGATCTGAACAGTATGGCCGGCTTTTTCAAGAAGCGCTTTCGAGTATCCATACTCGAGCGGCAGATGCGGATGACGACAACCGAAATATACGCTGTGTTCGAAAGTCCACGGAGGATTAACAAGTGAGAATCGCATGGAAATCCTTGCTTTGGAGCGCGCGTTGTCGCACGGCAATTCCACGAGCGCGACTCAACCATTCATAGAGTCGCTCCACACCCTCCCGCACGCTGACTTTGGGCGCCCAGCCGGTTGCGGCCTTGAATTTACTTGTATCGGAGACGTAGTAGCGTTGATCTCCAGGACGCCAATCGTTCATGCGAATCTCAGGCTTATTCTCCTGAAGAGAGGCAATCAGGTCTATCAGCTCAAGCAAACTGACGGTGTTCCCAAGCCCTCCGCCGATGTTGTAAGCCTGACCCGACAATGTATGGCTATTCGCCTGAGCAAGCAGGAAGGCGTCGACAAGATCTTCGATGAACAGGAGATCACGAACTTGCATGCCGTCGCCATACAGCGCGATGGGAGCGCCCTCTATCGCGCGTATCAGGAAGTGCGCTACCCAGCCTTGATCTTCATTTCCTTGTTGATGGAGACCATAGATGCAACTCATCCGAAAAACAATGGCCGGTATTCCAAACGTGCGGGCGTAGTCCAAAACGTACTGATCGGCTGCCCCCTTCGAACAACCGTAGGGGCTATGGAAATCAAGCGGGCGCTCTTCACCGATTCCACTTCGCAAGGTCGGTTCCAGGGGTTGATATCGCGACTGGCTCTTCTGTAAGGAAAGATCGGAAAGCGCGCCGTAAACCTTGTTCGTCGAGGTAAAAATAAGCGGTGGCGGTTCCGCCACCGCGCGAATTGCCTCGAGCACATTCAAAGTTCCGCCGATGTTGATCTCACAGTCCCCGCGAGGATCTTGCAGACTCGTTGTCACCGCTACCTGGGCCGCCAGATGGAAGACCATGGACGCCGATCGGACTGCGGTCTTCAACGCAAGTGGGTCGCGTACATCCGCAATCTCCACCCGCAGTCTCTCCCCGTGGGTTTCACGCAGCCATGCCAGATTGCGTTCTACTCCAGGCCGCGAAAGGTCATCAAACACAAGTACCGGTTGACCGGAAGCCAACAAGCGTGCAGCCAGATTCGTTCCGATGAATCCAGCGCCGCCCGTGATGAGCGCGTGGCGCTTTGCAGCCGAACGGGAGAGTCCTGACCCACCGCGCGCCGATTCACGTACCGCTTCGAGACCGCCTTCCGACCACAAACGAAAGGAAAGTTTAGGACTCGCCGGTCCCCGCTTAAGGCCGTAGTGAGACTCGCGCTCATCCGACTGGAGAGAGTCGAAGTGTGGAAAGCCGGAGTGTCGATCGTAAACCCCATGCCAATACACTCGATCAACGTCCGCATCTACTGCAGCGGCCAACGCTCGCACCTGAGAGCGCTCGTCCCCTCGCCATGTCGAGAAGCCGGTTTGCGTGATCCAGATCTCGGCGTCGCTGCCAAGTTGTCTCAGGCGGTCTCGGACATCGCTGATCTCTGTGTCCCAGCCTCTCCAGGAAACTTCCGTTGCGCTCGGAAAGCCGTGAACTCCAACAGCATCGATATACGCCAAGACACCGCGGTCTCGCATCAGCGTCAGCCAATCGAGATCAGTTGGCCACAGCCCGGGTAGAACCGCTTTTTTGCCACGATGCTGCACCCAATACGCGGCGCTTCCGATCATCTCGCTGAAGATCTGCCAGTCCGGATCCATCCGCGAGTCCCATTCACTGGGGTGATTGGGACTGTTCCACAACTCGACCCATTCGAAGAAGCTTCCGAATTGCGTGATCATCACATCGATGAAATCCGCATACGCCTTCGGTGTCCTTGGCGGTGAGGAGTACTTCGGGGCGACACCAAGAGAGGGGGGCGTGTATCGGAAGCACGGCAGAATGTTCACTTCCTGCGTCAGGCGCGGGAGCAGCCACGCGTACCATCCGTTACCCTCCGATGTGTACCAATCAGCCCAGGAAATGCCTGTTCGGAGCTCTCGAATGCCGAGGACGGAGGCCTCAGCAAGCACATTTTCAACCCGCTCGTAGTCCCCGGGTTGAAACCATTCCACCAGGCCAATCTTCGGCTCTCGGGCCTTCTTCGCTCCCCCGCCGATGGATGATCGCTTCATAGCATCAATCCGCGAGCAGACAGCTCTGCTCTCGATTCCATTCCTCGATCGGCGGCGCTTTGATTTTCAAGCCACGATGCGAGATCTTCCAGCCCGGCCTCAAGGCTTACGCGCGGTTCCCAGCCAAGCGTCTTCCGCGCGAGAGAAATGTCCGCAAAACAGTGGCGTATGTCGCCATAGCGATACGCGCCGGTCAACTCCGGTTCTAAGCCTGGCCGCCCTATAGCGTGGACCGTTCGCTCAGCGATTTCCTTGACCGTCATTGCCTGGCCGCTCGAGATATTGATCGCGAGGCCCCTGGCGGAAGGACACTCGAGAGCCAACTTGCAAGCAGACGCCACGTCGTACACGCTGATAAAATCGCGTTGCTGCTCCCCGTCTTCATAGATCAAGGGCGGATTGCCGTTTAACACCCGAGCCGCAAAGTTACTCAGCACTCCCGTATACGGATTCGAAAGCGCTTGATACGGGCCATATGTATTGAAGAATCGCAGCGCCACAACACGCGTGTCGTATGCGCGGCCGGCGATCAGGCTCATTCGTTCCTGGTCGTACTTCGATAGAGCGTAGATAGAGGCAATGGCCGGAACTTTGTCCTCAGTCGTTGGAACCGGCATCAATGGCTCCCCAAACTCATCGCGGATCTCCCAGTCACCCGCTTTTAACTGTTCGATCGACCGGTCACGGGCAGCAGCGACTTCGCCCCTGCTGTTTCGATACAAGCCTTCTCCATACACGCTCATGCTAGATGCCACCACCACGGATTCCACCCGGTGTGTGCTTAGCGTCTGCCATAAAACCGCCGTTCCCAGATTGTTCACGCTTGTATAGCGATCAATCTGGTACATGCTTTGGCCAACGCCTACTAACGACACGAGATGGATTACGGCGTCGATTCCTTCCAGCGCTCCTATAAGAACGTCAGAGTCGCGTATGTCGCCGACGATAAGGTCTACATCGGGACTTAAGTAACTCGGCCGCCTTCTCTCAACTCCATGGACTTGTGGTTCCAGGCTGTCCAATGCCCGCACAGCATAGCCATGGGCAAGCAGTTCATTCGCAACATGAGCGCCGATGAACCCAGCCCCGCCTGTAATTAGGATGTTTTTTGCCATTGAGGTTGGTGAGTGTTACCTACCGTTACAGTGATACCGACAAGTAGATGCTCACAGCGCATTCGAGTAACTTTACGGGAACCTGGGAATTCTCCTAGGCAGAGACGGCGATGCGTGGCGCCACCGGTGCGCCAGGCAGATTAACTTAGACGAATTACTGACCTTATTCCTGCGGCTTATCGTTTAGCTGTGATTCAGCTTCAAGCCAATCGATTTCCGGGCTGCCGTCCGGACACCCTCTTTGTTGCCATAGAGCGTATGCGAGGAGCGAAATATCGTCCGTGTTCGTCGTCGTGTCATCCGTTAGGTCTTCTGTAGACGCCGATTCGTCCGGCATCGGCATAGTGATGGGTGTTTCCACTGCGTAAGGCGTATGAACTGGCTCCGGGACTGCAGCAATTGACATGATTCGAATCCCTCAATAAGTGGTATCGTTCTCCGTCGACGGGCAAAGCAGTCGCGACCGCGTATAGGCGGCCGCTCGTCGGCTAATCAAGCCTCGCAAAGGATCTTTCTCGATGGAACTGGGAAAACTACTAGGATGATCGGAACAGGCAGAAGGGAGAGATTACAGATGCCCTGCGCCTTCCAACACCTCTGCTTCATGCTTTGCTTCGTGGAGAGGCGCCTGTAGCACTACGAGCGTGCCCCGGCCGACAGTTGATCGTATGGCTAAAGAGCCGTCCATGGCGCGAGCGCGTTCCTGCATACTGATCAACCCGAGGCCGCTGTTGAATCGGGCGTCCGCGGCGTCGAATCCTGGGCCATAATCTCGAATCGATACCCGCAAGCTATTCCTTGCAGCAGAGATCGTGATTGCGACAGCAGAACCATGCGCGTGCTTCGACACATTCCTGAGCGCTTCCTGGGCAATACGGTAGATTCCGGAAGCGACTCCCGCGGGAACGATGAGCGACGATACATTACTCCGAAAACGTAGCGGAACGTCTTCATTAGCACGAAAA
>DASQLD010000029.1:0-4162 GCA_035630195.1 Bryobacteraceae bacterium
TTTCCATCTCTGCCGGGCAGCGTGGAACCCAGATTTTGTTGGCTCCCCGAGACTACATCGGCGTAGTCCACGCCAAAATTGGGGACATTGCGCGGCAAAAAACGCCGTCCTAGCCTCCGGTGCTAATCTATAATGGAGAGACACTTCCATCGGTTGGTTACTGCTTCGGTTCCAGCGTTGGTCCTCTAATTTTCACTAATTTACTTTGAACGATGTTCGAGAATTTATCCGAGAAGCTGCAGCGCGTCTTTAAGAACCTTCGCGGCGAAGGGAAGTTGACGGCTGAGAACATGGAAACCGCCTTACGCGAGATCCGTGTCGCTCTGCTCGAGGCGGACGTGCATTTCCGCGTGGTTAAGCAGCTGATCGAGAACATCAAGGAAAAGGCAATGGGCCAGGAGGTTCTCTCCTCCCTGTCGCCCGGCCAGCAAGTCGTCAAGATCGTTCACGAAGAACTGGTTCGCATTTTAGGAACCCATCAGGCGAAGCTGCGTTTTGCCAATGAGCCGCCATCGGTCATCATGATCGTCGGACTGCAGGGCTCGGGTAAAACGACAAGTACCGGCAAGCTCGCGCGTTACTTATCGAAAAACGGACGTTCGCCTGTTATGGTGTCGGTCGACGTTTATCGACCTGCGGCGCGCAAGCAGTTGGCTGTCATTGCTCGCGATCTGAAGCTCCCGATTTACGAGGGTACGCCCGAGCAGGCGTCTGACCCTGTCGAACTCGCCAGATCGGGCCGCAAAGAAGCCATGCAGACCGGTCGCGACACGCTACTCGTCGACACTGCGGGCCGTCTGCACATTGACGAAGAACTGATGTCAGAGTTGAAGCGGCTGAAAGAGCTGCTCAACCCGACGGAAATCCTCTTCGTTGCCGATGCGATGACCGGCCAGGATGCGGTCAAGTCGGCTGAGGCGTTTCACAAGCAGCTCGGCATCACAGGCGTCATTTTGACGAAGATGGACGGCGATGCCCGTGGCGGCGCTGCCCTTTCCATCCGTACCGTGACAGACCAGCCGCTGAAGTTTGTCGGCGTTGGCGAGAAGTTCGATGCTCTGGAGCCCTTCCATCCCGATCGCGTCGCGAATCGTATCCTCGGGATGGGCGATGTCCTCTCGCTAATCGAAAAGGTCGAGCAGAACATCGACCAGAAAAAAGCCGAGGAAATGCAGCGGAAGCTCATCGAGAACGAGTTCAGTCTCGAAGATTTCCGCGATCAGCTCCGCCAGTTGCGAAAGCTTGGGCCGCTGGAAGGCCTGCTTGGCATGATGCCTCAAGTAGGACCTTTCAAAGAGCTTAAAAACGCCAAGATCGATGAAAACGAGATCACGCGTGTGGTCGCAATCATCGATTCCATGACGCAGCATGAGCGTCATAACCACATGATTATTAACGGGGCGAGGCGGCGCCGCATTGCGCGCGGAAGCGGCACCTCCGTTCAGGAAGTCAACCAGTTACTGAAGCAATATGCCCAGGCTCGGAAAATGATGAAGTCTTTTTCCGGTGGTCTGCTCGGGGGAAAGAAACTCCCCGGGATGGGCAATTTCAAGCTGCCGAATTTGTTTGGCGGCTGAAGCCACAAATTTACTGAAGAAGGGTTTAGGAGCTTATCTATGTTGATGATTCGTCTGGCGCGCTTCGGCGCGAAGAAAAAGCCGACGTATCGCCTTGTCGTCATCGAGAAGGAGCGCGCGCGCAACAGCCGCGCCGTCGAAGTTGTCGGTCACTACGATCCGGTCGCAAAGCCGAAGCAGTTAGTGATCAAGCACGAGCGTGTCGCTCACTGGCTCAAGAACGGCGCGCAGCCATCCGATACCGTAAAGCGGTTGCTCGACAAGAACCCCGCAGCCGAACAGCCGGCCGCTTAGTTTACACACTACGACTGAAAAGGAGACTCCCGCCATGGCTGGGATGAAGGAGTTGATCGAGGACATCGCCAAAGCTCTTGTTGACGAACCGGATCAGGTCGTAGTGAAAGAGACTTCCGGAGAACAGGTCACCGTTTTAGAGCTGCGCGTTGCGCCTGGGGACTTGGGTAAAGTAATTGGCAAACAGGGGCGGACTGCGCGCTCGATTCGAACGCTGCTGGGCGCGGCCGGAATGAAGTTAAATCGCCGGTTCAACCTGGAGATCCTGGAGTAGCTTGCAGGCAAATCAGTGGGTGGCCTTAGCTGCACTACGGCGCGCCCGCGGAATCAAAGGCGAGATTCTGGCTGAGAATCTGGGGAGTGACCCAGACCGATTCCAACCTGGCCTGAAAGTCACGCTGCTGCCCTCGCTCGAAAGCAAGCAGGGTAAACATGCAGAGCTTGAGAGTTCCTGGGTACACCAGGGACTTTTGGTCCTGAAGTTCGTTGGGTTCGATTCGCGAACAGAAGCCGAAGATCTACAGGGTTGGTTCGTTTGCGTGCCCGAGGACGAGCGGCCTGAACTCGATGAGGGTCAGGTTTACCTCTCGGATTTAGTGGGATGCGAAGTGATCGCCTCGGATGGGCGGAGCATTGGAGTTGTTACCGGCTGGCAGGATATCGGTGGGCCGGTTTTGTTGGAAGTGGGGGATAACCTGCTGATCCCGTTCGTCGAACAGATCTGCCGCGAGGTAGACACTGAGGGACGGCGGATCAAAGTGGAACTCCCAGAGGGACTGGAAGACCTGAACCGGAAATGATCTTCCACGTGCTGACGATTTTCCCGGATTTCTTCGAGGGACCGTTCGCGCACGGGGTGGTTGCCAAGGCCTGGGAAGCCGGGGTACTGGAAATTCGGGTCCATAATTTGAGAGACTGGACATCAGACCGTCACAAAACGGTCGATGACCGGCCGTTCGGCGGCGGCGAAGGGATGCTGCTGAAGCCCGAACCGGTGTTTCAGGCGGTCGAAACTATTTATTCCAATCGGCAGCCCGAACAGAAAGTTATCTTGTTGTCGGCCCAGGGACGCCTGTTCGATCAGAGCGTCGCCCGGCAGCTAAGCCGCGAAAAGGAATTGCTCCTGATTTGCGGCCGTTATGAAGGAATCGATGAGCGTGTCGCAACGCATCTTGCGGACGATGAGCTCTCGATTGGCAATTTTGTCCTGAGCGGAGGGGAGTTAGCGGCGGCGGTCATGGTCGACACGGTGGCCCGCTTGCTTCCTGGAGTCCTTGGAAACGAGGCTTCCACCGTTTGGGAATCGTTTAGTGAAGGGCGTGGCCCGGAACTGCTCGACTGTCCGCAATGGACCAGACCTGCAGTGTTCCGAGGCGTGCCGGTTCCGGAGGTGCTCCTGAGCGGGCACCACGAAGAGATACGAAAGTGGCGGACGAGAGCTGCGCAGGAGAAAACGGCGCGAATGCGACCGGATCTGGCGCTGCGGGAGAACCCGCCGAAGGACATAGGGTAGATACATGCAGAACGCTTTGATGACGAAAATTGCAAACAAGAGTTTGCGCTCCGATATTACGGAGTTCCGCCCGGGAGACACCATCCGGGTCCACGTCCGGATTAAGGAAGGCGACAAGGAACGGACTCAGGCGTTCGAAGGAACCGTCATCGCCCGGAATAACACCGGCGTAAGCGAGACGATCACCGTTCGAAAGATCAGCTTCGGCCAGGGAGTCGAACGCATTTTCCCGGTGAACGCGCCCGTGATCGACCACATCGATCTGGTGCGAACGGGTCTTGTCCGCCGCGCGAAATTGTACTACCTGCGTGGCCTACGCGGTAAGGCTGCTCGTCTGAGAGAGCGCACCTAAGCGCAGAATAAGTAGGCGAACACGTGCCTGCTGCCGGTAAATCCAAGAAGTACGCTTGTGGCGGCAAGCACGAGAAGGCTGCGCGTCTGAGCGGCTATACCCGCATTGCAGGTGTAGACGAAGCCGGTCGCGGATCTTTATTCGGACCCGTTTTTGCCGCTGCTGTCATTCTTTCCCCGGATCAGCCGATCCGGGGTCTTCGCGATAGTAAACTCCTGATCGAAGAGCGTCGCGACATTCTCGCCGAGCGTATCCGGGAGCGAGCTGTCGCCTGGGCCGTCGCCGCAGCCGACTCCTACGAAATTGATCGCATCAACATCTATCAGGCATCCCGCCTCGCCATGATGCGGGCAATCCGACAACTCTCGCCGGCCTGCGATTACATCCTCACCGACGCCGTTCCTCTCGACATCGAAATACAAAACG
>DASQLD010000030.1:0-9277 GCA_035630195.1 Bryobacteraceae bacterium
AACGCGATCATGATGATCGACTTCGCGCTGGAAGCGCAGCGCAATGAGGGGAAGCCCCCGGCTGAAGCGATCTTCCAGGGCGCTATCCTTCGATTTCGTCCGATCATGATGACAACCCTGGCCGCCGTGTTTAGCACCCTCCCCATTGCGCTGGGATTGGGCGCAGGCGCTGATTCGCGCAAACCTCTGGGTTTAGCGGTGGTCGGTGGTCTGTTGGTCTCGCAGCTCGTAACTCTTTATTTGACGCCGGTGGTTTATGTCTATCTCGAGAAGCTGCACGATAAGGTGCAGTCATCGAAAGACAAGCGTAAAGCGTCCAAGCGCCGTCGTGAGCTTGAACTCGAACAGCCGGAACCGGTGCACCAATAAAAGTTCAGCCTAGCGCCACTCAGTTTGTTCGGCCTACGGAGCACTTCAAACCAAGTGGCATAGGGCTGCTAAGCTGATAGGCTCCTCCGCATGGGCTCAGTCTCTCTTGCTCCAGCGCTGACTCCGCACGGCCGTCTCGTCTTAGCCCAGCAGGCCGACGCGCAAAGCCTTGATGCAACGCTGGCTGGACGCTTGCGTGATGCTTTCGCACGCGGCTCGGGCCATGGTCTTCTCTGGCTGGGGGCGAATGAAGCCGGAACAGCGCTTCCTCCCATTTACTCCTACTGGCGCGAATTCGGCGCACGGTACGTTACGACCCTCTGCACACAACCGGATCTCGATGTGCAGCGAGTGAAAGCGCGCGTGCCACGCCCGCCGGACGAAGAGTTGGAGTGGATGGTTCTGGGCGCTCCTCCCATGGTTGGCGCCGAGTATTTGACGGCGGCGGTCCTCGACGCTTTGTGGCGGGAACTGGACGCGGCCCTCCAGGTGGAGTTGTCCGAATCCAACTGTGGAATACAGGAGTTTCTCAAGCGTCGGAACCCGGCGTGGAACCTGGTGGGCCGCGTCCACTTCAATGTTGCCGAGAACCGCAAGGATTCCGAGGCGCCGTTTGCCTTTCTCGCAACTTATACGACGCGGTTGTCCACGCAGGCTAAAGCCCAGCATCTACCGCTAGGACAGGCTCTGCGCGAGTACGCGGGCGCGGCCAACAAGGACCGTCTTTTGTCGTTGCTGCTTCCCGTGCAGCGAGCAGCTCAAAGTTGCGCCTGGTTGAAGGAGATGGTCGATCGAGGGGAGATTTTTCATCCGCTGCGCTGGACGTCTGGCGAAGCTATGCAGCTTTTGCGAGACATCCCGCAACTGGAGACGGCGGGGGTGATGGTCCGCATGCCCGCAGCATGGCGGGGCAACCGCCCACCGCGGCCGCGGGTGACGGGCACGGTTGGTGGCAAGGCCCCCTCGGCACTCGGCCAGGACGCGCTCCTCGATTTCCACATGGAATTGACGCTCGACGGTGAACCGCTCACCGCCGATGAGATTAGTGAGTTATTGGCTAGATCTGACGGACTCGCACTGGTCCGAGGGCGCTGGGTGGAGATCGATCGGGATCAATTAAGCCGCATGATCGAACGCTTCCGCGAAGTCGAGCGGACGGCAGCTGCGAATGGTCTCGGCTTCCGCGAGGCCATGCGGCTGCTCGCCGGAGCCGATGTCGCAACCGATGATACCTCCGCTGCGGCAGCCCACACCGACTGGGCCGAGGTGGTCGCAGGCCCATGGCTCGCGGAGACGCTGAAAGGGTTGCGCAGCCCGGAGGGACTAGCGCAAGTCGATCCTGGCGCAGCACTGAAGGGGACGTTGCGGCCCTATCAGCAGGTAGGCGTTCGCTGGCTTTATCTTCTCGCCAAGCTCGGTTTCGGGGCGTGCCTTGCCGATGACATGGGATTGGGCAAGACCATTCAAGTGCTTTCCCTGCTGCTCGTTCTCAAGCGCCAAACCAGCGGTAAACAGGAGCCAAGCCTGCTTGTGGCCCCCGCTTCTTTGCTCGCGAACTGGGCGTCGGAGATCGAACGGTTTGCACCAGAGTTGAACGTGCTGATCGCCCATCCATCTGCGTTTCCGGCGGGCGATCTCAAGGCGCTTCCGCCGGAGCGGCTACGGAATGTGGATCTCGTAATTACCAGCTACGGCTCCCTGCTTCGTCTTCCATGGATCGCGGAGCGCTCCTGGAGGCTAATTGTGCTGGACGAGGCGCAGGCCATCAAGAATCCGGGCGCCAAACAGACCCGGACCGTGAAACAACTCAGCGCTAGCGCGAAATTGGCCCTCACCGGCACGCCCGTAGAGAACCGGCTGGGAGATCTTTGGTCTATTTTTGACTTCATCAATCCGGGACTGCTGGGATCGCCGAAGGAATTCACCAGCTTCACCAAACGCCTGGCGGAGAGTCCCCATGGTTCCTACGGTCCTCTGCGTGAACTCGTGCGGCCCTACATTCTGCGCCGGCTGAAGACCGACAAGACGGTCATCGCAGACCTGCCGGACAAAACCGAAATCAAAGCATTCTGCCAGCTCAGCCGCCAACAGGCTGCCCTCTACGAACAGGCGGTGCGGGAACTGTCTCAACAGCTCGCGGACACGACGGGGATACAGCGCAAAGGCCTGGTGTTGTCGTTTCTGATGCGGTTCAAGCAGATCTGTAATCATCCTTCCCAATGGCTGGGAGACGGAGCGTGGAGCGAAGACGATAGCGGCAAATTTGCGCGTTTGCGCGAGATTGCCGAAGTGGTCGCCGCCAAGCAGGAAAAGATGCTCGTTTTCAGCCAGTTCCGCGAGGTGACGGCGCCCCTCGCCGCTTTCCTCGGCTCAATCTTGGGAGGGCCCGGTCTGGTGCTGCATGGAGAGACTGAGGTAAAAAAGCGCAAGGAATTGGTGCGCCGCTTTCAGGAGGACGAAGCGGAGCGGTTCTTCGTGCTTTCGCTCAAGGCTGGAGGCACGGGCCTGAACCTGACAGCGGCCTCTCATGTCGTGCACTTCGACCGATGGTGGAACCCGGCGGTGGAGAACCAGGCTACAGACCGCGCCTTCCGGATCGGCCAGACCAGGAATGTGCTTGTGCACAAATTCGTGTGCCGAGGTACTGTAGAAGAGAAAATCGACCAGCTCATGGAATCGAAGAGCCAGCTTTCAAGGGATTTGCTGGAAGGTGGCGCCGACCTGCTCCTGACGGAACTGAAAGACGAGGAGTTGCTAAGGCTGGTGGCGCTCGATATCAACAAGGCGTTAAAGGAGGCGTGATCGATGGCGGATTTCTGGGGAAGGAAATCCTACACTCCCGTGGCAGAACGGCAACGGAGAGCGGCCAGGGAGATGGAGAAGCGCAAGAAGCAAGGGCAGGCTATCTCGCCGGTAATCATCGAAGGACGCGCCATCGCCAAGACCTTCTGGGGTAAGGCCTGGTGCGACAATCTGGAGCAGTATAGCGACTTTGCCAACCGGTTGCCGCGCGGGCGGACCTATGTGCGAAACGGTTCGGTAATCGATCTTCAGATCGCTCCTGGCACGATCCATGCTCTGGTCAGCGGCTCAGCGATTTACAAAGTCGCGGTGACAGTTACTCCAGTCACCAAGAGTCGCTGGAAATCCATCTGTACGGACTGCGCGGGCGCGATTGATTCGCTCGTCGAGCTTCTCCAGGGACGGTTTTCCAAGGGCGTCATGGAACGGATTTGCATGCAGAACACGGGCCTGTTCCCGTCGCCCAGGGAGATCAAGCTTTCGTGCACTTGCCCCGACTGGGCCGATATGTGCAAGCATGTGGCGGCAGTGCTCTATGCCATCGGCGCCCGGCTCGACCTGCAACCCGAACTCCTCTTCCGGCTGCATCAAGTGGACCAGGAGGAGCTCATCGCCAAGGTTGGTAAGACGCTACCGCTGGCCACGGAGGGACCGGCTGCATCGAAGCTCCTGGGCAGTGAAGATCTTGCCGATATGTTTGGCTTGGACATGGCTCAAGGTGTGCCCGCTGTTACAGAGGCGAAGCCAAGGCGTCGAAAAGCGCGGGCCGGCCAATAAAAAAAGGGCGGCAGGCGCCGCCCTATCGAATTTTCACCGAGGTTTGAAGCAGTCCATTTAGACCGTCGACCACAGTGATCTTATCTACTCTCTCCGCGACCCTTTCCAGAGTCTCGAGCTCCTTCAGGCGAACCAATATCGGGTTGTCCTCCATCAATTTGGCCGTGTTGAGCAGTGACCTTGTCGCCGCCGTTTCCTCACGCCGGCGAATCAGGTTGGCTTGGGCTTGCTTCTCAGCCGTGACCACCTGGTTCAGGATGTCGCGAATATCGCCGGGAAGAACGATGTCCTTGAGAGCGATGGCGCCCACGCGAACACCGTACTCTTCCATCGCCGCGCGGACCTCCGCCGACACCGATTCATCGATATCGACCTTGTCCGCCAGCATCTCTTCAAGCGAGCGCTTTCCGAGCGTCTGCCGCACAGCGATTTGCAGCATGCGATACATAAGCTCGTTAACGTCCTTGACCCGGGATCGGGCCATGACCGGATCGACGATCTGATACACGGCCGACAGGTTGACTCGTACAGTCACCTTGTCCTTCGTCAGAATCTCCTGACCAAGCACTTCAAGCGCCTGCCACCGCAAGTCCAGAACGTCGACTCGAGCGAGGCCCGCAACGTTCCAGAATGCGTACGTGCCCGCCGTCAGTTCGCGGATGAAGCGTCCATCGAGGTACAACAACCCACGCTTACCTTCCTCCACAACTGCCACCGTCGCCTGTGAATCCTTTCCCAATCGAAGGATCGAGGGCAACAGCAGCGCAGGAGCCAGAGCGTTCTCCTGGGCGTTGATCAGATCGTATGTCACCTCGATCGAACCACGCCAGAAGAGTACACGCTTACCAGGACCGATGATGCGGGCAACTTTGTCGTCGAAGTAAACGACGGCCACCTGGGAGTCGGCCGTCTCGACTACGGTGAAGTAGCGCGATACCAATTCCCAGCGTTGCTTGGCAAGGAAGTCCGTCCACTCACTGAAGAGGACGAGATCCTTTACTTCGTGACGCTCTAGAGTCACACCGAACCCGACGATCCAGTAGTCTCCGGGCGCAAGAATATCCTCGAACCTGCCCTTGCGAATTAAAAAAACGCGCTCGTTATCGCCAACGAGAACGCGGCGCAACATGAAAATCACCTCTCTTTTTTGCTTCAATATGCTTAGAGCTCGTCAGACTAACTCACGAATCCGCCGCGGGCTTTCTCCATAGCGAGCACGGTACGAGCTACTCGCAGTTTCAAAGAATGCGCAAAGCTGCGAAGGTGAAGCTAGCCTGACTCGCCCCGTTTGCTTGCTGATGTAACCGAGGTCTCAGATAGCGGGATTCGAACCCGCGACCCGCAGAGTTTGCAGTCTGCTGCTCTACCCTTGAGCTATATCCAGGTGGGAACCGGATCGCAATGCATCGCCGGTACACCGTACTTCAGAGAAGCGGCGCCAGTGAGGTTTTTTGATCCTCGACTATTGGCAAACATTGGTCATTTCCTCCGGTCTGCTTAGAATAGCCTCACTCCGACGTGGTGGTCAAGAAGTTTTTTCAGTTTTTTCACAGCGGTATCATGATTGGCATGCCCGCACGCGTACTGGTGTTTCTCCTGGCCGGTTCATTCGCCTTTGCGCAAGAATCGCAACGAATTGCGAACATGAAGCAGCTCACATCCGGAGGACAGAATGCGGAAGCCTACTGGTCCCCGGACGGTAAGCAGTTGGTATTTCAATCGACTCGCGATGGAGCCCAGTGCGACCAGATCTACGTCATGGACGCCGATGGTAAGAATGTGAAGCGTCTCTCGAACGGAACCGGAGCGACCACGTGCGGCTACTTTCTACCGGACGGGAAGCACATACTGTACGCGTCGACACACGAGGGTGGGGCGGCTTGTCCGCCACGCCCAGATCGATCGAAAGGCTATATGTGGGCAGTGCCTCCTTCTTACGAGATCTACACAGCAAGTCTCGATGGCAAGATCGTTAACAAGCTGACCAATGAGGCCGGCTATGATGCGGAAGCCACCGTCAGTTGGGAGAAGAAAAGCATCGTATACACCTCGAAAGCTTCCGGCGATCTCGACTTATGGTCGATGAAGATCGACGGGGGAAAGAAGAAGCGTCTCACTACGACACCCGGTTATGATGGGGGCGCATTCTTTTCGCGTGACGGAAAGAAGATGGTGTGGCGCGCGAACCATCCTGCGGCAGGCTCCGGTCTCGATCGCTACAACGAGTTGCTTGGCCAGGATTTGACGGCCCCGATGAAGATGGAGCTCTTCGTTGCGAACTCAGATGGATCGGACTCCAAACAGATCACGAGCTTTGGGTGCGCCAGCTTTGCCCCTCAGTTCAGACCGGATGGGAAACGAATCATCTTCGCTTCGAACAAGAACAAATGCGACAGCCGTGAGTTCGAGTTATTCCTGATCGACACCGACGGCAAGAATCTCGAACAGGTGACGTCGTTTGGCGGCTTCACGTCATTTCCTGACTTCTCTCCCGATGGCAAGCGGATCGTATTTACGTCGAGCCACGCGGCGAAGTCGCCTTACGAATTCAACATCTTCGTCGCCGACTGGAAGTAGACGAGTCAGCGCCGCGCTTCGAGAGTTACCGGGGCCGTCATCTCTTTGCCGTCGCGGATGAATTTGACGGTGACCACATCGCCGACTTTGCTGTTTCGCAAAGCATAGGTGAAGTCGTAAAGGTTGTTGATTGGCTTGTCGCCAAATCCGATCAGGATGTCCCCGGCCTTCAGCCCGGCCTTCCCGGCGGGCGATCCTGCCCGTACATCCGAAAATTTCACACCCTTCTCGACAGGAGCGAAGTCGGGAATCGAACCGAAGTAGGGTCCGTATCCGCCACCGCCTCCACCTGAGGGTGGCGCAACGCTGTGCGGGCCTCCGCGCGGCTCGACTTTCTGGAACTTCGGCCGAGCATCGCTCGCTACGAGATTTGACGCAACATCATAGACAAGATTGACGACCTTGGCCGACGCGGGACCGTTGATCTTTTCCCATGTATCGCTCGGTTTGTGATAGTCGCCATGGAGCCCGGAGAAGAAAAACAGCACCGGCACGGACTTCGCTGTAAATGATGTATGATCGCTCGCGCTGAATCCATCTTCGGAATAGTCTACCTTGAAATCGTAGTTCGCAACCGTCTTCTTCAGCATCTCGTCGAAGGTTGAACCAGTCCCTGTTCCGCCTATAAAAAGTTTAGAGCCGTTAACGCGGCCGATCATATCCATGTTCAACATCGCCGCCGCGTTCTCAATCGGCAGCGTCGGATGATTCACCCACTGCGATGAACCAAGCAGACCAATCTCCTCGCCTGCGAAGGCGATAAAAAGGACACCTCGTTTCAGGTCGCCTTTCCGGCCTGCAAACAAGCGGGCCAACTCAAGCAGTCCCGCCGTTCCGGACGCGTTGTCATCCGCTCCTGCATGCACCTTCCCAATCTGTGACGGCGCGAGCGAGCTTTCATTCCCGAAACCGAGATGGTCGTAGTGCGCGCCGATCACAATATACTCGTTACTTTGGCCTGGAAGGTAGCCCACCACATTGCGCACATCTGCCTGCTCCCGTTTAATGTCGACCCGCATCGCGAGCTCGAGCGGCTTACCTGCCTTCAGCTCCTTTATCCATTCGTCCGCGACTGAGTTCTTCACCTGCGCCATCAGAATGCCGACATTCTCCGGTCCGGAAATGGTCCCGAAACGAATCAGCGTGTCCTGGTGACTCGGGTCAACAGTTCCATTGGCCAAAATGACGGCCTTCGCGCCATGATTGCGCGCATTTATCGCCTTCGACACAAGACTGGAGTGGTGCGTATAGATACGCTCCTTCGCATCTTTGTCTTTTTGAAATTCCTTGGGTTCGTAGCGAAGCACCAGGACGATCTTGTCCTTCACATCAAGATGGCTGTAGTCATCATGATGAAATTCGGGCGCTGTGATGCCGTGGCCCGCGAACACGACTGGAGCGGTCACTTGGCCGTTGGACGAAAAACTTAAAGGCGTATAGTCGGTGTCGAGCTTCAGTTTCCCGAGATGATTCTCGGTGCCAGGCTTTGCGCCCGTAGTGACTTGAAAAGTCTGCCAGTAGCTCTTGTTCTCACCGGCAGGCTGCAGTTTCACTTCCTTGAAGCGGTCGGCGATGTATTTTGAAGCGCGTTCACTTCCCTTGGTTCCAGCGCCTCGGCCTTCCATCTCCGGCGCCGCCAGTACCTTAACATCGTCGACATATCGTTGAGCACTCGCCTGTTCAGCCTTTTGGCCGAATAAGAGGGCGAGAGCAAAAACAGGCAGGGTTGCGAGCCAGATAGTAGACTTACGCGTCAGAACCGACATTTGTGCTTCTACTATCTTAAAGGCGATGGAACGCTTCTAACTTCTATCCAGCGTGCGCCATTTCATCCGAGCATCCCGGATGGGCGCAATTGCACATCAATTCGATCGTGTTTCGCGCATCGTGACAGTAGGTGCTGCAATACTTTTCGCCATCTTTCACCTTGCAGTTACACGCAGGATGGGCGCATTTGTTGACGTCAGCCATTTTTTCCTCTCTATCGCAGTCCAATCATCTGCTGCTGTCACGTAGACAGTGACTTCGCTGGAAAACGTTTCAGTCGCCGCAATTATCGCTATACTGCCGGAATGAGGCAATTTAATTTCGTCGCGTGGCTGCTTGTTTTACCAGTGTTTGCAGCGGAAGTCCGCGAACCCGGAGCTCCCTCGGGTTGGACGACCGAATCGTCACGGGACGAAATTCGGCCTAAGTTCAGTTACGACAACAAGGGCGGTCGAAGCGGAACGGGCGCGTTCATTATCGAGACCGATGCCCGTGATGGACTGGACGGCTACTGGAAGCGCAGTTATCCGGTCGAGGGAACCAAGCACTATCAGTTCCGAGCCTATCGGAAAGCGACTGGAGTAGAATGGCCGCAGCAATGCGCCGTCATCACCGTGCAATGGTTCGACAGCGGGGGCAAACGAGTGCTGGACGATCGGAAATTGGTCGAACGCTACTTGACGAAGTACACGCCGACAACGCCACTCGAGTACCCGGTAGAAGGAGCGACCGGCAAAGATGGATGGACGGAATTAACGGGTCTCTGGGAGGCTCCATCAGGCGCGAAGCAGGTCGTTGTCGAACTGCATGGACGTTGGGCAGCCAAAGCACGCATGCAGTGGAGCGATATCGAGTTCCGGCCGACCGCGGCCCCGGCTCCCAGGAAGGTTCGGCTCGCAACCGTGCACTACCGCCCTGAGGCGGGAAAGACACCAGAGGAAAAGCGGACGCAATTTGGCCTATTTATCGAGAAAGCCGCGAGTCA
>DASQLD010000031.1:0-11453 GCA_035630195.1 Bryobacteraceae bacterium
CAGCCGCAGCATTTGCGCTATGGGCCACAAGTGGATGTGGAACGAAGCGCTGGGCGGTCTGCCATCGAAGGAGTTTCTGGAAGGAATTGACCCGTTGCTCGCCGATACGCGCGCGAAGCTTCTCGGGAACTACGCGACGTCCGATGCGATAGCGGGCCGTCTTTCCCCCGAGTGGGCCGGCAAACTCGGTCTTGCCGAAGGTATCCCCATCCCGGTTGGCGGCATCGATGCTCACTGGGACGCGATCGGCGCAGGCATCCGTCTTGGCGATGTTGTGAACGTGATCGGGACATCCACATGCATCATGGCCATCAGCGAAAAGGAAGACTTGATCCCCGGCGTTTGTGGAATGGTGCGCGGATCCATCCATCCGAAATACACAGGGATTGAAGCGGGATTGTCCGCCACCGGTGACGTTTTCGATGCCATTGCGCGCCGCGCAAACTCGAATGTTGCGCAGCTTGCGATCGGTATGGATCGCTATCGCATAGGTGAGACGGGACTCCTGCGGTTGACCTGGGACAATGGCGATCGAACTGTACTGGTCAACCCCGATCTCGGCGGGGTCACGTTCGGATGGAACCTAGGGCACACGGCGCACGACGAATTGTTCGCCGCGGTCGAAAGCGTTGCGCTTCATTCGCGGGTCATTTTCGAACGGATGGAAAAGTACGGTGTTCCCGTCCAGCGAGTGATCAACTCCGGAGGTATCCCGCAAAAGAGCGATGCTCTGAATCGCGTCTATGCGAACGTGCTCGGCAAGACCATCCTGGTTCCTGCATCGGAAACAACCAGTCTAGGCTCGGCGATCTTCGCATTCCTGGCCGCGGGAACATTTCAAACCATCGAAGAGGCGCAGGATGCATTGTGTCCGCGATACCGGACCTTCGAGCCCGATCCCGCACAGACGAAAACAGCGGAACGTCTCTATGAAATCTTCAGCAAAGCTTACTTCGCATTAGGCGACAAGGATGCGAAGGCCGTCCCACTCGGCGACATACTTCCCGGTTTGCGAGCCATCGCCGCCGATGTTCGAAAGGCGGCAGCGAGTTGAGATTAAGCTCATCTACGAATAGCCGCTTAGGTAATCGTGCGTTAGTTGATCACCGTCGGGCCGTCTCGAAGGTACAGTGTTGTGCTCGTAGGGAGAAAGCAATGTCTGGCCCTTTCCTATTGTCCCGTTTTTAGGGCCTCCGACGCTTACATCTGTGCGGCTGCCGCTGCTGCAGACACATTGATCGACCCGAGGATGCTTATGAATAGAAGATGCCTGCTTGCTTATATCCTAGTGGCCAGTTCCACCGTGTTCGGCGCCACTTACCGCATCGATGAGATTGTCATTCCTGGCGCGTTCGCCGTCTTGCCTGAGTCCATTAACAATGCAGGCGTAGTCGTCGGTTCATATTACACACAGACTGAAGCCTTTGGATTCAAATATGACAAGGGCGTTCTTGATCACATCGGGTCGTCACAGACAGGATGGCTGAGACCTTTCGATATCAACAACAATGGTGACGTTGTCGGCCAGGCCTCACAAGCGGCATTCATCTTGAGCGGCGCAACTGGCGACTTGAGCTTATACTCCCAGTCCGGCTGTCTTGGCACGACATTTTGGGGCATGAACGACGCGGGCTCTATCGTCGGCGACTGCTTCAACCCGACCAGCGCTACGACGGCATTTCTTTTCGAGAACGGCTCCTTCAACGCGTCCCTACCGCCCATCGACCAGTTGGGGCACGTGCGAGACATCAACAACAGCAATCAGGTTGTGTCGCTCTTCGTGCAAGGGCAGTTAGGCTCCAGCACGACGACACTTCCGGGCGGATACGGTATTAACAACCTGGGCCAAATCGCAACGGCAATCGGCGTCTGGACAAACGGTATCGTAATTCCTATCACCATTCCCGGTGCAGTGCAGATCGATATTCACAAACTGAATGACCGCGGACAGGTTGTTGGCTCTTTCTACGACGGAGCCAACTTCCGCGGCTTCATTGCAACACCCATACCGGAGCCAGGCACTGCGATCGTCGGGATCGCCTTGCTGGCGATCACAGCGCTGCGCGCATCTGCGCGAAGAGCTTAGCCATGCCGATCACGAGCGGCACGGCTGTTGTCGGTTCAGGAACTGGGGACGAGAAGTACCCGGCAGGGACAGCGAAGAAGTCGGAGCGTGCTCCCACCGGTTGTTCCGCCACGGCCGCTGCCGGGATATCCCGTGACACTGGGGATGGGTAGCGGCGGTGGCCGCTAACGGCCAGCATAGACCGCGTTTGCAATCAAAGTAGCGTCAACGTGACTCCGGAGAGTTACCCGGATAGATCAGCACCGTCTGCTCGCCCGATCGAAGGTAGATACACTCCTCCGCAAGTTCGTGCGACAGATTTGCCAGATATTCCTTAAGCACCGTGAGTGCGCTGGCGCTATCAATCGCGACGGTAAACTCCCTGTGCTCGCCATAGGAGTCGCGGCCGTCCTCATCTCGCCAATAGCCGAAAATATTGCCGGCCTGAGCCGTGTACCCACCGAAATGCTTCATGAGGAAATCGTGCAGTCGAGACTCGATGGACGAATCTGACTGGCGAGGCGGCTGCTTGAGCTTCAAGGATGGCAGTAGAAACGCGGCAGACCTTCCCAGATATCGCTCGCGGAATCCATTGCGAGCCTCGCCCGCTCCTTCTTCTCTATGGATCTCATCTTCTCGAGTTGGTGGCTCCAATGCGCTTCCCCTCAATGTTCAGGCTAGCAGGCATGTGGATTTCTTCGTCCACGATCTACATGAATTGCTGCCGCTGAGCCGGCCAAGGCGTTGCAAGGTCTGACCGTTCTCGGAGGGTACAGGTGAGATCGTGTGGAGTATTCTGATGGCGATGAGGCGCATATGTTCGCTCGTGCGAACGTGGAACTGCGGCCATGTCGAACCGGATGACCACCTCATCCACCGCACTGCAGCGATGGTATGCGAGGACGTACGCGCTGCTCTCAACGGGCCGGTCACACACTGGCAAGCTGTTGCCATAGTTCAATCCCAAAGTTCGCGAGTTCTCTGTTGTTGGTCGCATTTCATCCCAATCCCGGAGTACCCGGACTAACGTGTGGCTAGAAGCAATTGTCAATGTTTTCGCCCATCGAGGATAAGCATGAAGACATGCCCAGGACCATCGACATGTTCCCGGACCAACAATCCAAGAAACCCAATCGTTTAATGGAAGCCTTGCTGTCCTTGGGCTACGTAAAGGTTGCGCATGAAGGCACGAGACGCATGAGGGGTTTGATGGTTGAAAGTGGACTATGTGAACCACGCTCTGACAGTGCGACATGGTTCGTGGCTATTCAGTAAGAGTTACGCTTCGAAATAACTTCAAGAGCCGGCCAGTTAAGAAAGTCGCGCGATCAATTATGTCGCCACGCATGGGAAGATAAATGCGTCTTACTCGAAATGGCATCCTCGACGACGTTCACCGAGCGGATATGCTCCGGGATCCATACGCTCACTTGGCGTTAACGGACAAATATAAAGACGGCTTGAGCAAAGATACGAAATAGATTGTTTATCGGATGCGCAATCCACGCGTACGATGCAGGTGACTCGAGCACCGCGCGTGGGTAGGATCAAACTAGGAAACCAGAGCCAGCACCGCAAATTCCCGGAAAGAGGCGCAGCGCCTAAGCTGTCACACCTGACTGATCGCAATGAACAGCGCTATCATAAGCCCGACTGCCAATCCCACAATTGTGCCGGCAGCTACTCCTCGCGCAAGTACCTTTCGTTCGCTGGTCGTCATTTCCACCTTCCCAAAGGGACTAAAAACCCTAGCGCATCCTAGGTCAACTGTAACAGTACAGACGATCATTTCTCCCGCTTCTATAACGCCGGCTTCTTTACGAAATCGTCCAGATGCCAGACCTGAATAGGTCAATTATATTGTTACCCCTGCTAGCGATACTGCCAACAGGTTTATTCGTGCGCATCGCCACACCCGAGAGACCTAACCCAGATCGGCTGAACTAACCAACCACCAATTGTCGGAAACTCTAGTGGCTGCTATTCATTCGTGTGTTGTTGGCAGGAGCGCCTCCCGGGGAATTGTTGGCGAAACTTGCGAGATACCGTGCACGCGATTTACACAAAACTCTTGACACTACCGAATCAGCCGATCACCAAACTCGCGCAACTCTATTCGCCCGAGAATCAATGCTTTGCGCTTTCCCGTACCCCGAACCTCCAACAACGCATGGTACAAACGAATCAAAGGCGCTCGTCCTCTTTAGGGCGAGCGCCTTTGCATTTCTAACCACCAAGGACCAACATGTCGTCAGCTCGAAAGATCGCCGCCAACCGCGCAAACGCCCAACGCTCCACCGGACCGCAAACCATCGAAGGGAAGCAGCAAACTCGGTATAACGCCACCCGCCATGGCCTTTCCGGAAAACGGGTTGTCGTCGACGGCGAAGATCCTAAGCGATATGAAGCCCTTCTCCGCGACTTGATCGACGCCTACCAGCCCGCCAACGCCGCCGAACTCACCCTCGTCGAAGACATCGCTCAGAATTTCTGGAGACTGCAGCGTGCCCGCGCGATCGAAGCCGAAACCTTCAACATGTGGGGCTCTGAGCCTGTCACAGCAATGAATAACGAACCGCTACAATTTGAGCGCATTCAACGCTACATGACCACCATCGAACGCGCCTACCATCGCGCAATCGATCAGCTTCAGGAAACCCAAAAGCTTCGCGCCAAGCAGGAAGCCAGCCGCCCTGCAACTGAGCTTGGCTCCGTTTCGCAAAGCCTTGAAACCAAGCATTCGCTTAAGTCGGTAGCCGTCGGCCAAACGTCCGTTTGCGCCCATGAACCCGTCGAATTGACTGGAAACAGCTACAACCACACTGAAGCCGGGGCGCTTTCGAGCCTCACCCGGGACTATCCAGTGTCGGTGTTGTATCAAAATGTTGCGTAACCGACCGGGCGGCGGAGAACGCTTCAGCCCGCTGCCGCTACAACCTCCACCTCGATCTGTGCGCCTTTGTCCAGACGCGAGATCTCGACGGTAGTCTTGGCGGGCTTGTGCGGAAAATACTTTGGATATATTTCGTTCATCTCTCGCAGCAGCGAAAAATCCGTAATATAGATGTTCACCTTGGCGACCAGCGAGAGTGATGAACCAGCCGCTTCAAGAACGACTGCGACATTATCTAAAGCCTGTCGAACCTGCTCGCCAAAGGTCTCAGGCACGGAACCGTCAGGCCGGACTCCCAGTTGACCGGACAGATAGATCAAGTCACCCATTCGCACCGCCTGCGAATACGTATCGTTCTGGGGAGGAGCCGCCTTCACGCCAATCGGTTGGGGAGTCATCGCCATAGAATCGAGTGTCCCACGCATCGACGGCCCAGGCTTCCGAACCGCTCCCGCAGGCGGTCTGGTGGCGAATGCGAGTAAGATTAAGAAATCCATTTGGAGGATCGAATGACATCACGCCGCCACTTCCTTGCCGCGGGAACCGCCGCCATGTTGACTGCGACCAGAGGCAGGGCCGCAAAAACCTCAACGTCCTTTCCCTATCCCGAGTTTGAGAGCCGCATCACAAAGCGGGATTTCCGCGACATCACCAAAGACGTTCTCCCCACGCCTGCAATGATGGTCGACCTCGACCTTTTCGAGCAGAACGTCAAGAAACTAGCCGATCACGCGAAAACGACCGGGATCAACCTTCGGCCTCACGTAAAAGTTCACAAGAGCGTCGACGTCGGCAAACGCCAGATCGCCCTGGGCGCAGTCGGATTGACCACCGCTACCATCGCCGAATCCGAATTGATGTCCGACGCGGGTTTGAAGGGTGTTCTTTGGACCAAGCAGCCCGCCAGCCGTAATAATCTGGTGCGAACCATCGCCCTCACAAAGCGCGATCCAACTTTCATGTTCGTCGCCGATGACCCGCTGGTGCTTGACATGGTCGAGCAAGCTGCAGCGGAAGCTCGAGTGAAGTGCCGCATAGCGGTTGCCGTCTATGCCGGCATGGTGCGTCAGGGGATCGCGAACGGAAAGCCTGCCGTCGAGCTCGCGCAAAGAATCGCGTCATCGAAGAACATGAAGTTCGAAGGCTACATGGCTTATTCAGGAGCCGCCTCCCACACGTCCGGTTGGGAAGCTCGCCGGAAGAAGTCTGCCGAGGACCTCAGCGGTCTTCAGGAAACACTCGACATGTCTCGGAAAGCCGGTCTCCCCTTCAACATCGTCAGCGGTGGATCCACGGGCACGTACGACATGGATAAAGCAAACGGGCTCACTGAGCTCGAGTGTGGCTCCTACATCTTCATGGACACGTCCTATCTCGCAATCGGCGGCAAGAGCGATCCCAGTACATACACCGATTTCCCGGCCGCCCTGACGGTGTTGACAACCGTTGACAGCAAACAGCACCCTAACGTCGCCACGATCGACTACGGCAACAAAGCGATGGCTCGACCGACCGATAAAGTCAAGGACATGGATTGGTTGGAGGTCGTAAACCAGGGCGCCGAATATGGCGGCTTGAAGTGGAAGAATGGCGAGAAGGAAGTCAAGCTTGGAGATCGTGTGGAGATCTACTGCACCAAGCTGGACATGAGCACTGCCGTTTACGATCGCTACTATGTGGCGCGCGGAAACCAGATCGTCGACGTCTGGCCGATCATGGGTCGCGGCGGCGCTCAGCAGCGATAGACTACGTCAGCTTAAACAAGCGAGCAGCGTTGCCGTGAAGCATCTTCCGTGTCGCTTCGGCTGAGGGAGATAGACGACGGACCGCTGCCAGTTGTTCGGCGCCGGAACAGGGCTTGCCTTCTCCAGTCCGGTCGCTGCAATCGCTGCCGTACAACATCCTGTCTTGATGCCGCTTCAGAAATTCCCGCGCATGCGCCTCGTCGCGCAACAGCGCGTTGAGTCCTGAACCAGCCGAAAGATCGCCGAAGATGTTCGGATAGTTGGTAAGCAGGCGGTCCGTAATACCTCCGGGCGTGACTGGACCCTTGGGATACATCACTGGCTGGCTATGGTTTTTGTCGATGTTTCCCCACCATGTCTGCGCATGACCAATGAAGTTGACCGTAGGGTAGGCTTCCAGCATCTTGTGAAAGCGCTCGATATGGAAGTTGTAAGTCTCGTGCTGAAAGTGCATCAATACGGGGACCTTGTAGTCCTTCGCGATATCCGCGATCAGCCGCATATGCTTGGAATCGCAGTCCATCGCGAACTTCTGCTCTCCGATGCCGATCGCTCCCAGCTTGAGATACTGCTCGATCACCTTGCGTGTTTCGGGAATGTCCGGGAGTTCGTTCGCAAAGAACACATACTCCTTCGGGTATTTGCGAGCCAGCTCGAGGACAGTATCGTTCCCTCCGGCGTCCGCGGCAAGTCCGTACTTCGATCCGGCGGGAAGCAGCACCGATTTTGCAACCCCCATCGCACGCTGATGGGTGACAAGCTGCGCGTCGGTTCGACCGCTATAGTTCGTGTGCTGATGGATGTCGATGATGCTTTCGTCCGCCGCTCTGCTTGCCATGGCGGCGCAGGTCATGCCGAGAAGGGTTCGTCTGGATAGCTGGCGCATAGTCAGTTTGAGTTTACTTCAGAAGCTGTTGGGCAGCCGCTTCTCCGGTCACGACAGCGCCTTCCATGAAGCCCTGCCAGTCGGCCAGATGTTCTCCGGCGAAGAGCACTTTGCCGTGCGGCTTTTGAAGGATCGGTCGTAACGTAAACCATTGCCCTGGGCGATAAAGCGCATAAGCGCCGCGCGTATAAGGGTCGCGCTGCCACGCGTACGAAGCAATCCGCTGCACTGTCGCCGGAGCTTGTGGGCTGAATGGAGCAAGATCGCGCGCGATCGTCTCCATCCGCCGGACGTCCTCTCGAGATGCAAGCACATCGGCCTTGTCGCCGACCGCATAGCTGCAGAGGACCCCGCTGGGTCCGGGCTGCTTCTGTGTGCTGTGAAAGTAGTAGTGTGAAGTCGCGTCGGAGACAAGCGAGAAGTTTTCGTCTCGCCAGAATCGCTCCGAAAAGAGCACCGAGTTCTTTATGATGCGACAGTATTGCAGTGCCGCGGCCGCGCTGCTCTGCTTGGCGGGCAAAGGCGGATCGAACTGGATCTTTCCCAGGACGGAAGCAGCCGCCGTGCAGATACAAGCGTCCGCCGTGAAACTGCCGGCATCCGTACTGACAGTGACTTTGCCGTCCTTCTGCCGAACCGTTCGGACTGCAGAATTCAGATGAATGGACTCGGCGCCGATAGCGGACGCGAGGCTCTTCACCAGCATCGAGTTTCCGCCCTCGATCTTAAAGTCCATCTCGTTCTCGGCGCTGGATTCGAAGAACTCGCCGGCCGCTGCGAACGCCGAGATATGTCGTATTGACTCACCGAAGTCTGTGCTGTCCACCAGATCGCGAAGCCGAAGATCTTCTTCGCTGTAACCGAGCTTGTAAAGCCATGTCCACCAGTCGTAGCTGTCGAGGCGAATCTTATCTTGCTTCGAGTAGTTCTTGAACTCTTGCTTGAAGGTCTCGTAAGCCTCTTCGGCCTTCGGGGAGAAATGCCATTCTCCGGGTCTCGACACTGCGCTGTCGCGCAATAGCCCGGCAGTAAAAGTGTGCGGTTGCAGCTTCAGGCCGAACATATGACACAGCGCCTGTATACGTTCGTGGCTCGCGCCGACCCACTCGGCGCCGAGTTCGCAAACAAGCCGGGGCGCCTCCGGAAAGGAAAAGGAGAGGACACGACCGCCAATGCGATTGCGCGCCTCGACAATAGTCACATTCCAGCCGGCGCGTTTCAGCATCAATCCGGCCGCCAGCCCGGAAAGCCCGGCGCCTATGATGACGCAAGAGTATGTGGGCCGAGCCAGAGTTAGCGGAGCGGACGCGAGGAAACCGAAGAACTGCCGTCTTGAAATGGAAATTCTACACGATAGGTTGAATGGAGGCATGAAGTAGCGATTATCTTCAACAACTTAGAAATGGCATGGAGCGTGCTGTAAAGCCGGGCGGGAGGAAGAGAACATGTATATCGGAATAGGTGGCTTAATCATCCTAATCATCGTTCTGGCGATCTTGTTTTAACCTCGCGATCTGTACGATCGTACGAGAGCCGAACGCCTCAGGCAGGTCGTATCTTTCCAAGACATCGACTCGAAGCCGCCGCTTCTTTAATTCGGCAGCAGCGGCTTCGATTTCGAGTTGGACGTCCGGTCCCTTATAGAGAATAGCTCTGACCCCATTCTTGAAAGCGGTCCCGAACAGCACAACAGCCCGTAAGATAGGTGCAACAGCTCTGGCGGTAATAATGTCCGCGTCCGCAATCTCCTCGGCTCGCTGGTTAACCACACTTGCATTTGTCAGTCCCAACTCTTGAACCGTCGTCTCTACGAAACGTGCTTTCTTGCCGATCGACTCACTTAGTTGAAAGGTCACCTTTGGTAATACGACCGCCAATGGAATTCCCGGAAATCCAGCACCCGTTCCCGCGTCCAATACGGTGCGAGCTCCTTCGAAGTATCGCCATGGCATCACCGAATCGAGTACATGCTTGATTGCCGCTTCGCGAGGATCGAGGATGCGGGTTAAATTGAATTGTTGATTAGCTTCAACGATAAGCTCAAGGTGCTTGGCAGCCTTGGATATTACCATCTCTCGATTCGGAAGATCGGTCGGTAGCACATCCTCTAGTTCTCTCTCGAATGACACGATCCATAATGACACTGCTCCAGTTGATCGATGTCACCAAGGAGTACAGCAGCGACGGGGTCCCGGTGCGCGCTGTTGACGGCGTCTCACTCGACGTTGAAGCCGGGCAAATCGTCGCGCTCGTCGGGAGAAGCGGCTGCGGCAAGTCAACTCTTCTCAATCTAGCCGGAGCGATGGACCAACCGACCTCCGGTCAGGTGTGGATCGACGGTCTGCTCACGTCCGACCTCAGCGATGCGCAACTCACAGCATTGCGCCGTGAGCGCATCGGCTTCATCTTTCAGTCATTCCAACTGCTGCCCACCTTATCGGTAGTCGAGAATGTTGAACTGCCATTAATGCTCGCTGGCAAGTCGAATGCAAGAGCGGTCGCGATCCAGCAGCTTCGAGCGGTCGAGATGGAAGGTTATGAAGCTCGTATGCCGTATCAGCTTTCAGGCGGGCAGATGCAGCGGGTGGCCATCGCCAGGGCGCTAACCCACTCGCCGTCTTTGCTTCTGGCAGACGAGCCGACCGGCAATCTCGACAGCGCAACAGGCGACCATATCCTCGCGCTGCTCAGCCGCATCGCAAGAGAACAGAAGACCACGATACTGATCGCGACCCACAGCGCCGAAGCCGCAGCGATGGCAGACACAGTTGTGAAGCTGCGTGATGGACGATGCATTACGTAATCTTGTTCCAACGGCTGATCTTGCGCCCCCTACGCGCAGAACCGGTTCGTACTCTACTCACTCTTCTCGCTGTAGCTCTGGGCGTCGCTGTCGTCCTTGCCATCGAGATGGCAGGCGAAGCGGCAGCAGGGTCGTTCCAATCTTCGGTAGAGAGTCTT
Organism: Bryobacteraceae bacterium; assembly: GCA_035630195.1. Taxonomy (GTDB): domain Bacteria; phylum Acidobacteriota; class Terriglobia; order Bryobacterales; family Bryobacteraceae; genus DASQDN01. Next base: position 10,551 of record DASQLD010000031.1, read on the forward strand.
GCGGGCGATGCTGACTTCGAAGTAACCGCCACCGGAGGAGTCCCTCCACAAGCTCTGACGACGCTCGCTACACTTCCCCTCGCGCTAAAGATCAGCCCACGCATCGAAGACTATGCTGTTATCGTCGCAACCGGCAGAACCGTCCCTTTAATCGGCATCGACGCACTGTCGTACGCCGTCGATAAGAGAGATGCTATCTGGGTCGGACCCGAGCTTGGCTGGAAGGTAGGCCAGCAAGTCGATGTCCTTCTTAACGACCGGCCCACTCGGCTCACAGTGCACGGCTTGCTCCTCGAGAAAGCAGGCGCGGTGATCGGCATGGATCTCGCAGCCGCAACATTCGCGCTCCGCCGCAACGGAACACTCGACCGTATATTGGTGGAGGCAAACAAGGACGTCGAAGAGGAACTCCGAAAAGCTCTCGGCCCTGGATACACGGTCGCTCCATTCGGCTCGCGCACCGGGGAAAACCGTCGTATGCTCGCGGCGTTTCGCTGGAATCTTCGGGTGCTGAGCTACATCGCCCTCGTCGTCGGCGCGTTCCTCATCTACAACACGATCTCTGTCTCCGTGGTCCGACGTCGTACCGAAATCGGCATCCTTCGATCTCTGGGCGCCACTCGCGGTGGAGTGCTGCTGGCGTTTCTGGGCGAGGCCGCGTGCTTCGGACTACTAGGCGCGGGCTTGGGGCTAGCGCTTGGGCGCGTCCTCGCCGAAAGCGCTGTCCAACTTGTCTCCATCACCGTCGAATCGCTGTATGTCAGCAGCCGGCCAGGCGCGATTGAGCTTACGTGGCCTGTCGCCCTGATTGGCTTGGCCATCGGACTCGTTGTCGCGTTGCTATCGGCGCTCTTGCCTGCCTGGGAAGCTTCGCGCGTCTCTCCCGTTGAAGCGATGTCACGA